>DATBJG010000435.1:0-5825 GCA_036556585.1 Vicinamibacterales bacterium
TGCCGAAGCGGCGGTCGTGCCAAGCCCGGATAGCCTGCGTCACACCGTTCCGAAGGCGTTCATCGTCCTTGCGGCGGGCCATCAGCCGTCACGAGAACTCGCGCGCAGAATTTTTGCGTATGCTCGTGAGGCGCTGTCGCCGTACAAACGGATTCGCCGGCTCGAGTTTGCCGATCTTCCGAAGACCGTCTCCGGCAAGATTCGCCGTACCGAGCTGCGCGATCTGGAAAACCAGCGGCATACTACCGGCTCGCGTGGTCCGTTTGAGTTTTTCGAGGAGGAATTCTGAGGGGAGTTATCAGTTGTCAGTCATCAGTTGTCAGAGTGTTAGCCAACCACAACTGACAACTGAAAACTGACTACTGAAAACTGAAAACTCTAGAGCACCCCAGGCTTGAAGATGAACGACTTGGGCGTATTTGGATCCGGATCGCGGTATTTCATGTGGCACGCCTGGCAGGTGCCGAAGATCTCCTTTACCGCCATCCCCGCCGCGGCCGCATCAGTACCTGACAGAGCTTTGTCCGCTGCATCCATTCTCGCCAACGCGTCCTTGGCGATCATCGCCGGATCGTCCTTCTTTCTCTCCATCCAGAACGCCTGAACCGCCATCATGTTCGAGCGTGCGGTCGCCAGAGACGTCTTGGCGTCTGCAAGAGAGCCCGACGCGATGGCCTTGTTGGTAGCCCCCATCGCGCCACCGATCGCTTTCATGGTTTTGTCGTAATCCTCGGGCGTCGCGATCTTCATCTGCGCGTACCCAGCCGACGCCGCCCAAGCGACCAACAACACAGCCGCTGCAAAAACGAGGAATCGTCGCATCAGGCCCTCCTTGGAGTGCTCAGTGGTAAGTGGCCAGTGGCCAGATTCTGACGACTGAGAACTCAAAACCCAAAAACAATCCGCGCGAATGCTAACGCAGTCATGCGAACCGACGCAAACAAAAAGGCACGAATCCCGAATCCCTAATCCCGAGTCTCGCCCGGCCTGTAATCCCGCCTGAACACCATGAATGTCCGTTTGAACTCCAGCACGACGGTCCCGTCCTGATTCAGCCCGGTCGTTTTCACGCGGACGATGCCAACAGCCGGACGTGACTTGGACTCGCGAGTCTCCAGCACTTCGCTTTTGGCATAGAGCGTGTCGCCCTCAAACACCGGATGCGGCATCCGAACCTCGTCCCATCCGAGATTGGCCAACGCGTTTTGTGAGAGGTCAATCACCGACTGACCGGTGACGATGGCCAGTGTGAGACACGAATTGACCAGCGGCTTGCCGAACTCGGTCTTTGATGCGTAATGGTGATCGAAATGGATCGGGTTGGTGTTGAGCGTCAAGAGCGTGAACCAGGTATTGTCCGCAGACGATACCGTGCGTCCCAGCGGATGCTCGTACACATCCCCTACTTCGAAGTCTTCGTATACCCGACCTGTCCAACCCTTCCTGATGCCCATTCAGATCGCCGGCGCGGAAATCCCGAGCGCGTGAACCAGCGACGCGACAATACCATACAGCGCATCGGCGCTGAAAAGGCGTGCTGCCCAATCGCGGAAAACTTCGCGCCGAGATGGTCATTTTCAACCACTCCCATTCCTTCTGTCAGCTCTCAACCACCAGCCGATTGGCCTTTTTTGTTGAAATCTGAAGACCGGCCGAGCGCCACCGCCATTGGCTCGACCTTTGCCTGTGAACCATCCGTCGGGGCACTTCCCGGCCCGAACCGACGATTTGACGGATCGGGAACGTGACGAGAGCTCGAGAGGCACAAGCCCTGGGCGCGTCACGTCACCGCTGACGTGAATCGAGCGCGATCGCTCGGGAAGGTGCCCCCTCACTGCAGCGTGCTGAGAGTGAGCCCCCACGCCTTCAACATGTACTCATAGAGCATCCGCTCGGCCGTGAAGAACGACCCGTTGAGCGCAATCGTATGGCGCATGATGTCGACAAACCGCGCCTGGTCGCGATAGAACGTCGGCATGATCGTCTGTTCGAGCTTGTCGTAGATGGAGGTGGCATCAATTGACCGATCTCGCGGTCCGGCACCCCTGAGGTGATCGCCAATAGCCCAGCCAGTCACCCCTTCGATGTGCCCCTCAAGCCACCACCCGTCCAATACGCTCAGACTGGGTACTCCATTGAGCGCCGCCTTCATGCCACTCGTGCCAGAGGCCTCGAAAGGCGGCTCGGGCGTGTTGAGCCAGACATCGACACCGGCTGTGATCAGCCGCGCCAAGGTCATGTCGTAGTTCTCGAGGTAAGCCACCCGGACCGGCGCAACCTCGTGCTGGACCGCGAACACTCGTTCGATGAGCGCCTTGCCCTCTTGATCCCCGGGGTGCGCCTTACCCGCGAATATCACCTGCAGCCCGGCTCCATTCGCCGCGAGTGCGCGCAGCCGCCCCCGATCGTGGAACAACAGATCGGGCCTTTTGTACGCCGTGGCGCGGCGCGCAAAGCCAAGCGTCAATGCATCGACATCCAGACCGGCGTTCACTTCACGGTTGACGTACTCGATAAGCCGCCGTTTCGCCCCAACGTGAGCCATCCAGATCTCATGACTCGGTGCGCTCAGCACGTACCGGAGGCTGAAGCTGTCCCTGCGCCAGGACGGAATCCGGCGATCGAACAACGCCTCGAACTCAGGACACACCCAGGTGGCCGCATGCACTCCGTTGGTGATGGCGTCGATCTGATGCTCGGCGAAGAGATGTCTCGACACCTCACCATGCTCCATCGAGACCCCGTTTACGAAATAGCTGGTTCGCAGCGCAAGATAAGTCAGGTTCATCGCGCCGTCGTAGCAGCAGAGATGCTTGAGTGCAGCGAGCGGATAGTCACCGAGCACCTGCGTCGCGAGATCCATCGGGAATCTGTCGTGCCCGGCGGCCACCGGCGTGTGTGTGGTAAAGACGCACATGCGGCGAACGGCCTGCACGTCCTCGTCCGCGATGGTTGTCCGACCGGAAGCACGCAGGCGCTCCTGCAGCAACTCCAACGTGACCAGGCTTGAATGGCCTTCGTTCATGTGAAAGCGCTCGAGACGTGTGTGACCGAGCGCCCGCAACATTCGAATCCCGCCAATCCCGAGAATAGCCTCCTGGCACAGTCGATACTTCGAGTCTCCGCCGTAGAGAGAGTCAGTGAGCGTTCGCTGCCAAGCCGGGTTTTCGGGGAGATCGGCATCCAGAAAATACACCGGGACCTTGAAACCATTGCGGCCGACGACCTCACGCAGCCAGCACCGAAGCTGGATCTCGCAGCCTTCGATCGGTACCGCCACGCGTTCGGGCAGTTCGGTGAGAAAATCCCCGATCACCCATTCCGCGGGTTCCTCGGTCTGATGACCCTGTCGATCCAGACGTTGAAAGAAGTACCCCTTGCGGTGAACCAGTGTGACTGCCACCATGGGCAACGCAAGATCGGCGGCGCCCCGAATCGTGTCGCCGGCCAGGATGCCAAGTCCCCCGGCATACGTCGGCATCGTCGGCTCCACGCCGATTTCCATGGAAAAGTAGGCGATGCGTTTGTCGCTCATCGGTTTGATGGCGACAGCACGTTGAGACGGCAGCTCACACTGAGGTCGTCACCGCGGGATCCTGAACCTGAACGGCGTCCGGCCATGTCTGCAGGACGCGCAGGTAATTCAGCCGCTCAAAGTGCAAAGTGGGGCACTGACTCAGGCTCAAGCGTCCGCGAAACGAGTCGATTGAATCGTACTCGTGCCGGGCCATCCAGTCGCGAACCCCTTGCAGGATGTGACTGAAATGTTGCGGACCCTGCTGGAGAATGGCCGAGACCATCTGGACCGCATGTGCCCCGCTCATCAACGCTTTGACGGCATCCAAGACGGTGTGCACTCCCCCCGTCACTGCGAGCGATGGCTTGATGCGTCCTGAGAGAACCGCCAGCCAGTGGAGTCTCAACAGCAACTCGGCACTGGTGGACAACCGGAGGTTCGATCGCAATACCATCGTCTCGACATCGAGATCCGACTGATAGAGCCGGTTGAACAATACCAGTCCATCGGCCCCCGCGGCCTCCAGTCGTCCGGCCAGGCTCGCAAAAGCCGTGTAGAACGGCATGAGCTTGACGGCCAGGGGGATTCTAATCCGTGTCTTCAATTTTCGCACGAGCGCACAGACGTGCCGCTCGATGCGGGACGGCGAATCCTGACGGCTCGTCGCCAGATAGTAGGCATTCAGCTCGAGCGCGTCGGCGCCCGCCTGCTCGATCAGTGACGCGTACTTCAGCCACCCGTCGGCGCTGACGCCGTTCAATGACGCGATGACCGGAACGGTCACGGCTCCCTTGATTCGTCGGATCTGCTCCAGGTATTCATCGGGCCAGAGCGGGTATCGCTCGGGGATCTCAAACCCGAAACGCTTCACGGCTATCTGTGGCAGCGGATGGAACAAATGCGGGACGCCGCCCGAGGCAACCTCGGCAATCTGTTCCTCAAACAACGAATGCATGCAGATGCCCGCACAGCCCGCATCTTCGAGACGGCGAACATTGTCGAGGTGAGTCGTCAGCGGCGAGGCGCCGAGCATGAAGGGATGCGCAAGCTTGAGCCCGAGATACGTGGTGGCAAACGAGGATTGCGAGGCACTGACGGTCATGGTCCCTCCGTCCCGAGGCTACAGGTCCCCGATGCAAAACAAGCGCCGCGACTCCACGTTGTACCGCGTTCACCGTGGCCGCCTCGATGAGGTTACGACGGGAAATCTCCCGGGGTAGGTGGGGACAATTCCACGCCCGCAGCACCCCAGCAAGCCTATGTACCCGCGTCGGCGCACAACAAAGGGACTCTCGGTCGTCGAGACTGCCACTGCAATGCCCTGGTTCGAGCCGTGTCAGAAGACTGATTAACGCAGCCTTCTTGATGATCATTCAGATAACCGTAAACTCGCTTCCTTCAAGTAACCACTCCAGAAGTTCCAAAGCACGGCCGGATGAAGATCGAAAACGCCGCGATTCTCGTTGAGCCACGTGTTGTAGCAGTCAAAACAGGAATGACACGATGCATGACGCCACGCAGCTTCGACACCGTCGGTAAACACGTTCTTCGGCTTGAAACTGCCAATCTGAAGCACGCACGGGTAAATATCGCCGTTCGGTTCTACCTGAAGAAAATAGCGGCCAGCGGTGCATGGTGACCGCTCACCCGGGCGTTCGATCCGCTCGCGGGCAAAATCCGGCCACTCCAGCGTCCGGCGATACGAGTGAGATGTGAAGAGCACCGGCGCACCGCTCTCTTTGGCCGCGATGATGCGCGACACGACACTCCGTATTGCGTCGGGCTCCGGCATCCACGTGCGCGCATCCGGTCCGTACATCTCAGGGTTGAACTGCGGGATCTGAAAGTTGACGCTGACGCCATAGCGCCGCGCAGTTTCAATCAACCAATCGATCTGATCAGTGGTCTGGCGCGTCACCACTGCGCTCAGAAAGAAGTCGACCCCCGCCTCTGCGCAGGCGTCGATGGCGGCCATCACCTTTTTCCAGGTTCCTGCTCCGCGCTGGGCGTCGTGAGCGGCCTCGTTGCCGTCTATCGAAATAATCAGCTCATCAAGCGCTCTGATGATGGCCATGTGACGAGGGACCAGAAACCCGTTGGTCACCATGGCAGCACGCATTCCGAGCTCCTTGACCTTGCTCACCAACGGACCGACATCCGGATGCAGCAGTGGCTCCCCGCCGAGGAATTTGATTCGCGCCGCTCCAAGTCGTGCGAGTTCCTCCAAGACGCCGACATGGCTGGCAAGATCTGCGCGCGGATCGGGACGCTGGGGGCAATTGCAGTACACACAAGAGGCGTTGCATCC
>DATBJG010000436.1:0-37980 GCA_036556585.1 Vicinamibacterales bacterium
ACCCATGAGTCAGCAAAGTCTTGAAGATCTGCTCAAAACCGTCAGCAGTCCAATCGAGCTGTTGCGGAATTCGAAGATAGGGCCGTACGTCTATCCGAAGGTTCCGAGCGAGTTCACAAACTGGCGCGACGAGCAACATGCATGGCGTGACACGTCGGCACTGTTCGACCAGTCTCACCACATGACGGACGTCTATTTCGAGGGTCCCGACGTCATCAAGCTGCTTTCAGGGCTGGGCGTCAACAGCTTCGGCAATTTTGGCGTGAACAAAGCCAAGCAGTTCGTGGCCTGCAGTCATGACGGCTACGTGATTGGCGATGCGATCCTCTTCGGGCTCGCTGAGAACAGCGTGAGCCTCGTCGGCCGTCCGTCGGTGATGAATTGGGTTCAGTTTCACGCGGAGACCGGCGGATACAAGGTCAAGGTCGAACGCGATGAGCGAAGCGCCGTCAACCCGGCTGGCCGAAAGCTCTATCGCTTTCAGGTGCAGGGACCAACGGCTCTCAAGGTGCTCGAAAAGGCGACGGGCGGCCCGCTGCCCAAAATCAAATTCTTCAACATGGGCGAGGTCACGATCGCAGGACGCAAAGTCCGGGCTCTACACCATGGGATGTCGGGCGTTCCGGGACTCGAGCTGTTTGGTCCTTCGAAGGACGGCGAAGACGTCAGGGCCGCGCTCGTTCAGGCCGGCCGGGAATTCGGACTTCGGCAAGTCGGCTCGAGAGCCTATGCGACCAATACTCTGGAATCAGGATGGATTCCCTGTCCGCTTCCGGCGATCTTTACGGGCGACCAGATGAAGTCCTACCGGCAGTGGCTGCCGGCGAATGGGTATGAAGCGACGGGTTCGCTTGGCGGCAGCTACTATGCCAACAGTATCGCGGACTACTACTTCACGCCGTACGACCTCGGCTATGGACCGCACGTCAAATTCGACCACGATTTCATTGGCCGGGCGGCCCTTGAAAAAATGGCCAACCACCCGAAACGGAAGAAGATGACGCTGGCCTGGAACGGCGACGATGTCGCGCGGGCGTTTGGGACGATCTTCAAGAAAGGACGCGCGGCCAAGTACATCGATCTTCCGTTGTCCAACTATGCCACGTGGCCGTATGACAAGCTGCTGAAGAACGGCAAGATCGTTGGAGTGTCCACGTTTTCCGGCTACAGCGGGAACGAAGGGTCGATGCTCTCGCTGGCCGTGGTCGATGTCGAGCACGCCGAGCCGGGCACTGAGGTCACGCTTGTCTGGGGCGAGGAAGGTGGCGGATCGTTGAAGCCTGTCGTCGAACGTCACACGCAGGCTGAAATCCGCGCCATCGTCAGCCCGGTCCCATATTCGGAAGTTGCACGGACCTCTTACGCGACCGGCTGGCGGACGGCGCAGACGTAATCCGAACCACGGGACGCGGATCTACGCGGATTGACGAGTTGACCCCTGTTGAGTGCGGCCAGCCGCAGCCGGTCGCTCGCGATCCGCGTGTATCCGCGTTCATCCGCGATCCGTGATCAGCCGGCGGCCACCCGTCTGTCGATCTCGCCCTCCCTCGTTCGACGTCAACGTAGAACAGCGGTAGCCCGCCGATATGAAGGAGGACCCACATGCGATTCATGATGATCGTCAAGGCAACCAAAGACAGCGAAGCGGGCGTGATGCCCGGAGAAGAGCTCCTCTCGGCCATGGCGACCTACCACGAGGAACTCGTCAAGGCCGGCGTGCTTCTCGATGGCTCAGGGCTTCAACCCAGCTCGAAAGGCGTGCGGATCAGATACTCGGGCGGCAAGCGCGTCATTGTTGACGGACCGTTTGCTGAAACGAAGGAGCTCATTGCGGGCTATACGCTCATCCAAGTGAAGTCGAGGGAGGAGGCGTTGGAATGGGCCACGCGCTTTCCAAACCCAGCCGGCGAAGGACGGGATGGCGAGATCGAGCTGCGTCAGTTGTTCGAACTCGAAGATTTCGGCCAGAGCGAAACGCTCGAACGCTTCCGCGAAATCGGGATCGGAACGCAGAAGTAACCGTGGCCGACTTCGCCATCGCGCCGCCCATTGAGCCGATGCTCGCCAAGCTGGCCGAGGAGCTGCCCGATGCCGGGGACATGCTCTATGAGCCCAAGTGGGATGGCTTTCGGGCGATTGTCTTCCGCGGGTCGGACGTGTTCATCCAGAGCCGCGATCTCCGGCCGCTCGACCGCTATTTCCCGGAATTACATCAGGCGTTTCTGGACAAGCTGCCGGCTGACTGCGTGATCGATGGCGAGATCGTGATTGCGGGGCTCAACGGACTCGACTTCGATGCGCTGCAGATGCGGTTGCATCCGGCCGCGTCGCGCGTCAACAAGCTCGCGCAAGAGACACCAGCAAGCTTCGTTGCCTTTGACCTGCTGGCAGTGAACGGACAGGATCTGCGCGGCGTTCCGCAACGGGAACGGCGTTCGCAACTGGAGCGGATGTTCAGGTCCATCGATCGTCCGATTCATCTGACGCCCATGACGCGCGATCGCGCCGTGGCTGCCGAGTGGCTCCAGCGCTTCGAAGGTGCGGGACTCGATGGTGTGATCGCGAAACCTGCCGACGGGATCTACCAGCCGGGCAAGCGCGCGATGATCAAGGTCAAGCACGCGCGCACGGCAGACTGTGTGGTGGCGGGGTTCCGCTGGCACAAGACCGGAACCGACGCCGTGGGCTCACTGTTGCTTGGTCTCTATGATGAGAGCGGAGCCCTCCAACACGTCGGCGTGACATCGTCTTTTACCATGTCGATGCGCAAGGATCTGGTCCGGGAGCTGGCACCGCTGCGCAAGAACGCGCTCGACGGGCACCCGTGGCGCGAGTGGGCCGAGGTGAGCGGCGAGATGACACGGATGCCTGGCGGCCAAAGTCGGTGGAGTGCCGGGAAGGATCTCTCGTGGGAGGCACTGCGGGTGGAGCGCGTCTGCGAAGTGAAGTACGACCATCTGCAGGGGCGACGATTTCGGCATGCCGCCGTGTTTCTTCGATGGCGCCCGGATAAAGCGCCCCTGGACTGTCGCTACGACCAACTCGAGGTCATTCAGGCTTACGAGCTCGAGAAGGTTTTCGGCGCTGCCACTCCTCTTGCTTGACCCATCCCGCGGCCGCCAGGCCATCGTCCGGGTCGAGACGTTCCTGCGACGGCCGCAGCTCCACCGGGACGTGCTGAAGATTCACGCGGATGCGCGTCCACGTACGAAACCGCCCACGCATTGAATCGACGAGGATGTCGGCCGGTTCGAGATATCCCACGACATCGGGGTGACGACCGCGCCAGCGCTCGAGGCCGGCCAGCGCATCTTCTTTCCGCTGCGCACGTCCAATCTCGATCAGTGGATGCTTGGTGACTCTTCTTCGTGACGGTTGAACGCGCGGAGGTTCCTGCGGCTGCTTCTTGTACTGCGGCGGCCAGGGTGCATCACCCAGCCCTTCGCGCTCGTGACGTTCCGACAGGTCGATCAGGCCGGCCAGCGAACAGGGCTGTCGATCGATTCCCTCATGGCGATCACCCACGTGAGCGAACCGAGCTGGCATCGAGGCAAGCGTGAAGTCGGCCGGATCGGCCGCGTCGATTTCGTCCCATGTCAATGGAGCCGAGACGCGGGCATCGGGTGTGGGACGGACGGAGTACGCTCCAGCGACAGTTCGATCTTTGGCGTTCTGGTTGTAGTCGAGGAACACGCCGTGTCGCTCTTCCTTCCACCACTTGCTGGTGGCCAAGGCCGGCGCACGCCGTTCGACCTCGCGCGCGAGCGCCAGAGCGGCGCGGCGCACCTCGTCAAATTTCCAGAGCCGTTCGATCCGTACCGACACGTGAATGCCGCGCGAACCAGAGGTCTTGGGCCATCCGACCAGACCGAAATCGTGCAGGGTGGCCTGAACCACGCGCGCGACCGCTCGAAGTTGTGGCCACATCACGCCGGGCACGGGGTCGAGATCCACCCGCAGCTCATCCGGATGATCGAGATCCTCTGCCCGCACTGCATGCGGATGGAGCTCGAGGCAAGCGAGATTGGCCATCCAGGCGAGCGCAGCGGCGTCGCGCGGCACGACCTCTTCGGCGCTCCGCCCCGAAGGGAACCGGAGCGACACCACTTCAATCCATGGCGGCCGGGACTGCGGTGCCCGTTTCTGGTAGAAAAACTCGTCCTCGATCCCGTTGGGGTAGCGCACGAGAACATTCGGCCGCCCGCCCGATCCGCGCAGCGCCCCGTCCGCGACTGCCAGGTAATAACGGACCAGATCCAGTTTGGTGTGTCGGGCCTGCGGAAACAGTACCTTGTGCGGGTTCGAGACCGGGACCTCGCGACCGTCCACCACCAGCAGTTCATGGTCCCCCTTGCGCTCGCCCACGCCAGCATTCTCACATTCTTCAGGGTTCTACGGTTCTAGGGTTCCAAGGTTCTACGGTTCCAACGTTCTGGAGTTCTGAACCGTAGAACCTTGGAACCCTATTCAGTCTTCCTGACGGAAAACATCTTGTTTCCCCAGGGTGGACTAACGATGGACGGGCCGGGAGCCCTCGCGGTTTCGTCTCCGAAAATCGTAAGTACGGCGCGGCATACGGTTTGAATCTTTCCGGGACACGGCACGTCCTGAATTTGGCGCAACCCTGGTCAATAGGAATGACAATGGGGAAGACTATTTTCGGTTTCTTCAACGAGCCCCGAATCCCTTGGTTCGTTCTCAAGCGCCTCCGTGTCCTGAAATCGGAATTCCGCCAGTGGTCCTATACCTTGATCCTGGCGGCGCCCGGACGAATGGGGGCCATTATTCGCCGACGATGGCTGCCCTTCGGGAAGATGGGCAAGAACGTCAGGCTCGACAGGGGCAGCTGGTTCGAGCATCCCGAGAAGATCACGATCGGTGACGATACGGGTGCGAATCGGTACTGCTTCATCCATGCTGGAGGGGGTGTCGACATCGGACGTAATGTCATGCTCGGACCATTCGTCACGATCTACTCGCAGAACCATAACTGGCGCGAACGCAGCATCAACATTGCCGATCAAGGAAAGACGAGAGCCAAAGTCGTGATCGAAGACGATGTGTGGTTGTGCGCCGGATCGGTGGTACTGCCGGGTGTCAAAGTCCGCCGGGGGACCGTCGTGGCCGCGGGCGCTGTGGTGACCAGGGACACCGAAGCCTATTCCATTGTCGGAGGGATTCCGGCGGTCAAGATCGGCGAGAGATCCGACTCGGCCGAAACGCTCAGCAACCTGCTGGCTGGTGCCGCCATGCGCATCATGACCCTGTTGTGTGCGGCGCCGTCCTGGGATTGGTTAATGGCACTGTAAGGGTTCCAGGGTTCTCGGGTTCCAGGGTTCTAAGGTTCCTTTCCTCTTTTCCGTTCCTCGGTTCTCTCCTCAACGTTCCATCCTCTATTTGACTATTGAAAACGGCTTCGGCTATGGTCTGACCCGTCTACTGCGGAAATTCGACGAGTTTCCTCACGAGCGAACATGGCTTTCGTGCAGGTGTATTCCTCGCCGCGGCGTTTCGGAGAGACAGCCCGCCGGGATGGGTGGTGGGTGCAACCTGCTGCCACGTTCCTCGGACTTTCTGCGTTCATCGTCTATTCGACGTGGGCCGCGTTCCAGAACGCGCATTACGAGATCGGCCCGTACTTGTCTCCGTTCTATTCCCCACTGCTGTTCGGCTCCTCGTCGCACGCCTGGTTTGGCGAGCAGATCCCATGGTGGCCGGCGGCTCTCCCGTATTCGGCAGCCTTTCTCATTCTGTGGGCCCCGGGCGGATTTCGCCTGACCTGCTACTACTACCGGGGGGCGTACTACAAAGCGTTCTGGGCCGATCCACCCTCGTGCACGGTCGGTGAGCCTCGCAGCCGGTATCGCGGCGAACAGTCGTTTCCGCTGATTCTTCAGAACGTCCATCGCTATTTTCTGTACCTCGCGCTGGGCTTTCTCGTCGTGTTGCTGTTCGATGTGTGGAAGGCGCTGTGGTTCGAAGGACCGGATGGCACGCAGTCTTTTGGCGTAGGCGTGGGCACGTTGGTGCTTGCGCTCAACGTCACCCTGCTCGGCGGGTATACGCTCGGTTGTCATTCCCTGCGACATCTGACGGGTGGCCGTATCGACGAGCTCGGAGCACGGCCGATGAGGGCGAAGGCGTACGGCTGCACGAGTTGTCTGAACCGTCGGCACATGGTGTGGGCGTGGGGCAGTCTGTTCTCGGTTGGTTTTTCGGATCTGTATATTCGCCTGTGCTCGATGGGCATCTGGACGGATTTCAGACTGTTCTGAATCCGATAGTACGACCACTCACCACGGATCACCGAGGTCAGTGTTTAGGCAGGGACCGCTCGGATGGATTTCCCCGTCATTAATCACGAAGTGCTCATTGTCGGCGCCGGCGGTGCGGGACTCCGCGCCGCGATTGAGGCATCGGCGGGCGGTGCCCGTGTCGGTCTCGTCTGCAAGTCACTCCTTGGAAAGGCTCACACGGTCATGGCCGAGGGCGGCATTGCTGCCGCCCTGGCCAACGTCGATGACCGCGATTCCTGGCGGGTCCACTTTGCCGACACGATGCGTGGCGGTCAGTACGTCAACAACTGGCGTATGGCGGAGCTCCATGCGAAGGAAGCGCCCGCGCGCGTGCGCGAGCTCGAAGCCTGGGGCGCCGTGTTCGACCGCACGGGCGATGGGCGGATCCTTCAGCGCAACTTTGGCGGGCATCGGTATCCACGCCTGGCCCATGTGGGCGATCGCACGGGCCTGGAGATGATTCGGACGCTTCAGGACCACGGCGTACATCGTGGCATCGACGTGCATATGGAGTGCACGGTCATCACGCTGCTGACCGACGATGGGCGGGTGAGCGGCGCAGTCGCCTACGACAGGGATCGGGGCCGATTCAAGGTGTTCCGTGCGAACGCCGTTGTGCTTGCCACGGGCGGGATCGGACGCGCGTATCGGATCACCAGTAACAGTTGGGAGTACACGGCTGACGGTCATGCGCTCGCCTACGAGGCTGGGGCGGAGCTGATGGACATGGAGTTCGTTCAGTTCCATCCGACCGGCATGGTGTGGCCTCCGGGGGTCCAGGGGATCCTGGTCACCGAGGGCGTGCGCGGCGAAGGTGGCATCCTGGTCAATAAGGAAGGACGCCGCTTCATGTTCGACGACATCCCCGATGCCTATCGTGCGCAGACGGCAGACAACGAAGAGGAAGGATGGCGGTACACGCAGGGCGACAAGTCGGCGCGGCGACCTCCCGAACTGCTCACGCGCGACCATGTGGCCCGGTGCATCGTTCGGGAGATCAAAGAAGGGCGTGGAAGTCCGCACGGCGGCGTGTATCTGGACATCGCCTGGATCAAGAAGAAGATTCCCAGCGCTGCCGAGTACATCAAACGCAAACTTCCAAGCATGTACCACCAGTTCAAGGAGCTTGCGGACATCGACATCACGTCGCAGGCGATGGAGGTTGGTCCGACCACACACTACATGATGGGTGGCGTCAAGGTTGACGGCGATACGCAATCGTCCACGCTGTCGGGCCTTTTTGCCGCCGGGGAGTGCGCTGCAGGTCTTCATGGCGCAAACCGGCTCGGGGGTAACTCGCTGTCAGACCTTCTGGTGTTCGGTCAGCGTGCGGGCCAGTACGCCGCGGAATTCGCACGTTCGCACCCTGCGCCAAGTTTCGACGAGTTTCAGGTTGAAACGGCCACGCGGCGGGCGCTTGCTCCCTTCGAACGCGGCAGCTCGGGGGAGAACCCGTTTGCGGTCCAGCACGATCTGCAGGCGATGATGCAGGATCTCGTTGGGATCGTCCGTCAGGAATCGGAAATGCGCGAGGCGCTCACACGGTTGGCCGCGCTCGAAGAGAGAGCCGCCCGAGCCGGCGCGTGCGGGAACCGTGAGTACAACACGGGCTGGCATACCGCTCTCGATCTGGGCAACATGCTGCCAATTTCAGAAGCGGTTGCGCGCTCGGCCATCGAGCGCCGTGAGAGCCGTGGCGCCCATTTTCGGGAGGACTATCCCGAGAAGGACGCGGCGTTTGCGAAGGTCAACATCATCGTCCGCAAGACGAAGGACGGGATGGAGGTACAGCGTGCGCCGGTTGCTGAGTTGCCACCGGAGTTGAAGCAGGTCATCGAGGACAACAAATGAGCCAGGCGACGTTTCAGATCTGGAGAGGCGATGCCAAGGGCGGTCAGTTCCGCGACTACACCGCCGAGGTGACCGAAGGGATGGTGGTGCTCGACGCCGTCCACCAGATTCAGGCCACCCAGGCGCCCGATCTGGCCGTGCGGTGGAACTGCAAAGCCGGCAAGTGCGGATCCTGTTCGGCGGAGATCAACGGCCATCCACGACTGATGTGCATGACGCGCCTGCAGCAGCTGCGGCTGGATCGGCCAATTTCGGTCGAGCCCATGCGGAGCTTTCCGCCGATTCGCGATCTGGTGACGGACGTCTCGTGGAATTTCCAGGTGAAGAAGAAGATCGCGCCATTTCAGCCGCGGAAGCCGGATGCACCTGACGGAACCTGGCGCATGACGCAGCACGACGTGGATCGCGTGCAGGAATTTCGCAAGTGTATCGAGTGTTATCTGTGTCAGGATGTCTGCCACATCCTGCGCGAGCATCATCTGCACGACGAGTTCATTGGTCCCCGCTTTCTCGTGCACGTGGCGGCGCTCGAAATGCATCCACTCGATACCCGCAATCGCCTCGCAGATCTTCGCGGGCAGTTTGGTGTCGGCTACTGCAATATCACGCGTTGTTGCACGAAGGTGTGTCCCGAGCACATCACGATTACCGAGAATGCCATCATTCCCCTCAAGGAACGCGTCGTCGACCAGTTCTACGATCCGGTCAGGAAGGTCTTGCGGATGTTCCGTTCCGGCAAGTAAGCCATAGAGGCGGGTCTTTAGACCCGCCGGAGACTCAGTCATGACCCAGCTCAAGCCTCTCTCACCGGCGGCGATTCCGGGTGCCCTCGCCAAGGTGGAACGCTATCGGTTGCTGGGTGAGCCCGGTGAGGCCGAGAGTATCTGCCTCGATATTCTGGGTGTGGATCCGGGCAATCGTGAGGCCTTGATCGGGTTGATCCTGGCGCTGACCGACCAGTTTGCCGGAGAACTGAGCCGCGTGAATCGCGCGACGGAGGTCTGGTCGGAGCTCACCGACGAGTACGAGAGGGCGTACTACGGTGGCCTTATCTGTGAGCGCAAGGCGAAAGCCCTGCTCCGGGAGAACACAATCGGATCGACACGGGCGGCTGTACTGGCGCTCAAAGAAGCGCTCGCGTGTTACGCGCGCGCCGAGCCCCTACGTCCACCCGACAATGACGAAGCCATCCTGCGATGGAACGCGTGCGTGCGACTCCTCGAGAGGTATCCGGTGGAGATTGCACAGGAGGATCGGGAGACTCTGATGCTCGAATGAGTCAGAAGACAGAAGTCAGAAGTCAGAATTGGAATTCTCATTCTGACTTCTGTCTTCTAACTTCTGACTGCGTAAGTTCTACGACGCTTTGTCGAAGACGCGGGCCACGAGGCCGGTGCGATTGGAAACCCCCACCTTGGCCATCACGAGCTTCAGAAAGCTCTTGACCGTATTGGGGCTGATGTTCATCTCCTGAGCGATCTCTTTGCTGGTCAGGCCCCTCATCAGCAGCTGCACCGTTTCCCGCTCACGACCGGTGAGCTGAAATTCGTTGCCCCACTGAGTGATATCGACCTGCTGCCGGGGTTCCCGCTCGAGCATGACGACAATTCGCGGCTGCAGCCGGCTGTTGGTGTCGTTGCTGGAGTCGAGCATGAAGACACGGCAGCGGTAACGTCGGCGGCCAGATTTGAATCCAATGATTGACGGTGCGGTCGGCTTGCCCAGATCCGAAAGTTGGAATCGTCCAGGCGGCAGGACGGCCTCGATCGAGGGAGTCTCCTGACGCTTCTTGGGATACCCCAGGATGTTGGCTGCTTCAGCGTTGTAGTGGACGGGATTGAGCTGCGAGTTCAAGAGCAGCACTCCAACCCGCGATGACGCCGACGAGGTGATTGCGTCCGCCGTTTTCTCAAGCTCGTTGTCGTTCCTGCTCATCTCTACCTCTGCACACCACTCGGATCGGTCGCGCGTTCGGAGCGCGGAAAAAGGAACTGGGTTGTCAGCACGGGAGAACTCATTATCCGACGACACCGTGGTCATGAGTCAAGCAATTTCGCTCGCAAAACCGGGTGTTTTTTGCGATTTGGAAAGGTCTCGACGAGGGAGACTACGCCCTGGATCTTTTCTTCGTGCGACCGGATTTTTCGATTGCGACCCGCTTTGGCTTCGTTGGAAAACGTGTTATAGGTGGCACCCATGAAAACATCCTTGAGCCTTGCGTTGGCC
The DNA here is from genome assembly GCA_036556585.1 of Vicinamibacterales bacterium. Lineage (GTDB taxonomy): Bacteria > Acidobacteriota > Vicinamibacteria > Vicinamibacterales > JAMQPK01 > DATBJG01. Next base: position 10,374 of record DATBJG010000436.1, read on the forward strand.
GTGCTGTTGGCATCCATTGCCGTGACCGGGCCGTCCAGAGCCCAGGACCGCAGTACGAGCGCTCCAGTGTTTTCGAGCGCAGGAGAGCTGCAGCGTCCGCCCGATTATCGCGACTGGGTCTTTCTGACGACGGGACTCGGGATGACCTACGGCCCCGCCGAAGCCGCGGCCGGCCGGCCGCTGATGTTCGACAACGTATTCGTGACGCGCGAGGCGCACCGCGAGTTCCTGCGCTCTGGCACGTGGCCGGACCGGACGATGTTCATCCTGGAGCTGAGGGAAGCGTTGACGAACGTATCCATCAACAACGGGGGCCACACCCAAGGAGCAGTGAGACAGATCGAGGCAGCCGTCAAGGATCGCCAGCGTTTCCCAGACGGCGGCTGGGCGTATTTCTCGTTCAGCACCAGGAGTGGTCTAACCGACAGCGCGGCGCCCCTGCCGGCCACGGCGACGTGCTACTCGTGCCACCGGGCAAATACCGCGGTCGACAATACGTTCGTGCAGTTCTATCCCACGCTGTTCGAGGTCGCGAAGCGACTCGGGACCATCAAACCCACTTACGATCCGGCACGCAAACCGTAGGCGCGGATACAAGGTTCACGGGACGCGGATGACGCGGATCTCAACGGATCTTGCTGTTTCACGAGACGCGGATTTGCGCGGATTCCGTCACGCGGATCCAGAATCTTACGAGACGCGGATGCCCAAATCCCGAATCCCCAAGCCCGAATCCCCAACCCCGAATCCCGAGAGCCGCAGCTCCGACGTGCCTCCGGTCCTCGTGACGGGAGCCACTGGCCGGGTCGGGCGTGCGGTGGTTGCCCAACTGTTGGGCGCGGGTGTGCCGGTGCGCGCGCTTACGCGGCGGCCGGATGCGGCGGGGTTGCCGGCGGCCGTCGAGGTCGTCGCAGGCGATCTCACACTGCCTGAATCGCTGGACTCCTGCCTGCAGGATGTCGGCGCGGTCTTTCTCGTCTGGACCGCCCCGTCGGCCACTGCTCCAGCGGTCATCGAGCGTCTGGCGTCGCATGCGCAACGCGTCGTCTTTCTCTCCTCTCCGCATCGTACATCGCACCCGTTCTTTCAGCAGCCGAACCCCTTGGCGGTCCTCCACGCGGACATCGAGCACTTGATCGCGACCAGTGGCGTCGCGTCCACGATCATCCGGCCGGCGATGTTCGCCTCGAACGCGCGTCTCTGGTGGGCGCCCCTGATCCGAGACGGCAATGTCGTCCGGTGGCCCTACGGCGCCGCCGAAACGGCACCGATCGATGAGCGCGACATCGCGGCCGTGGCCACCCGTGCACTATGCGCGGACGGACACGCCGCAGGAGACTACGTTCTCACGGGCCCAGAGTCGCTGAGTCAGGCCGAGCAGGTGAGCATCATCGGTGACGGCATCGGGCGCCGGATCCGGTTTCAGGAACAGTCGCCGGAAGAGTTCCGGCGTGAAACGGCAGGTCGTTGGCCTGGCCCGATCGTGGATATGCTGCTTGCCGCATGGGGTGCGACGATCGGACGCCCGGCGCTCGTGACCGCTACCGTAGCCGACATCGTCGGATCGCCGGCACGCACGTTTCGCCAGTGGGTCGTCGATCATGCCGAGGCTTTCGGGCCCCGAATCCCGAATCCCCAACCCCGCAACTCCCGGGGGTGAGGCTCCGGGCGGATTGCTGACTCAAGCAGCACCGACGCCCAGCCCAAGATCCGGAGCGTAAGCGACGGCAGCGCGTGGGGGTGAGGCCTCGGGGACAGGCCGAGATGGAGATCGCCAACTCCTTTCGAGAGGCGGCCAAGGCCTATCACGAAAATCCGACAGCGCTGCACTTACGCGCCATGAACATGCTGTATGAAGGGTTGAAGGAAAAGGGGGCGCTGATGCTCGTACCGAGCAGCGCCGTCGAATCAATGGGGATGGGCGGACTCCTTGGCGCGGCAGCGCTGAGGCAGGAACGTCTGGCTTCGGGGGACAAGGGCACCAAGGAAGAATGACCTGGTCCCCAAACCCGAATCCGAATCTCAAATCCCGAGGGCGTCAGAACCTAGAGACTGACCTGGCGACTGATCCCGAGCTTGCTCATGCGGCTTCGCAACGTGCTGGGGTGCAGACCCAGGGCGACAGCCGCTCCCTCGCGCCCTTCAATCCGTCCGCCGGTACTCCGGAGGATCCGCTGAATGTGCAACCGCTCGACGTCTATGAGCCGGGTTGCCTCGTGGTTGTCCATGCAGCCGACGTGTAAGGAACCGAGTGACTCAACCAGTCGAAGCACCCCATCAGTCGTGGTAATGATCGCGCGCTCGATCACGTGCTCCAGTTCACGAATGTTGCCCGGCCAGCTGTACCGACGGCATTGCGCGACGACATCCTGGTGGATCGTGTGAATGCGCTTGCCGTAGCGGCTCGAGAGCTGATCGACAAAGAACCGGATCAAAACGTCGACGTCTCCAAGCCTGGCCCGCAGGGGCGGTATCGAAATCGGGAACACGTTGAGTCGATAGAAGAGATCGCGGCGGAATCGTCCTTGTTCCACGTCCTGATGGATGTCTCGATTGGTTGCAGCAATGACACGCACGTCGACGTTGATCGTGCGTGGTGAACCGAGTCGTTCGACGGTCCCTTCCTGAAGCACGCGTAGCAGCTTTGCCTGCACATCGAGCGGGAGCTCACCAATTTCATCCAGGAAGATCGTGCCGCCGTGAGCCAGCTCGAAGCGGCCCGCCTGCGGGGTGCTGGCGTCGGTGTAGGCGCCCCGTTCCCGTCCAAACAGCTCGCTTTCGAGGAGCGTTGGCGGCAGCGACGCACAGTCGACGCTGAGGAATCGCCCACGCGGTCGCGCGCTGTGCTCGTGAATGGCGCGTGCCATCAGCCCTTTGCCGGTTCCCGTCTCTCCCAACAGCAACACGGTGGCATCCGTGCGTGCCACCTGCTCGACCTTGTCCAGAATTGACTTGAAGGCCGGACTTTCTCCCACCGGTGTAATCTCGCGAGGCCGGGCCATGGGGATGCGGGACGTGCGTTCCGAAAGTTGAACGAGCGTGCTGTACGCCATAGACCTGCTCCTACCTGCCTTCGGCCAACGTCGTGTTGGCGCGCTGCAACCGAATCTACGCGGTTCGGAGGGAGCCGATCTATTCCACCTTGGTGACACGACTGGCCGAGTGCCGGTCCGTCCTACATATAGATACTGCGGGTCACCGGCGGGTCTAAAGACCCGCCTCTACATATGACACTGCGCGTCACCGGCGCTCGCCCATGTAGCGGCGAGTCTTTAGACCCGCCGCACTAAAACGCAGATGTCAGCTGTACCGTCAGGCGGCGCGGCTGGCCCGCAAAGAACACGGCGCCGTTGCCCGACGTGACGTAACGACGATCGGTAATGTTTTGCGCGATGAGGCCCAGCACGAGTCGTGGTGTGAGCTCGTACGAGGCACTCAGATCGGCGCGAGCATACCCAGGGGCTATGACGAGGTTGTCACGGGCGGTGAAACGATCTGTAACCTGGATCAAGCCGGCGGCAATCATCAGGCTCCGTGGCTGCAGGTGTGGCAAACGGTACCGAATCCACAGATCCGTTTTGTGCCGGGGAGCATTGGGAAGTTCCCGGCCGACAAATCCGCTCGTGTCGCGCGTAATCTCCGTGCTCGTCCACGCATAGCCGGCGCGAATTCCCAGTCCTCTCGCAAGACTGCCAACCAGTTCGAGTTCCAGCCCATGGCTCTTGCCTTCACCGATTTGTCGATAAAAGCCGCGGACGTCGGCCTCTGGGACGTTCGTCCGGCGAATGTGGTACCCCGCACCGGTGACGCTGAGTCGCTGGTTGAGAAGATCAGCCTTGACCCCGCCCTCGACAAAAGCGTGTTCTGCGGGTTCGGGTGCACGACCGTCTTCCAAATACTGGCCGGGCGTCGGCGGCTCGAATCCACGAGCGACGTTCGCGTACACGGATAGCCACGAGCGGGGGAGCACCACCAGGCCAAGGCTGGGCGATCCCACATCTGAACTCGAACGCTGTTCTCCAAGCGTCGGAACTCGATTCTCAACCTCAAGATGGCTCCATCGCACGGCGGGACTCACGATCACACGGTTGCCGAACCTGATTTGATCGAGGGCATACAGGCCCAACCGTGACACGTCGTAGCGGGTTTGGATTGGTGTCGGCTCCGGCTGAGGCGGATAGACCGGGTTGAAGATGTCCAGCGGTGAGGCGCCTCCGACACCAATCTCACTGTCGGCCGTGCTGAGGCCACCCTCGACGCCGGTCACGAGGCGATGGTCGAGACGGCCGGTCCGAAAGCTGGTGGCTGCAAAGGTATCGGACTGGTATTCGTGCCACGTGCTGACTTCGTGGTACTGGAACCGAATGGCCGTCCGGTTATCGGGCGCAAGCGCAGCCAGCGCCTGAACGTCGATGTCGCCATCGATCTTCGTATATCGCACGGCCGTGTGCAGGGTCGCCTTCTGGCTCAGCGCAAGGTCGAGCCTCACCCCCGGCGAGACGTTTCCGCCCGTCCAGCCGTAGTCGGGTGAATTGATACTCAGGTCCCAGGGAAATACGGAGAAGTCACCGTTCTGGGCCTCGGGTGTTGCCGGAACCACGTGACGGTAGTTACGACCTTTCTGGTCGTACCATTCGGTGTCGACTGTGAGGGTGCCGCGGGTTCCGACATCGACGGCAAACGTTGGAAAGAGCGTCATTCGTCGTTCGCCGTTGTCGAAGCCGTTTTCCAGCCATTCGGTGGCGGCCACGACCCGGTACCGAACGCGACGAGACTCGGTGAGTGGTCCCGTGAGGTCGGCCGTGAGCCGGCCGAATCCAAGCCCGCCGCCGCTCACGCCAATCTCGTAACGCGGGACCGGCAGCGGCTTCTTCAGGACCATGTTGATCAAGGCGCCCGGGCTTCCGTCGCCGTACAAGACCGACGAAGGTCCTCGGAGATACTGAACGCGATCGAGGGCGACCGTCTCCCGCACACTCCATGAGTACGTCCGCAGTCCGTCCCGACGCAGATCATAGAAGTCGACAGGAAATCCGCGCGCGAATGCAGGGCCTCGCTCGTCAAGCAGGGTGACGCCAACCGCGTAATCGTGCACATGCGTCAGGCTAATCGCGCCAAGATCGTCGAGCATCGCGCGATCGATGATGCTGATGCTTCTGGGCGTTTCGAGCAGGGGTGTGTCCAGCTTGGTCGCGACAGACGAGTCGCCGGGCGGCTGGTCACGGTCGCCCGTGACGACGACGGTTCCGCCGGAGACGACCAGTCGGCCGGCAACCTCCTCAACGGTCAGCTCACCCTCGGCAGGGTCCTGAGGTGGTTTCTGCGGGGCTGGGGACGGCTGATCGGCCTGCTGAGCGTGAATTTGCCCGACAGAGATCAGAACCAATCCAAGTGAGACAGCGAAAGCCAGTCGAAATCGCGGCATACCCGTCTGCTTGCACAAAGGATGCTAGCCATTGTGGCGCAGTCGTCGTAAGGAATGAAGCAGGGCTGATGACCGCATATACTCAGCCTGAAAGAGATCATGGTTCTGGCAGCCCTCATGCTCATGGCTTTGAGCGCGCCGGTGGGATCGGTCCCACGACCATCCGTGGCGACTCTGCCACAAGTGCCTCAACCCGCCGTCGAGGGCGAACAGCAGGCGGTCCTGATCCTGGCTGGTGACGACCCGACGCAGTTGTGGCTTCAAGACATCGTCCGAGGGATTCAAGAGAGCATCCAGGCAGAAAATCCAGCTGTTGTGGTCTTCCAGGAATTCCTCGATACGCCCCGCTTCGAACGCGGTTCCTACATCGAAGACGTCCGGAGTTGGCTGCGCCTGAAATACCGGGACCAGGAGATCGAGCTTCTCGTCTTGGTGGGGCAGGACGTGGTTGACTTCCTCGCGCGTGGCAGAGGCGAGCCGTGGGCTGGTGTCCCCATGCTCTATGGGGAAATGGGAACGCTGACGATCGATATCAGTCAAACCCTGCCAGGGATATCCGGCGTTGCCTTCGAAGACACGCTGCCGTCAACCGTGAACCTGTTGAAGACGATCCTTCCTGGGACAAATCGGGTTGCTCTCGTGTACGGCGCGTCTCCGCTCGAACGAGCGAGAATTTCTGATTGGACAGAACGGTTGCGCAAGATCGATCCGCGCCTCGAGGTGCAGGACCTTGGCGGTCTCAAGATGGCCGACATTCTCCATCAAGTCGCACACCTTCCGGAGGATGCCGTCATTCTGAACTTGCCCGTGCAGGTCGATGCGGCGGGAGAACGATTTGGTCCCAGACGCACATGTGAGCTCATTGCCGAGGTCGCAAGCCGTCCGCTGTTTCAGCTTGGAATGCAGGAGTTCGGCTGTGGCAGCATCGGCGGAGTTTTGCGGAACTGGGAACAGTTCGGCCGCGTGCTGGGTCAGCAGGCGATCAAGCGTCTCTCGGGTCAATCGACCCCGTTGCTGACGGTGCCGGTTGCGCAATATACGAGCCTCCTCTTCGATGCGCGCCAGCTCGAACGCTGGGGTATCGACGAGCGTCTGCTGCCGCCCGGCAGTGAAGTTCGCTTCCGGTCACCCAGTTTGTGGAGGGATTACCGGCCGCAGGTGATTGGTGCACTGGCTGTGGCCGCTCTGCAGGCACTATTGATTGGCGGGTTGCTCTTCGAACGTCGACGGCGTCGACGTGCAGAGCTCGAATCGAGGCAGCACCTTGTCACGATGTCCCACCTGGATCGTCGTGCGGCCATGGGGCAGTTGGCCACGTCGCTCGCACATGAGCTCAATCAGCCGCTGAACGCAATTCTGCAGAACGCGGGCGTGCTGCAGATGCTGCTGACAACGAAGTCATCGGCTCTGCCGCTCGGCGAGATTCGCGATATCGTGAGCGACATACGCAAGGATGACATGCGTGCCAGCGAGGTGATTCGCCGCATGCGCGGGTTGCTTCAGAAGCGAGAACTGCAGGCACAGCCCATCGATGTCAACGAGCTCTCCGAGGATACGATCGCGCTCGTCCGACCGGATGCGATGTCGCGGGACATCCGCATAGAACTGGAATCGACCGAGGGGCTCCTGCCGATTCGTGGCGACCGCGTTCACCTCCAGCAGGTGCTTCTCAACCTGCTGCTCAACGGGATGGAAGCCGTGGCCTCGATGCCCTCCGATCGTCGAAGTCTGGTCGTGCGGACGTCGCAGAACAACGGAACCGTCACCTTGGCCGTCAAGGATGCCGGCGTAGGAATATCCGCAGATCGCGTCACGGAAATCTTCGAGCCGTTTTATACCACCAAAGGCGAAGGGATGGGGATGGGCCTGACCATTGCGCTGAGCATAGTCGAGGCCCATGATGGGCGTATGTCAGCCGAAAACAACGCCGATGGCGGCGCCACCGTGTGGTTTAGCGTTCCCGCCGTCCCGGGTGCTCAATCATGAGCTCACAACGATCGCAGTCAACGGAAGGCCCGGTGGTTCACGTGGTCGAAGACGACGAATCGAGCCGGACCGCCACAGCACGACTGCTCAAGACGGCAGGCCGTGCGGTTCGTGTGTACCAGTCAGCGGCCGAATTTCTCGAGGAGATGCCGGCGGGGCCCGGTTGTATTGTGCTCGACCTGCGGATGCCCGGCCCTAGCGGTCTCGATCTTCAGGAACGCCTGGCCACCGCGGAGGCTCCCATGTCAGTGGTCTTTTTGACCGGTCATGGGGATATTTCAAAGAGCGTCCGCGCGATGAAGAATGGGGCCGTGGATTTTCTGACCAAGCCCGTCGATCCGGAGGTCCTTCTGGAAGCTGTCGGTCGCGCGCTGGACAAGGATGCGGAAAACCGTGCCATTCATGAACGCCGTCAGATCTTGCGGGCACGGTACGAGCGGTTGACTCCCCGTGAGCGGGAGGTCCTTGCTCATGTGATCAGCGGTCAGTTGAACAAGCAGGCGGCATTTGACCTCGGGACGACGGAACACACCATCAAAGTGCATCGGCATCGCGTGATGGAAAAGCTCGAGGCCGGCTCGATGGCCGATCTCGTCAGAATGGCTGCAGATCTGGGCATTGCACCGATCGGCGATGGGGATGACACCAAAGGATAATGGTGGGCTGCCAACTCCTTCAGTAAGCTTCGGCGGATAGGTGATGATGCCCAGTCCCCTTGTTGTCGTCGTGGAAGACGATCCCGCGTCCCGCAGGACCCTTGGCCGTGTGCTTCGTGCGGGCGGCTTCGACGCCGCGCTCTATGAGTCAGCCGAAGATTTTCTTGCCTCACCACCGGCGACGTCACCCGTCGGGATGCTCTTGGACATCAACCTCGGTGGGTTGTCGGGTCTCGAACTGCAGCGTCGACTTCGCAACGAAGGTTCGCGCCTGCCGATCATCCTGATTACCGCCTACGACGAGCCGCACACGCGCGAGCGCGCCGAGCGGCTTGGATGCCTGGCCTACCTCAACAAACCGTGCGAGGCCGAGACGATTCTCTCGCTGCTGCGATCTCTTGTCTCAGATAAGCCCGTCTCGGGCGGTTGACAACCTGAACGCAGACCAGCTTCCGCCGAGACCAAGACGGCGTAAACTATCCAGAGACAATGGCTGAACGTTTTCCGATCGAGAAATCCGATGCGGAATGGCGGCGGATTCTGACGCCCGAGCAGTACAGCGTGCTGCGGGGTCACGGCACCGAACGCCCCGGATCCTGCGCGCTGCTGGCCGAGCACCGTCCCGGCGCTTTCAAGTGTGCAGGATGCGGCCAGCCGCTGTTTGTGGCGGATCGGAAGTTCGAAAGCGGCACCGGGTGGCCGAGCTTTTTCGAGCCGCGGCCCGGTGCAATCGAAACGACCGTGGACCGCAGCTATGGCATGACGCGAACGGAGGTGCACTGCAGTCAGTGCGGTGGCCATCTCGGGCATGTCTTCCCTGATGGCCCTCCGCCCACCGGCCTCCGCTATTGCATCAATGGTGTGGCGTTATTGTTCGAACCGGCGGAGGAACATTTGTGATTGAAATCGCGAATTGCCAATCGCCAATAAATCACCAACTCACAAATCGCCAATCACCAACCATTCACTAATCCCCTATCGTCGAATCGCCAGTCTTCTCCCGTTCAGGGCAGAGCAAACACAAACACATTCGCTGCGTTGGCGGGCTTCAGTTCGGGCGTCAATCGTCCCGATGAATTTGCCACGAGCGAGGCGCCGGTCGTGACGGCCACGTACTGTTTGCCGTTGACGGCAAACGAGACGGGGAAGCCGCTCACCGGGGAGCCCAGGTTCGTTTCCCACAGGACCTTGCCCGTCTTGTCGTCGAGGGCGCGGAATCGTCCGTTCACGTCTCCGCCAAACACGAGCCCGCCGCCGGTGGCCGCCAGCGACATCGTGCCCGCCCGCTGCTCGTGCTTCCACATCGTCTGACCGGTTTCAGCCGAGATCGCCCACACGGTGCCGACCTTGTCGGCGCCAATCGCAAACTCCTGCTTCATGTTGATCCCGTACACGAGCTTGGGATCCGGCTTGTCGGTCGTCGTGGTTGCCGTCATGCACATGTTCTGCATGGGCATGTACATCATGTTCGTCAAGGGGCTGTACGCGCCCGCCGGCCAGTTCTTGCCGCCGTTGCTGCCAGGACACACGAACAACTCCTGATTGATTCGCGTAAACAGCATGTCCTCGTTCACGGTGACGGCTCCCGTGGCGCCGTCAATGCCCTTGATGACGTTCTGCATGACGGTCGGACGCGCCCAGAGGAATTCACCAGTCTGCCGATCGAGCGTGTACACCACCCCGGTCTTGCCTGGTACGCCGGTGATCACCTTCCGCCGCTCGCCCGGTTTGATCTTTGGATTGATCCAAGCCACCTCACGTGCGCTGGGGGCCACTGCCGTGTCCACCAGAATCCGCTCGAACGGATGATCGAGGTCCCAGTGATCCACCACATGCTGGTAGTACCAGACGATCTTGCCGGTGTCCGCATTTAACGCCAGCGTTGAGTTGTGATAGAGGTGCTTGAGGTTGTTTCCACCCAGCGTGAACTTTGGTGCGGGAATCGTGACCGAAGTGCCGATGTAGATGAGATTCAGTTCGGGATCGTAGCTGGGCACCATCCAGGTCCCGACGTGCCAGCGCTGCTCCATCGGCACGTTCCCCCACGTTTCGTCTCCGGGCTCACCGGGTCGTGGAATGGTGCGCGTCCGCCACAACTCCTTGCCCGTTTTGGCATCGTGCGCGGTGATGATGCAGCCCTCATGCGTGGCGCCAGGCTGACACTGGCGGCCCGCGATGATCTTGCCGTTGGCCACAATTGGTCCCGAGCTGGCGTTGGCGGGGAGGCTGGGATCCAGGATTTGCGTTTCCCATTGCAGTGCGCCGGTCTGCGCGTCGAGCGCGAACACGTGATTATGAGAACTCGTGCTGATGATCGAGTTCCCATGGATTGCAATGTTCCGCTTGGTCGAGCGCCGGGCGCCTTCTGGCAGTTTCCGCTGGTACTCCCAGATCAGATCGCCAGTCTTGGCGTTAATCGCCTGGATGAGATCCCCAGGACTCGGCAGGTACATGACGCCGTCGTACACGAGCGGCGTGGCCTCCATGTTTCCCTGCCCGAGACCGCGAGTCCAGACCATCCGCAACTGGCCCACGTTGTTGCGGTTGACCTGGTTGAGCGGACTGTACCCCCAGCCGTCCAACGTGCGCCGCCACATCAGCCAGTTGGCCGGGTCCGGTTTCTGCAGCATCGCATCGGTGACCGGCACGAACTTGCGGGTGTCTTCTTGCGCACGAAGGGAGAATCCGCCAAGCAGCGCAATCGTCACGAGCAGGATCAAGATCGATGGTCGCTTCATGAAATCTCCTTGCCAGAGGCCGGCAGTATCTTCGCACAATCCGGGTTCCCCCGGCGGAATTCGGGGTTCGGGATTGGTTGGCAGTGCTTCGAAAAGAAGTGGAAACCAACCCCGAATCCCGAATCCCGAATCCCGAATCCCCAGTAAGATGTCGTCACAATGACTCCCAGAAACAAACTTCGACTCGCGCTTGGTGTGCTGATGGTATGTGGCGGTGCAGTGTTCATGATGCAGGCGCCACGGATTGATGCGCAGGCGCTTGGCAGTCCCACCTACACTTCTGAACAGGCAGCGCAGGGACAAACCGCGTACGCACAGAACTGCGCGTCGTGTCACGGCGCGAACCTGGACGATGGGCAGTTTGCGGCGCCTGTGAAAGGGTCCGTCTTCCGGCAGCAGTGGGGGTCGAAGTCAGTCGAGGAATTGTTCACGTACATCAGTAGCCGGATGCCGCCAGCGAGTCCCGGATCACTTGGTGACGATGGGTACGCCCGGGTATTGGCGTATCTCCTTCAGCAGAACGGCGTCGGCGCAGGTACGCGAGCGCTGCCCTCAACTCCCGAGGCACTCAGAAGCATGGTGTTGCCAGCGTCGCCACCGGGCCCTGGCGGCGGACTTTCCGCTGGCGTGTCGCTCCCGGCGGCGCCACCACGGTCCAATCCATTCGCGAGATTCTCACCGGTTACCGATGCTGTCTTGAACAGCCCGCCCGACGAGGACTGGCTCACGTGGCGTCGCACGCCGGATGTGCAGGGGTTCAGCCCTCTGAAACAGATCACGAAAGCCAACGTTGCGAATCTTCGAGTTGCCTGGACCTGGTCGCTGCCGACCGGACCTCATGAGGCCACGCCGCTCGTTCGTGACGGTGTGCTGTTTGTTCACAGCTACGGCGACAAGGTTCAAGCGCTCAATGCGGTGACAGGTGATTTGCTGTGGCAGTACAACCGGCGTTTGCCGGCCGGTGTGTCCACTACCTGGAAACGCAACATCGCGCTGTATGGCGATCGCGTGTATGTCGCGACGTCAGATGCGCACATGGTTGCGCTCGAGGCGAAGACTGGCAAGGTGGTATGGGATGCGGCGGTTGCCGAACGCAAGCAGGGCTATGGAATCACAGGCGGTCCGCTCGTGGCCAAGGGCAAGGTGATGATTGGGACAACGGGTTTTGCCCCCGGGGGGGCTTTTATTGCGGCGTTCGATGCGGACACGGGGAAAGAAGCCTGGCGTTTCTACACGATTGCGAGGCCCGGCGATCCCAACGACAGCTGGAACGGGTTGCCCATCGACAAGCGGACAGGCGGATCGGTGTGGGTGGCCGGCAGCTACGACCCTGCGCTCAACCTCGCCTTTTTCGGTCCTGCTCCTACATACGACACCGGTCCTCTGCGCACGCGCGTGAGCGAACAGGTCCGCAACGACGCGCTCTATACGAACGCGACAATTGCTCTGAACCCGGACACGGGCAAACTGGTGTGGTACTACCAGCACCTTGCCAACGATCAGTGGGATCTCGATTGGGCTTTCGAACGCCATCTCATTCGCCTGCCCGTGAACGGAACGCCGCGCACGGTTGTGGTCACGGGTGGGAAGCAGGCCATTTTCGATGCGCTCGAAGCCGACAACGGCAAGTACGTGTTCTCCATGGACCTCGGCATTCAAAACGTCGTGACGGCCATTGATCCGAAAACCGGAGCCAAGACGATCGACCGGAAGCTGGTACCTGGAGATGGCGATACGAAGTTTGTCTGCCCGCATGCGGGCGGCGCCAAGTCGTGGATTCCATCCTCCTACAATCCTGAGACGAAAATCCTGTACGTGCCCCTCGTCGAATCGTGTATGGACCTGACGCCGGTTGCTCCTGGCGAACGTGGCGGACTTTCGACGGGCGTCCGCTGGTCGGTGCGTCCAAGACCCGACAGTGATGGCAAGTACGGCCGCGTCGAGGCGATTAATCTGGAGACGCGGAAGGTCGTGTGGGTCCACCGGCAGCGGGCTCCCGAGACCGCGGGTGTTCTGGCAACGGCGGGCGGAGTGGTGTTTGCCGGCTCGCTCGATCGAATCTTTGCCGCGTACGACGATGCAACAGGGAAAGAATTGTGGAGGATCAGGCTCAACGACGTGCCGAATACCGCGCCAATCAGCTACATGGTCGACGGCAAACAATATGTGGCCATTACAGTCGGTAACGGCGGACCGCAGGCCATGACATTCCCCAATCTCGTGCCGGAGATCCTGAATCCTCCGGAGCCATCGGCCGCGTTGTGGGTGTTCGAGTTACCGGGGCAGAAGTGAGTCTTCAACGCAGAAGGACACACAGAGGGCGCGGAGGGCGCTGATAACTGATAACTACCGAGGAGGACCTACGTGGCGATCGATCGACGTCAGTTCCTCAGAACCACGGCCATCGCCGGCGGCGGGTTCATGTTCTGCGAGTGCGGTCTCTCGGCGGGCGCGTTGCGGCAGTCCCAGTCGGGCCCTCGTCAAGTCATGGTTGGTGGCAAACGTGTGCGTACGGTTGACATGCACAGTCATGTGTACGTCGACGCGGTCTGGCCGCTGGTGCAGGACAGGAAAGAGGTCGACAAGGGGTTGCCGGCATTAGCCAAGGGACCGATGGCGGTCGATACCGGCACACTGGAGCGGCGACTCAAGGAGATGGATCGTCAGGGGATCGACGTCCACGTGCTGAGCGTTCATCCCAGCCAGTATCTCTACTTCGTCGACGCCGATCTCTCAGCGCGGATTGTCAAGATGCAGAACGAGAAGATCGCAGAAATCTGCGCTGCGCATCCCGATCGGTTCGTGGGTCTCGGCAGTGTGTCCATCCAGCATTCCGCGCTCGTCGCCGAGCAGATGGATTACGCCATCACCAAGCTTGGGCTCCGTGGCTTTACGGTCGGTGCAAATGTGAATGGCGAGGAGCTCGTCAATCCCAAGTTCGAAGCGTTTTGGAAGAAGGCGGACGAGCTTGGACTGCCGATCCTGTTGCACCCGGCTGGGTTCGAAGACACCGGCCGGCGATTTGCCGGGCCAGGTGCCCTCGTCAACAACATTGGCTTTCCGCTCGATACGACGGTTGCCCTGTCGCACATGATCTTCGAAGGCTTCTTCGATCGGTATGCGGGCGCCAGGATTGTCGCGGCACATGGTGGAGGCTTTCTTGCGTCCTACATCGGTCGCTCCGACAACTGTCACAGCCTTCAGACCGGTTGCCAGCAGATGAAACGTAAGCCCAGCGACTACCTCAAAGGGCCGCAGTTGTACTTCGATTCCCTCGTCTACAATCCGCAGAATCTGCGGCACCTGGTGACGAGCGCTGGTGCCAGCCAGATTGTCATGGGTACCGACTTCGCATTTCCGATTGCCAGCACGACGCCCGTCGATACCGTTCTGGCGACACCCGGACTTAGCGCCGAAGAGCAGATTGCCATCCTCGGGGGCAACGCCGCGCGGCTCCTGAAATTGAAGTAAGAGCTCTTACCCAAAAACCACGAGCGCCGCGACTGTCGTCCGGTACGCTGCGGCTTCGTATGCCTCGCGCGTACGCTCCAGGGGAAAGATCCCGGTTGCGAGAGCCTTGGCGTCGAACAATCCCGCTTCGATGAGCTTGATGTAACGCGGCAGGTCACGCTTCGAGTGAGCGCCGGCAAGATTGCCAGGGTGATGATTCTTGGCGCCGTTCGCCCACTGATTTGCTGGAAAGGTCACGACGCTTCCTTGCGGGTGTCCAATGCTGGTGGTGACGAGGTGGCCGGTCGGCGAACACAGTTGCCACGCCTGCTGCAGCGAGAGAATGCCGGTAGTATCGGGACCCACTTCCACTTTTGGGGGAAACAGATCTCCGCCAACCGCTTCGATGACGAAGTCTGGGCCGCGATTTCCTCCGCCAGCCAGGCGGCGATCGGTTGCTCCCCTGCAAATCTCCTGAACCTTTTGAACGAGGTTGTTCCCTTCGACGTTGGGATCGAGCGCGACCGTCGCGCCCAGCTTGAGCGCGAGATCTCTTCGGGACTTGACGGGTTCGACCGCGACAATCCTGGCTGCGCCTTTGATGCGCGCTCCCTGAACGGCGCTCAACCCAAGAGGACCGGCGCCCAGCACGCAGACGTCCGATCCAGGCTGGACTGGTGCAAGGGTCATCGTGGCAGCCAGACCGACCATCCCGACGTCATGGAGCATGGCCAGTTCCACCGACGACACGGTCGTGAACACTGGAACGCAGGCATCTTCGAAGGCAACCATGAGCTCGGACGAACCGCCGCGGAACCCTGTGACCTTGGTGCCATCGGCCATCTCGGCGATTGGCGCGTTCGGGTCTCCGCCACCATTCCCCATCGTGCAGCGATCCGATCGTCCGTGCAGGCAGTTGTAGCACGCACCACATTGCGTCCCGCCGGCGACGATGACGCGGTCGCCCACCTGGACGCGAGAGACCATGGATCCAACTTCAAGGACGGTGCCGACACCACCATGACCCGGAATGACCGCCTGAGGAATGGATGTCGTGGCGAGAGCCACAGCGGTCGTCGAATAGCAGATCTGCGCCGCCTCAGTACGCACGACAACCTGTCGTGGAGAAATTGGCAGCAGCTTCAGTTCCTGGACTGATGCGCCCGTCCCGAAACGCACGAAGGCTCTGAATCGTTGACCCGCACGACTTGACGTCGGGGCAACGGAAGCTGTCGCCGACTGGCCGGCAATGTTTGCTCCACCGAGCAGCGTCGCGGTTCCGCCTCCAACGGCAACGGCCGCCTGTTTGAGCAGGTTTCGTCGAGATACCGAGACCTTGGATGGTTTGCCCGGGCTCTTGTGACGGTTGCCGCTGTCTGAGGACTTCGGGGCCATGGCACGACCTCCACGCGATCGCAGAATATTCCAGGGATGAGCGAGACTGAGTATTTGGTTGCGCGGACTGACCTGTCAAGCCATCACGGTGCGGGCCGCCGGCCCATCGATCTCACGGGACGCGGATCGACGCGGATTTTCGCGGATGGGCGACTGGCAGCCTGGCGAAGCCAGGCTCGCGAAAGGGTGGACGATCGGGAACAAGAACGTGGCAGCGTTCGACGAATACGTTCCTATTCCCGATCGTCCACCCTTTCACGCGCGCCTTCGGCGCGGCCAGTCGCCCCTGCTTCAGCGCGGCCATCACCACTCTTTTCCTGCAGTCAGATTCGCGTGACCGCGCGAATCCGCGTCTCGTGGACAAAGCTCCGCATGATCTGCGCGAATCCGCGTCCCGTGTTGAGATGATCGATAATCTGCCTACAGGTTCGCAAACAATCCTCATGGCCGAAGTTCTCGTCGATGGTTGCCGGGTTTCGTACTGGGTCGACGGACCGGAACGGGCCCCGGCGCTTTTGCTGTCCAACTCGATTGGATCCACCGCGGGATTGTGGGATCAGCAGGTTGAGCGCTTCAGTGCCTCATTCCGCGTCATCCGATACGACACGCGGGGGCACGGACGATCGGAGACCAGGCCCGGCGAGTACGCACTCGACCAGCTGGGTCGGGATGCACTTGCCGTGCTGGATGGCGTGGGCGTCTGGCGCGCGCATTTCTGCGGTATCTCGCTTGGAGGGATCACGGGTCTCTGGCTGGGCGTCCAGGCACCGGAACGGATTGGCCGTTTGATTGCCGCCAATACCGCGGCGCGAATTGGTACGGCAGCGCTCTGGACCGAGCGAATGCGCACCGTTCGCTCGGAGGGCATGCGAGCAATTGGCGAGGCGACGATGGCCCGTTGGTTTTCAGTGAGCTTCCGCGAACGCAACCCGACCATCGTGGAGCGATTTCGATCTATGCTCGCTGGCGTCTCGGCACAGGGTTACGCGGGATGTTGCGCCGCGCTGCGCGACGCTGATGTGCGTGACGCTCTTGGCCGGATCCGCGCCCAAACGCTCGTGATTGCCGGAGCCCACGATGTGGCAACTTCGGTGGAGGACGCCACCTTCATCAGCGACCGTGTGACGAAGGCTCGCCTGGTCACGCTCGATGCAGCCCATCTCTCGAACGTCGAGCAGCCTGAGGCGTTCAATTCAGCCGTGCTCGCGTTTCTTGCAGAGGGCCACCCGCGTTGATGGTGGCGCACTTGGAGGGATCGATTGGACCCAGTCAAAAGACGTCGCATCATCAACGTTGTCGCCACCGCCATTCCCAGCCTCATGGTTGCGGCCTCCGGTATTGGAAAGTTGATCGGCCCGGCCGGAATGGTGGAAGGACTGGCCAAGTACGGTGTGGCGGAGTACATGACGATCCTGGGCATCATGGAAATTGTGTTTATTGCCCTCTTCGTCTTTCCGCCGACCATGAAGCTTGGCTTCATTCTCACGTCCTGCTATTTTGCGGGGGCCATTGCGGCAGAGTTGTCGCACGGTGCGCTGACGCCCAATCCATTCGGGCCGTTGATTTTCTTGTGGATCGCGGCATTCATTCGGGACAGGTCGATCTTCCTGCCGACGCGTGGAAGGTGACTTTGGGATTAGCTAATGTCCACATCCAAGACCCGCGCTCATAGTCGACGTCAGTTCTTGCGGCTCCTGGCGGCAAGCCCGCTCCTGCCTCAACTCGATCTGCCGGCAGGATGGATGATCCGTGCTCAGGCCGCGCAGGACAGTGAACTCATCACCTTGGCAAAAGACGCCATCAATGTCTTCGACTTCGAGGCTGTCGCTCGCAGGAATCTCCCACCCGCTCACTGGGGTTATATGGCGAGCGGGAGCGACGACGATGCCAC
This sequence comes from Vicinamibacterales bacterium, assembly GCA_036556585.1. Taxonomy (GTDB): domain Bacteria; phylum Acidobacteriota; class Vicinamibacteria; order Vicinamibacterales; family JAMQPK01; genus DATBJG01. Next base: position 27,915 of record DATBJG010000436.1, read on the forward strand.
GATTGCGGCAAACCGCGAGGGATTCACACGCTATCAGCTTCGGATGAGACGCCTGATTGATGTCAGCAGACTCGACACGTCAATTCAGCTATTGGGCGCAAAACTGGATAGTCCCATCCTCCTCTGCCCGGTAGGGGGTCAGAGGATGTTCCACCGGGATGGGGAAATGGCCGTCGCGCGTGCCGCCAGAGCCAAGAAACATCTCCAGGTACTTTCGACCGTTGGCAACGCATCGATCGAAGAGGTCAGCAAGGAACGTGGTGAGCCGGTCTGGTTTCAGCTGTATCAGAGAAACGACTGGGATCTCACCCGTCAGATGCTCAAGCGTGCGGAAGCAGCGGGCTGCCCGGCCCTGGTGTTCACGATCGATTTGCTGGGAGGAAGAAACCCCGAAACGTACCAGCGTCTGATGCGGCGTGACACACGACAGTGCGGGACGTGTCACGATCCCGCGCCCCTTCTCGACAATCGGCGCCGGCCGATGCTGGCCGATCTGATCCCACCGGCGACACCGAGTCCCGAGGTGGGCACGCCGACCTGGGACTACGTCAAGCGTCTCAAAGACACCATAGGGATGAAGTTGCTCCTCAAGGGCATCGTGACACGCGAGGATGCAGAACTGGCCGTCAAGCATGGTGTGGACGGGCTGTTTGTCTCGAACCACGGCGGGCGCGCCGAAAACAGCCTGCGATCCACGATCGAGTGCGTGCCGGAAGTCGTGGCAGGTGTGGCGGGACGCGTGCCGGTGATTGTAGACAGCGGCTTTAGGCGCGGTACGGACATCTTCAAGGCGCTTGCGCTTGGGGCAACAGCGGTCGGTGTTGGAAGGCCATACGTGTGGGGACTCAGCGCGTTCGGGCAGGAAGGGGTTGAGACTGTGCTCGAGATCCTGCAGCGAGAACTCCAGCTCGTCATGCGGCAGGCTGGGACCACGACGATCAAACAGATCTTGCGCGCGCATGTCGTTGAGCGGCGTGCGTGAACCACGACGTTCTTGGAACCACGACGGCACGACGAACACAACGAAGGTCTGAACCACGATGGCACGACGAACACAACGAAGGTCTAACCACGACGGCACGACGAACACAACGAAGGTCTAAACCACGACGGCACGACGAATACGAACCACTAAGACATGAAGGACACGAAGAATGCTGGCAAAGGTATCCATTCTGTTGTCGCTGATGTGCTGCAGCTCCCCGCTGTTCGCGCAGGCCGATTTTGCGGGGCAGTGGGCGCCGCTTTACCACGAGGACACGATTGAGCGACTTCCTGGTCCCGAGCTTGGTGACTACACGGGCCTTCCGCTCAACGAAGCCGGTCGCATGAGGGCAGACAGTTGGGATGCGGACCGCATCTCGGTCGTGCAGGAGTACCAGTGCCGGCCCCACGTGGGTCACTATGCGTTGCGAGGCCTGGGGCCGATGCGCATCTGGAACGAGTACGATCCCGCGACGCAACGTGTGATTGCCTACCGCATGTACTGGGCGGCCTACGAGAGTCAGCGGACGATCTACCTCGATGGGCGGCCACATCCTCCGGACCATGTGGCGCACACCTTTCAGGGTTTCTCGACGGGCGTGTGGGAAGGCAACATGCTGACCATCACGACCACGCATTTCAAGCCCGGGTACACACGCCGTAATGGCGTCCCGAGCAGCGCGAAAGCCAAGCTGACCGAGCACTGGGTCCGGCACGGTGATTACCTGACGATCACGAGCGTGCTCGAAGACCCGGCCTTTCTTGCCGAGCCGCTGGTTCGAAGTCAGAACTGGTTCTTCGACCCGGGTCAGCGCGCCGGACTCTTCCCCTGCGAGTATCTGCCGGAGGTTCCGCAGCCGCAGGGGGCAGTGCCGCACCATTTGCCGGATGCCAATCCGTTTCTCAAAGAGTTTGCCGATTGGTACGCGATTCCTTTTGATGCAACGAGGGGTGGACCTGAAACGCTCTACCCGGAGTACCGTCAGAAGCTCGGGACCTACAAGCCATTGCCGCGCTGCGAGCGGTTCTGCGACTGCATGTCCTTTGCCGACTGTCTGTCGCCCTTTCCTCCTCGTGGTCAGCGATGAGCCCTCACGTGGCCTGCCGGATCGCACGATTGAAACTGCCAATTGGAACGGCCTTGGTCGTCGTCCTGGCCGTGACCGGAGCAATCCGTGCGGAACAGGCGCAGCCTGTCCCCCCGCGGCCGGCTCAGCCCACTGTCGATGAGGTCGAGATCCGCGTACTTCCCGTGCAACGGAACGTGTACATGCTGCTCGGCGCAGGAGGAAACACGACGGTGCAGATTGGCAACGACGGTGTCCTCGTGGTGGACACTCAGGTTGCGGGGCTTGCGCCAAAGATCCTTGCTGCGATCCGAAAGCTATCGGACAAGCCGATTCGGATCGTCATCAACACGCACGTGCACGGTGATCACACGGGTGGCAATGAAGCGCTGGCCAAATCCGGTCCGCTGCCTGTGCGGATCATGGCCCACGAAAATGTGTTGAAGCGGATGACCGCGCCAAACCAGCCGAGCGTGTCCGAAGCGTCGCTGCCACTGAGCGAGTACTTCACGCCGACACGGGACTTTTTCTTCAACGGCGAGGCCATTGTCCTTCATCATGTGCCCGCCGCTCACACCGACGGCGACAGCCTCGTTTTCTTCCGAGGCTCGGACGTCGTGAGCACCGGCGATCTGTTTACGCCCGAGAGCTATCCCGTCATCGATCTCCAGAATGGCGGAAGCGTTCAGGGAGTGATTGCTGGCCTCAACCGCATCCTCGAGATCACCGTCCCTGCGAAGTTCCAGGAAGGTGGCACGTACGTAATCCCCGGTCATGGCCGTTTGTGCGATGAAGCCGAAGTTGTGGAGTATCGCGACATGGTCACGATCGTCCGCGACCGTATTCAGGACCTGATCAAGAAGGGCATGACGCTGGAGAAGGTCAAGGCCGCTCGCCCGACGCGAGACTACGACACGGAGTACGGAACCAATACCGGGTTCTGGACCACCGACATGTTTGTCGAGGCCGTATTCCGCAGCCTTGGGGGAAAAAAATGAAGACCGTCACAACCGCCGTCATCGTCGTGCTGTCGATCGCACACTTTGCGTTTGCACAGGCACCTGGCGGGCGAGGGGGGCAGCCACCCCGCAGTCCCAGAGAGGCTGCGCCGGTTGACCTCACCGGTTACTGGGTCTCGGTCGTGACCGAAGACTGGCGCTGGCGGATGCTCACACCAGCAAAGGCCGATTTTGCCGGCGTGCCGCTCAACGCCGAAGGACGCACGCTCGGTCGAGCGTGGGATCCAGCCAAGGACGAAGCCGACGGCGCGCAGTGCAAAGCCTACGGTGCTCCGGCCATCATGCGCCAACCGGGCCGTCTCCACATTACCTGGCAGGACGACCACACGCTGCGGATCGATACGGACTACGGTACGCAGACGCGTTTGTTGTACTTCGGTGGCAAGGCGCCGCAGGGAGCCGAGCCGACGTGGCAGGGCTATTCGGTTGCGCAGTGGGAACAACCGCTGCGAGGGGTCGGCCTGCCGGAGTTCATTCCCATCGGTCTCAATCCCCGTGAAGGTCTTCGCGGCCGATCGCTCGAGGTCGTCACGACCGGCCTCCGCGCAGGCTATCTCCGCAAGAACGGCGTTCCATACAGCATGGGCACCGTCCTGCGCGAGTACTTCGATCTGTCGAGGGAATCCAACGGAGACACCTGGTTCGTCGTCACGACGATCGTGGAGGATCCCCAGTACCTCGTGACGCCCTTTGTGACGAGCACGAATTTCAAGAAACAGGCAGACGCGACGGGTTGGAACCCCACGCCTTGCGTCGTCAAATGACCGAACGTTCTAAATTCGTTCGATTTTGATCGAATTGATGACGACGTCCTTGATGGGACGATCCCCGGGCCCCGTCCTGGTTGACCCAATCTTTCGAACCACGTCCATACCTTCGACCACCTCACCGAAGACCGAGTGACGGTTGTCGAGGTGCGGCGTGGGGGCCAGCGTGATGAAGAACTGGCTTCCGTTGGTGTTCCGCCCGGCATTGGCCATCGAGAGGATGCCCGACTTGTTGTGGCGCAATTCTGGATGGAATTCGTCGGCAAAGGTGTACCCCGGGCCGCCGGTTCCGGTGCCGGTCGGATCACCTCCCTGAATCATGAATCCATCGATGACTCTGTGGAAAATGATGCCGTCGAAGTACGGAGAGTTCTTTTGCTGGCCGCTTCGCGGATCCTTCCACGCTTTGGTGCCTTCGGCGAGACCGACAAAGTTCTCGACGGTGTTGGGAGTTTCTTTCGCGAAGAGTTGAATCGTAAAGTCGCCTTCGGTCGTGGAAAAACGCGCGTAAACACCTGGCTTCATTGATCTGGGTCCTTTCGGCGATAATGCTGGCTTCGAAAACCCCGAATCGTAACACGAAGGAGAGTGACATGACCTTTCGCTCATCACTGCCGAAACTGGCCGTGACTCTGGCTTTGCTGGTGACCTTCGCGGTCGCGATGGCTGGACAGGCAACGCGCGGAAAAGCCGCCTTGATGAAGCCTGCCGATCTCAAGGAACAGGCGCCCGCGACATTCAAGGCCAACTTCGACACCAGCGCGGGTCAGTTCGTGATCGAAGTCCATCGCGACTGGGCGCCAAATGGCGCCGATCGCTTTTACAACCTGGTCAAGCGTGGGTTCTACGATGACGTGCGATTCTTCCGCGTCATTCCGGGATTCATGGCGCAGTTCGGGATCAACGGTGATCCGTCCATCATGGCCGTGTGGCGAGGCGCCATGATTGCGCCGGATCCCGTCAAGCAGAGCAACAAGAAAGGGTTCGTCACCTACGCGATGGGAGCGTCGCCCGACACGCGGACGACGCAGCTTTTCATCAATCTCGTTGACAATACCCGACTCGATGCTTCGGGCTTCGCACCATTCGGTCAGGTGTCGTCGGGCATGAACGTGGTCGAGAAGATTTTTGGCGGCTACGGTGAAGGAGCGCCCCGCGGCAAAGGCCCCGACCAGGGCACGCTGCAGATGCAGGGTAATAAGTATCTGGAGAAGGAGTTCCCCAAGCTCGACTTCGTGAAGTCCGCGACAATTGCCCCCTAGCGAAATCGTTCGGGTCGTTCGGACCGTTCGGGAACGCCCGAACGTTTTTGAACGATCCGAACGTTCCGAACGCCCGAACGACCCGAACGTTCTATAGACGAAGTAAAATGAGTTCGTGTCGGCTTCTCACATTTGCACACTGCCCGATGCGCACGTTCGGGAGCTCGTCAGCGCGACGTGCACCGATCCGTTCAGCGTGCTCGGGCCGCATGCCGTCACGATCGACGATCGTCCAGCCCTGGTCGTGCGCACGCTGCAGCCGGCGGCCCGCAAGGTCGAGCTGCTCGTCGGTTCGCAGGCGCTCGAAATGGACCGCTGTCATGCGGCGGGTCTGTTCGAGCTGGCGCAGGACGAGGTGGAGCTTGGAACCCCTTATCGATTCCGCACGACCTATCACGATGGGCACGTCGTCGAGATCGACGATCCCTACCGGTACGGCCGCGTCCTGACTGATTTCGATCTGCATCTGTTGGGTGAAGGCACGCACACCCGCGCGTACGACAAGCTTGGAGCCCATCGCGTGACACTGGGGTCGACAACCGGTGTGCACTTTGCGGTGTGGGCTCCGAACGCCGAGCGCGTCAGCGTGCTGGGAGACTTCAACGGCTGGGATGGACGCGTCCACCCGATGCGCCTCCTCATGCCCAACGGCATTTGGGAGCTGTTCATTCCAGATCTTCCTGACGGCGAGCGGTACAAATACGAGATCCGCTCCCGGAAGGGGGGGGTGGTCTCGCAGAAGGCCGATCCGTTTGGGTTCTTCTTCGAGATGCCGCCCGCTTCGGCGTCGATCGTCTGGGACCTCGACAAACATCAGTGGCGAGACCACGAGTGGATGCAGTCGCGGCCTGAGCACAATCATTGGATCGACCGTCCCATGGCCGTTTATGAGGTCCATCTCGGATCGTGGCGACGGGTCCCCGAGCGAAACCACGGGTTCCTGACGTATCGGGAGCTGGCCGAACAGCTCGTGCCCTATGTCAAGGAGATGGGCTTCACGCATATCGAGCTGCTGCCGGTCATGGAGCACCCGTTCTCCGGATCCTGGGGTTATCAGGTGATCGGGTTTTTTGCACCGACTTCGCGCTTTGGTTCTCCCGAAGACTTCAAGGCCTTCGTTGACGAATGTCATCGTCATCAGATTGGCGTGATCCTCGACTGGGTGCCGGGTCACTTTCCGAAAGACGCTCACGGGTTGGCCCGGTTCGACGGCACCGCGCTCTACGAGCACGAGGATCCGCGGCAGGGGGAGCATCAGGACTGGGGAACCCTGATCTTCAACTATGGGCGCAACGAGGTCCGGAACTTTCTGCTCAGCAACGCGCTGTTCTGGCTCGAGGAGTACCACGTCGATGGCCTTCGGGTCGATGCGGTGGCGTCGATGCTGTATCTCGATTACTCGCGCAAGGCTGGCGACTGGGTTCCCAATCAGTACGGGGGGCGCGAGAATATCGAGGCGATCGACTTCCTCCGTCAGCTGAACGTGCAGACGCATGCTGCCCATCCGGGCAGCATCACCGTCGCGGAGGAGTCAACCGCCTGGGCCGGCGTCAGCCGTCCCGTGCACGTCGGCGGATTGGGGTTCACTTACAAGTGGAACATGGGGTGGATGCACGACGTGCTCGTGTATGCCTCGAAGGATCCGGTCCATCGCCGATGGGCGCACAACGACCTGACGTTCTCGATGTTGTATGCCTACACCGAGAATTTCATCCTGCCCTTCTCCCACGACGAGGTCGTGCACGGCAAGCGCGCCATGCTCGACAAGATTCCCGGCGACGTCTGGCAGAAATGTGCAACGCTGCGCACGTTGTATGGCTTCATGTTCGGCCATCCCGGCAAGAAGCTTCTGTTCATGGGGAGCGAGTTCGGTCAATGGGTCGAGTGGAATCACGACACGAGCCTTGACTGGCACCTGCTGTCGGAGCGATGGCACGCCGGCATTCACCGATGGGTGCGCGATCTGCTCACGACATACCATGGGGAACGCGCGCTTCATCAGGTGGATCACGAGCCGGGCGGGTTCGAGTGGATTGACTGTACAGACCTCGAGAACAGCGTGCTGGCGGTGCTCCGATGGTCGCGGGTTCCGGGCGATCATGTGATCATGGTGGTCAATTTCACGCCGGTTCCCCGGTTCGGCTACCGAATCGGCGTGCCCGAAGCTGGCGCCTATCGCGAGCTTCTCAACAGCGATGCGGCAATCTACGGCGGCAGCGACATGGGGAATGCCGGCGTGGTTGAGGCATACCCCGAACCAGCGCACGGCCGTCCGGCCTCGGTGCGATTGACGCTCCCACCGCTCGGCTGCCTGTTCCTCAAGCCGTCACGGTGAACACGCCGACACAATTAGATTCTCCTGACACGGGATTCACCAGACGCGGGCTTGTCGTGGCCTGCATCACGCTGGTGACTCTGATCGATCTGGTCGCCTACTCGATTGCCGTGCCCGTGTTGCCCGACTACGTCAGGCGCTTTGGTGCCAGCCCGGCAACGATTGGGCTTCTCTTTGGGTCGTTCGGTATCACGCTCCTGGCGGTATCGATCCCAATGGGCGCCGTGTCCGATCGGATCGGTCGCAAAAAGCCCCTGGTTCTGGCGACAGTGCTGCTGGCGGTTTCCACCACGGCATTTGCCTTTGCCAACAGTTTGACGACGCTGTTCGCCGCTCGTCTCTTGCAGGGTGTTGCTGATGGTGTGACATGGGCCGTTGGCTTTGCCTTGATTGCAGACCTCTATGGGCCTGAAGAGCGAGGCCGCATGGTGGGCATTGTCATGTCAGCCTCCAACCTCGGTGTGATCGTCGGCCCGTCGTTTGGAGGTTGGTTGTACGAGCTGGGTGGGATCCGGCTGCCGTTTCTGGTCGTGGCGGCCGCGGCCGCGTTGACGACCGTTGCATTTCTCCTGATCAGGATTCCGGATCGTGCGGCTGCTGGAGGTGTGCCGATGATCCGTATTCTGCAACACCGCGCAATTGTGATGTGTGGGGTCGTTGCCGCGGCGGGCTCGGCGACGTACGCGATGCTCGAACCTGTCCTGCCGCTCGTGCTCGACGCCCGATTCGGTCTGGGGCCGGCGCGTATCGGGTTGATGTTTGCCGCTGCGGCAATTGCGTCGGTGATCCTTCATCCGCTCTACGGTCGATTGAGCGACCGGTGGGGAGGACGCCGCTTGATGCTCGTGGGGCTGGTGGCTGGAGCAGTGGTCCTGCCCATCATGAATGTGCCGACTGACTGGGTGTGGATGACCGTGGCCATGGTGATCGTATTTGCATGCTTTGGTCTTGTCGTCACACCTTCGCTCACCTATATGGCTGAGGCAGCATCCAGTACGGGCGTCGGATCCTTTGGGGTTGTCTATGGCGTGTACAACGTGGCGTGGGGCATCGGCTTACTGATTGGCCCGGCGATTGGGGGGCTGATGCTGCAGGAAGTCGGGTTCCTCTCGCTGACCGTCGGTTGGGCCCTTGGCCTCTTCTTGACTGCCGCTCTCGCCAGCCGCGCCTGAATCTGAATCTGCAAGATCCTTCACACTTCTGCACAAAGCTGCAGCAAAACGCGCGAGCCGCTGCCAGACATGGGTCGCCTGCCGATAGAATCGCAGAAGAGACGTTCCATGGCGACCCCGAACGGCGGCGCGCCACTCGGCGCAAACCTCTCGTTTACGAAGTTCCTGTTTCTCATCGTCCCACCAGACGATGACAGCGCGTTGGTGCGTGTTCGAAGCGCGGGCATGCAGGTCGCGCGCGGCTTCTTCAATGACTTTGGCACCGACGGGACGCGGGATGGGCAGCCATGTGAAACGATCCAGTTTCTGGTGCTCGCTGGCGATCCGGTGCCCGGCAATGGCATTCAGTCGGCAAGATACGCCGTCCAGGTGACGGCGAGTTATCGCCCGAGACTCGACGAGCTGGAGTGTGAAATTCTGCGTCGAATTGGGTCGGGCATCGATTTACTCTCCATCGACGGGGCCGAGCGCACTCCGCGTTACACGAGTGCCGAAATGCACGGCTACGCGTACAAGACCGCCGCGCCGCGCACCGGTGGTCGCGTTTCACGGAATGCCATCATCCTCCCCATGAACAAGAGCGAGGAATGGTGGAGCAAGAGTGCGCTCGAGCGGCACCGGTACTTTTATCCGCATCAGGAACCCGGCACGGGCGAGCACGTCAAGGGTCATGCGCAATCAGCCGAGGCAGGCATTGCCACGATCTACCGCAAGCTCTATCACAACCCTGATGGCTACCAGCGAGCTGGAGAATACGACTTCATCACGTACTTCGAGTGTACGGACGAACATCTGTCCACGTTCGAGTGCGTGAAAAACTCACTCCGCGATCAGAAGCAGAATCCCGAGTGGAGCTTCGTGACCGAAGGTCCCGAGTGGCGGGGACATCGGGTATTCAGGTGGTAACTTGGAACTTAGAACTCAGAAGTGAGAACTTGGAAGTGGGATGCTTTCTCACTTCTCACTTCTAAGTTCTTACTTTCCCCAGGATCCCTTCCCACTCTTCTTCACTAACCGGCATCACCGACAGTCTCGGCAATCGTGTCAACGGGAAGGTTGCAAATCTGCGGTCTGCCTTGATCTCTGCAAGCGTCACGGCTCTTTCGAGTTTCGCTTCAGGGACCACATCGACGACCGACGCTTTTCCGGTCTTGTCTTTGGGATCGGGGTACGCATCCGTCACGGCGCGCGCGATTCCGACGACGGCTTTCTCGTTGCCGGTGTGGTAGTAGAAGATGCGGTCCCCCTTCTTGACGCCGCGAAGATGCTTCTGCGCGAGTGGGTTCTTGACACCCGACCAGGTCGTCTTGCGGTCTTTGACGAACGCGTCGTAACTGTAGCTCGTCGGTTCTTCTTTGAAGAGCCAGTGAGAAGCCATCAGCGTTCAGCCTTCAGCTATCAGCTTTTGTACTTATGTACTTACGTACTTACGTACGGGGGGTCTAAAGACCCGCCGCTAC
>DATBJG010000437.1:0-8291 GCA_036556585.1 Vicinamibacterales bacterium
AGCAGGCTTTCGCAGCCTGATTGCCCGCCGCTTTCCCGAGCACGCTGTGCTGGGCGAAGAGATGGGAATGAGCGCCGACGACAGTCGCGCGCGATATCGATGGTTGTTCGATCCAATCGACGGGACGACCAACTACGCGCACGGACTGCCGATCTACTGCGCATCGGCTGCCCTTGAGCTCGATGGACGTATTCAGGTGGCCGCCGTGTACGACCCCAACCGTCAGGAACTGTTCACGGCAGAGCGAGGGAAAGGCGCATTTCTGAACGGGGCACCGCTCAAGGTCTCGCAGGCATCCGAGATGGTTGACGCGCTGCTCGTCACCGGATTCCCGTACGATGTTCAAACCCGGACCGATGACATCGTTGGCCTGTTCGGGCGCTTCCTGGGGCGTGCACGGGCCGTTCGACGGCTCGGGTCTGCAGCGCTCGATCTCTGTTACATTGCGGCCGGACGGATGGACGGATTCTGGGAACAGGATCTCAAACCGTGGGACGTCGCCGCCGGGATGCTGCTGGTGGAAGAGGCCGGGGGACGTGTGACCGGCTTTGATGGCGCAGCCTTTTCACCCTATGGCGCCAACATCGTTGCGTCAAACGGACAGCTTCACCAGCAGATGCTCGACGTCATTGGTTCGGAATCGTCCGGCTGAAGCCGGACGCTACGCGACACCATCGTTCACCGAACATGTAGCGCGGGGGCTTCCGCCCCCGCAATTGCCATTCTCGGACTCGTTCCCGTTGCTTCGTGAAGCGCGACTCCGCCTCCTGAACAGATTCGATCGAACCCGTTCAGAAACGTGGGATCCTGGCGGGCTCGCGAAGATAATACGTCGCCGCCTTCCGCCTGTTCTTCGATCAGAATCCAGCCGACACGCCCCTGCGGAGCGTTGATGGCATCGTCCCATTCCGGGTGATTCCCTTCGTGCACGAAATCGCGAATTGCGAAACCTTCGTTCGAGAGTTCCTGCATGTAGTGGGCAAGAGAGCCCATGCTCATCAGAATAGGCTCCCCACGATAGTGGGACGTCAGGCATGCGGTGACCGTTTGCCGCCCCAGGCTGTTGGGCAAGTCCCATTGCGCTTCGACCACCATTGGAGATCGCCGATCGAGTGGCGGCGTTTCAAACGTGGCCAGTCCGATGAGCGTCATTGCCGCCGCCAACTGCCATCGAGGCAGTAGTCCGATGCCAATGCCGGCCCAGACCGCCATGGTTGCAACGAGCGAAGTCATGTAGCGGATTCGGAACGGATGGCCTTCGAAGAACGCATAGAACGGCAGCACGGCGCACGCGCCAAGTGCGAGCGCGACTAGCACGCGACCTTCTTCGCGGCTCCGAAACGTGCGGGCAAGGAGCATCGCGGCTGAAGTCAGGCCCGCAATGAGCAGCGCGACACCGCCAAGCCGGTAAGTGCCCCACAGAATCTGGCCGAGGGCTTTGCTCGGGTTTCCGAGCGCGACATTGTCGGCCACGAAGAATCCGCCAGTGATCATCCATTCGCCAACGGTATAACGACTGTGAACGGCAAATGCCAGGATTGCGACAGTCGGGTACACGGCTAGACCAGCTATTTGGCGAACCAAGCTCAACGCCCGCTGCCCTCTGACCGACCACCGACCACCGACGACTGACCCTTGAGCTGGGGTCCCCGCGCGCCAGAAAGCGAGTCCAGCAGCGGCAATTGCGGTGGCCGTCACAAGCCAACCCTCGTAGCGAGTCAAGCACAGGGCCACGAAGGTCCAGCCGGCAGCGTGGGGATGACGGGCACCGCCGGTACGCACCCATTCGTACGTCAAAAGCACGCCGAGCGCGCTCAGACCGATGAGCAGCGACTCGGTCATCGGCGTAGCTTGAAGGTAGAGGAGAGTGGGATTGGCCAAAAGTGCAACAGCCGTTGCCATGGCACCAATACGGGAGCCCGTCACGTCCAGTACCAATCGAGACGAGGCGTAGACGGTGAGCATGAAGGCCACGACAGAAATCGCGACGCCCGAAAGGCCCGTCCGATAGAACCAGTCCACCTGAATTGGGAGAGCGTTGAGAAGGTGAGGCAACGGCAGCCAGACGGCACCAATTTGCACCCAACCTGGTGTGCGACTGTCGAGGATCCGGCGCGCGACGACCAGATGCGCCTTGGCATCATAGTGACTGAGGGTCAGATCCTGACGGAAATACAGCCACGCCACGGCTGTTCCGACGATCAAAGCTGAAAGGGAAAGTCCCGCGACCAGCACCCGATTGGAACGAGCATCAGGACCTGGCGAGTTGGTGAAGGTCCGCAATCACCATTAGGATACCTCAAGAGCATGCGAGATCTCCTGGCGTGGTTTCTCGAGTTCGCCCGCGCGATTGGCGGGCCTGGGCTGTTTCTCGTGGCGTTTCTCGACTCGTCGCTGCTGTCGCTTCCGGAGATCAACGATCTCCTGATCATCTGGATGGTCACGCGAAATCCGCCCTTGATGGTTTACTACGCCGCCATGGCCACGCTCGGCTCGGTGGTCGGTTGCCTGTTGCTGTACTACCTCGGCCATCGGGGCGGCGAGGCGATGCTCAAGAAGCGGTTTCACGAACGGCACATCGACCGCGCTATGGAGTTGTCTCGACGATACGGTGCACTGGCGATCATCGTGCCGGCGCTGCTGCCCCCGCCGGCGCCCTTCAAGATCTTTGTGCTGCTTGCCGGTGTCGCCCGCGTGCCCGTCTGGACGTTTGTCGTCTCAGTCACGGTCGGGCGGGGGATCCGGTATTTCGGTGAAGGCCTTCTGGCAGTGTGGTACGGCGAACGCGCCATCACGTGGCTTCAAGCGAACGGGCGAGCCGTCGCGCTTGCGATGGGCGTGGCCACACTGGTTGGGGGAATTGTGTACTACGTCTGGAAGAACCGGCGCCGGCGGATTTCCCGCGAACAGAGCGGCAGCGTATAATTTCGTGCCTTGCCACTGGACGTAATGCGACCAGAGATCTCGATTGTCGTCCCCATCTGCGACGAGTCTCCAAACCTCCCCGATCTTTATCGCGAGCTGACGACAACTCTCGAGCGTTGGGGAGGCAGTTACGAGATTCTCATCATCGATGATGGGAGCACGGACGATAGCTTCGAGCAGCTGGTCCGCTTCCAGGCCCGTGACCCGAGGGTGCGCATCATTCGATTTCGCCGAAACTTCGGACAGACGGCTGCCTTTGCGGCCGGATTCGCGTATGCGCGCGGCCGCGTCATTGTGACCTCCGACGGCGATCTTCAAAACGATCCGGCCGACATTCCTGCGCTCGTGACCAAGCTGGGCGAAGGCTACGACATTGTCTGTGGGTGGCGGAAGGAGCGAAAGGATCCCTGGCTGTCGCGACGCCTGCCGTCCATGATGGCCAATCGGCTCATTTCGTGGGCGACCGGAGTGCAGCTTCACGACTACGGCTGCTCGTTGAAAGCATTCCGGGCCGAGATCGTCAAACCGCTGCGCTTGTATGGTGAGATGCATCGCTTCCTGCCGGCTATCGCCAGCGAGATGGGAGTGTCGATCACCGAGGTCGTGGTGAATCATCGTGTGCGCCGTCACGGCCGATCCAAGTACGGCATCGGTCGAACCGTACGCGTGATTCTCGATCTGTTGACCGTCAAGTTCCTCCTCAGTTACTCGACTCGCCCTTCACAGTTTTTTGGACTCGTTGGTATTGCGATGGCCCTCCTGGGCTTTGGTGTCACCGGCTGGCTCGCGTACCTGCGGCTGTTTGGGAATGAATCAATTGCAAACAGGCCATTGCTGCTGTTTGGCATCCTCCTGCTCTTTACCGGCGTTCAACTCGTGACGCTGGGACTTCTCGCTGAAATGCAGGCGCGGACCTACCACGAATCTCAAAACAAGCCCACGTATGTGATCCGCGAGGTTCGAGAAGCGCAGGAAGCATCGGTTGGGATTGAACGCTGAGACGCACCTGGTCGGATGGCCCCATCATCAATCCTGATTATTCCCGCCGCGGGCCTGGGAACCAGGCTCAACGTGTCCACGCCGAAGCTGCTCGTCAAGGTTGGCGGGAAGCCGATGGTGGACTGGCTACTGGACTTGTACGAGTCGGTTGTCGACCGTATCATTCTCGTCTTGCACCCTTCGTTTGAAGCTGCCGTGCGAGCGCATTGTCGAAACCGCCCCGAGCTCGGCTACGCGCGTCAGGACACCCCAACGGGCATGCTGGATGCCATCCTGGTGCCAATTGCCGACATTCGGCCCGACAACCCCGCACGAGTCTGGATTACCTGGTGCGACCAGATAGCCATTCATCCGGCCACGGTCGAACAGTTGAAGCAGCTCTCGAGCCAGCATCACGAGACGCCCCTGATCTTTCCGACGATGGTCCGGGAGGCGCCGTACATCCATCTGGTGCGAGACGAAGGGGGGCGGATCCTCGACATCCGGCACCAGCGCGAAGGCGATCAAATGCCTGCGCGTGGTGAGAGCGACATGGGGCTTTTCTCACTGTCCGCCAACGCGTACTTCGATCGACTCGTGGAGTTCTCCGCGCGTGTCGAACGGGCTGCGAAGACGCGCGAGCGAAACTTTCTGCCGTTCATTACCTGGCTGTCGCAGCAGGGCGGGATGGTGCGGACCTTCGCCGGCCGCGACAAAGAAGAAGCCATTGGCATCAACACCCCGGACGAACTGCGGGTGATCGAGCAATACCTTTCGAGGCGCGACAGGACTATGGGCTCGCAGACCTGACCGTGAAACTCCTCTCGATCGTCATTCCCGCGTACAACGAAGAGCGGTTTCTTGGAGCGCTGCTCGAGCGCATACGTGCTGTCGATCTCACGCCTCTGGACGTGTCAAAGGAAATCATCGTCGTCGATGATTGTTCGCGCGACCGGACGGCCGAAATCGCACGAGGCGTCCCAGACGTGATTCTGGAACGTCATCAGGTCAATGGCGGAAAAGGGAAGGCCGTCCGGACCGGAATCGCACGCGCCCAGGGAGATCTGGTCATCATCCAGGATGCCGATCTCGAATACGAACCGCAGGACTACATCCCGATGCTCCGGGCCTTGCTGTCCGGACAGGGTGACGTGGTGTACGGCAGTCGCTATCTGGATCGCGGTCTTCTGCAGAAGTACGAGCACCAATCCTGGACGGCGTATCTAGGCGGCCGGAGCCTCAGTCTGATTGCGCTGGTCTTGACGGGTCGGTACCTCACCGACACGGTGACGGCGTTGAAGCTGTTCTCCCGATCGGCACTGTCGACCCTGGATCTGCAGACGACGGGCTTCGAGCTGGATCACGAGATCACCGCAAAGATGCTGGCCAGGGGCCATCACATCGTCGAGGTGCCGATCCGGTATTTTCCGAGATCCCGTCAGGAAGGTAAGAAGATTGGTCTGCGCGACTGGTTTATTGCCACACGGACGTTCTGGAGATTCAGGAAGGGGTAGGAACCGTTCTTATGGGCTCGACAGAGATAACACCGGCCCGCCATGCAAGCCGACTCGTTCCAGCGTCACAATCGCTCTGTCGTTGATGAACAGTCGGTACTCGATGTCCGCAGCGGCGGTCCGCAGCAGGAACGGAATCCTCGCGATCGTGCGAGTCTCCGCGTTGTAGGTCGACGTGTGCACCTCGGCCCGCGAGAGCACTTTCGTGCAACCCTGATAGCAAACCACGACGAACCCGATTGGGCCGGCGGCTGATGTGTCGACCACGCCGATCCACTCAGCCTGATACTTGCCGGCACGCAGTGGAACTGCCGGTCCGAACTGCAGGAACCCCGCGCGTCCCGTTGATCGGATAGTGCCCCGAACGTCGTCAACGACCCCAACATCGGTCGAGAAGCGTGGATTGTTGGCTCGCTGAGAAATCGAGATCTGCCGGCGCTCCGCAACCATTTGGTGAAAGAGCCGGTAGTGGCCCAGGTTGAGGGCAAAAATATCGCCAAAGCGGGCGGCTGACCACACTGGGCCGGTCGTAATTCGGAGCAGGCGCTCGTAGTAATCGCGGATGAGGGGATCCTCGATGAGGTTGCGTCCCGTTGCACGGGATTCGACATAGCCAGCGGGAATCGAGCGAAAGAAATGACCCATGTAGAACTCGAAGTACAAGGATTCGTCGATCGGCAGGTGGGCCATCAGCGGATCGGTGAGCGCGTTGGTGTCGATGATGTACTTCTCTGGTCCAACCATGAAGCCGGCTCGCCCGATGCTTGGACGGACAATGACGCGGTCGGGACTCATCCGAAGGCTGATGGCCTCCCGTGACCAATAGTCGTCGGGGCGCGGTGTGAACGCTGCGAAAAAGAGCACATTGGTAGCACGGTGATATCCACCCCGTTCGTCCTTGATGCCGTTTTGAGAGCGCCAGGGCCAAGCCATGTCATATGTTGCCGTCGTTTTTGCCGGCACGATCGGCCACATCACGTTGTAAGCCAACAACAGACTGAGGCAGGCCACGACGGCAGTGCGGGTCTCCACGAGCGATGCGACCATCATTGAGCAGAGCAGGAACGCTGGCGCGAAGAATCTGCCGCTCATGAAGTCGCCGCCTATCCACACCACGTAGACGACGGTCAGCAGTGCGCCTGCGGCGATCAGCCGGTGTCGGCGTCCGCCACCGATCGCAGACCCTGCCGCCGTACCAATGGTGATGAGTGTAATCGGATCAAACCGCAGACTGTTCAGGAAATACGCAAGTCCCTGGCTCAACTGGACGCTTGCCGGAAACCCCGCACTGGCCTTGGCGTAATACGTGTTCGGAAATGCAAAGCCATAATAGACCACCGCAAACACGAGCCAGATGACGGCTGGAAGGCTGCCGAGCGCAACGGGTTCAAGCCCCCGTAAGCCGTCCCCCTTCCATCGGACCCAGACAAGCCAGAGCATCGTGGGCATGAAGAGGAGGATCACGTCAATGCGACACACGAACGCAAAAGCAGCCAGCAGCGTCAGCGCCACGGAACTGCGGAACGACGGTGAACCGAGGGTGTGGTCTTGGCCAAGAAGTCCAACATAAAGAACGGCCACAAACCCGTACAGAAGCGGATACTCCAACCCCGAGGACGTGTAGTCGATGAACGCTTTCGAACTGAACAAGAGCACAACCAGCACAACCCATTGATCGATCCGTCGGAAGGCCCGTCGAGTTACGGCCAGCGTCACGATGCAGAGCGCCAAGGACACAGCCAGGCTGGTATAAAAGACTTCGCGCGTGACGGCGTAGAAGGGGCTCAGGACAAACACCCAGAGCGGAGCAGTGAACCCTTGAACCCGTTCCACGGGATTCCAGCGCAGGCCGTAGCCGTTCACGAAATTATCGACCACACGAAACATGATGTACGCGTCGTCACCGATCCAGGAATTTGCAAGAAACAGGTAGGTGAATGCCGCGAAGGTGCCGACGACAACGAGAAGCTCTTCGCGGCGTCCCGGGGCGGACGCCGGGTGGGAAGGCGGCAGCGGGCTCACGATCTGAGTTCCGCCGGCTATTTCAGAGCGATACGTGGTCTGGGGCGTTGCGCTCACACATTGATCAAGCCGCCGACCTGAACACCACGGGTCGCCACCGGCCCGCGGACGCAGTTGCGTATGATACCCGAACTCGAAGGAGACGTGGGGAAGAGTGGTTTGTCTCTTACTTCAACGCGCTGCCGAGCGAATTCGGGCGCGGACGATTGCCGATCCAGACGTTTCGGTAGATGGTGTTCGCAATCGACGCCGATTCGTTGCCGCTGCGACCCACAGGGACACCAAGGTACGCGTAGTGCGGGTGGGGTGAGTAAGTGCCTCGTGGCGTTGGCAGTCCATAGTTGTAGAGCTCTGGCCCCGCGATGCCCCCCTCGCGCACGACCAGACGGAAATCGCTGCCCCACGTCGCCTTCCAGTGATAGGTTGTCGAAGGATTGAGGAGCAGCACGGACGCGAATCGTTTCGCCATGTCAGGCTCGTAGCGCACGTCAAGGTCGTCTGAGGAGCCGTACAGCACACGCCACTGAATGGCGTTGGGGGGCGCGCCCTCGGTCCCGCGGTATTGAATGTCGACCCGGTACTTATTAGTGATGAAATCGTCCTGGCCTTCCTGCATGCCGAAGACCTTGGATTTGTTGCCGGGAGCGTTCGCTCGCAGGCCTTCCACGTCCATCGAAAACTCACCATTCGAGATGGTTTGCGGGAGCAAGTACTTGACGTGACTCTGTCCGTTGTTCAGCTGAATGCCCTTGCCCGGGATGAAACTGGCCGAGCCCACTATTTGGCCGACGGTTTCACCGTGAATGAGCGGATCGTACAATTCACCTGCCCGGCTGAATCCCATCAGCCGAC
>DATBJG010000438.1:0-5016 GCA_036556585.1 Vicinamibacterales bacterium
ACGCGAAAGAAGCGTTTCGAGCGGCCACCGCGCTCGGGTGTCGGGTCGCCCAGCCGGGACGTCACGTAGCCTTTGGCTTCCAAGCGGTCGAGCGTGGCGTAAATCGCCCCGATTGAAACGTCGCGCCCGGTGCGCTTCTCAATCTCTTGACGCACGCTCACGCCATACGCGTGGTCGTTGAGGCGCACCAGTGCCAACATAACGATGTGTTCAAACTCACCTAGATAGGACATTATATATACAATATAGAATAAATAGACGGGGAGCGCAATGGAGGGTAGTGGGCTAGTGTGAGTTAGACAATTATCCCTTTCACACCTAGTCGGCCTGCGGAAATATTCCGAGTCCAGGTCCCGTTCGGCCGGCTCACGCCTCCGTAGTGCTTGCAGCGACGTTCGTAGCAGTGTGGGCGACAGAAGCATCGCGGTTTACCTCCCTTTCTTGCACTATCACGCCTCGCTTGCTGAATTGGCAACAACCCTATCGAACCATCCGCAATGCATCAGCGATAGCAGACAGTGCGATTGCATGGAAACCACACTGGAATTCACTACGGGTTTTTTCGGGACTGCTTTCTCGTCCTAGGTTGGCGAACCTGTTGTCCGAGCAGGTCTCCCGAAATGCACCAATACGTGCCAGAGTTGTTTTAGCTGCTGAAGCACGTCCGACGGGCTACCCCAGTCACGCCATGTCTCGGGGTCCCGTTTGAACAAAGTCTCGGCAGCTCCAATGACTGCGGCGTCTAACACTCCGTCGGGGCCGGCGATGCGTCGCGCAAGTCTCGGCATCGCCGGTCCACGAAAGTCATCCGGGACCTCTCCAACTAAAAGTCGAAATCCACAGTGCCACAGGAGCGGGAACCGGTATGGACGAGGAAATAGAGCCTTTGCGCGCACGCGCCTAACACAGACCGACACTTACGATTGTCTATTGGAGATATTCAAGAAGCATTCGTCAGTAGGTGGCGTTGTGGGCGCCCCGAACTGACCTGCCGGGTGGGTGACGTTTGGACCGTCACCAGGTATTCACGGGCTTACTTCTTTGGAGTGTTGTCGCCGGCAGGTTACGGCAGTCGATTTCAGAAGTCAAGACAGCGTCGAGGAATTTTTTGGCACGTCCGCCTCGACTGTCGATGTTCTTGCAAAATCCCGCTGCGCGCTTCCGATTCAACGTGCTCCACGACCGGAATCTAAGAATTTGCCTAAGAACACAAGACTGGAACAGAGTAAAACAGACTAGATTCCCTCACAACAAACTACACCGTGGTATTCTCGATTTCGCCTGTAAAACTGGGTCAAAATGCAAGAACCTATTCCAAGTGCGAAGCTCGCAACGTCATATGCCATCAGCAGCCCGTTGGGCAGCGTCAAAAGAAAGGGCCGGTTTTCGATGTTCAACCCACGCAAAATCCAGATGGTAAGTCCTGACAAGGCTTTGAAGGGGCGTGCGGCCCAGATGCCGGTTGCACCGCGTCATGCTGTGCTTGGCACGGCCATGGCCCCCCCGTTTTCAGGTCTGCAGTCCGCCACGTTCGGGCTGGGTTGCTTCTGGGGAGCCGAAAAGCAGTTCTGGCTCGCCTCCGGCGTGCACTCGACCGCTGTGGGTTACGCGGGCGGCTACACGCCCAATCCGACCTATGAGGAAGTGTGCAGCGGCCTGACCGGTCATACCGAGGTCGTGCGCGTGGTGTTCGATCCTCAGAAAACCACCTACGATGCGCTGCTCAAGATCTTCTGGGAGAACCACGATCCGACGCAAGGAATGCGTCAGGGCGCCGACGTGGGCACGCAGTACCGCTCGGCAATTTATGTGCACTCAGACGAGCAGCGGCGGGCGGCCGAGGCCAGTCGCGCCGCGTATCAAGACGTGCTGACGAAAGCTGGATACGGTCCCATCACTACGGAAATCGTTGACGCCGGCGAGTTCTACTACGCCGAGGATTATCACCAACAATACCTGGCGAAAAACCCTCGGGGGTACTGCGGGCATGGAGGGACCGGGGTGGCCTGCCCGGTGGGCGTGGTCGCAGCCAAAGGCTGAGAATGTCGTCTTCGGCCGAATCCGCTGCGGATCCGATCAGCTTGTTCGAGGAATGGTTTTCAGAAGCCGTCGCCACCGGCATGAAGCTGCCAGAGGCAATGGCGCTTGCGACAGCAACACGAAAGGGCGCTCCGTCAGTCCGCATGGTGCTCTTGCGCGGGCTCGAAAACGGGCGCTTTGCCTTTTTCACGAACTATCAAAGCCGCAAAGGCCGGGAGCTCGAACGGAATCCTCACGCGTCGCTGCTGTTTCACTGGCCACTTCTCGAGCGGCAGGTCCGCATCGAAGGCGCGGTGCGAAAGCTCACGCGTCGCGAATCCCAAGCGTACTTCCAGGCCAGGCCGCGAGAGAGCCAGCTGGCGGCGTGGGCGTCCCGGCAAAGCTCCGTCATTCCAAATCGCGAGTTGCTCGAAGCCGAGTTCGAGCGCGCCCAGACACGCTTTGCTGGCAAGAACGTGCCGTGCCCTCCGTTCTGGGGTGGATATCAGCTCGTCCCGGCACAGATCGAGTTCTGGCAGGCACGCGAGCACCGGCTGCATGATCGTCGGTGTTACGAGAAACAAAGGCGGGGCTGGAAGGTCGTCGTCCTGGCGCCCTAAGAGGGAAGAGCACTCACCACAGAGATGGACACGGAGGACAAAGAGAAAGAACTAAACCAAATTTGCTCTGTGCCCTCTGTGGTGAGAACTTCTCTCGAGGGGGTTCAATATCGAATCGTCCACCCCGCTCCAAACTTCAGGTTCGGTCCGTTGTTGCCGAACCTGAATTCGGTGAAGAACCCGCTGGAATGCACGAATCCGAAGATTCCGGTGAGACCGCCCGTAACGTCGGTAAAGGACGGGTGGTCGAACTTGTAGAAGTAGATGGCGGGACCGCCCCCCTGATACACGCTCCAGGCGTTGCCAATGTTGAACTTGTAGACGAAGTCGATATTGATTGACGCAAGCATCAGGTCGTTGCCGAACGCACCGTCGATGCCGGGTCGGAAATGAACGTTGTAGCCGAGCTCGTTGGTCTCGAGATGGCTGCCGAAGAACGCCTGCTCCGGGTCGATCGTAAACCCGCCTTGGAAGCCAACCCCTTGGGCGTAAACGGGGGATCCCAGACCCGAAAGCGGTGCAAGCAGTAACAGAAAGAGGACGATGCGCTGGCCGAAGTGTCCTGTGCGGGCGACCAAAGTGGGCCTCCAAGGCAAGCTGGCGCGGCAAGCTTCAAAATCCAGACCAGTTTGATATCCTTGGGCGGATGGTGACCACGATTTCGCGGCTTTTTGCGGTGGCGCTCGTCCTTGGCGCACTTGGGACCGTAGCCATTGGCGTGGCAATTGGCGCCCAGACTGCCGAACAACGCATCACGCCAAACGAAGTGCACTGGCCCGGCGCCGGCGCCGCAGGAGTGGGCACCTCGGGCGTCACGGGCATCCAGACCGTTGTGCTCAAGGGAGATCCCACGAAAGCAGGCCTCTACACGTTGTTGTTGCGCATCGGGCCGAACACGAAAATTGCGGCTCATGCGCATCCCGACGATCGCGTGGCAACGGTCGTCTCGGGCATGTGGTACTTCGGTTACGGCAAAGAGTTCAATGAGGCTGCGCTCAAGGCGTTGCCGGCCGGCAGTTTTTACACCGAGCCCCCAAACTCCAACCACTTCGCGATGACACGACAGGAAGGGGCGGTCATCCAGATCAGCGGCATGGGGCCGTCTGGAACGACCTATGTAGACCCCAGGAACGATCCGACGCGGTAGCGCCTGCGGCCGCTGCGACGAGCGAGTCCGCGAGCCGAGGAGCAGCAGCGAGTGGGGGTGGGGCCCCACGAGCCCTAAGAAAAGATGACAGTGCAGCGTCTGATCCTTGTCGCGTGTTTGGTCATCCTGGCGTCGCCAGCCGGCGCGCATCCTGCTCCCTTCAGCTATCTCGACCTGCATTTGGACGCGTCGCGCCTGCACGGGACTCTCGTCATTCACGACTTCGATGCGGCGCACGAGCTGGGAATCGAGAAGCCGGCCATGCTCCTCGACCCCGAAGTTGCCGTGCGCTACCGGGACCGACTGGTGGCCATCATGCAGACACGTCTCCGCTTGAGCGGGGACGGGCGCTCGCTGAGCCCGACCTGGGGCGTCATCGACGTGTTACCCGACCGGCAGAGCGTCCGGCTGCCACTCGACTTCGGGGCGGTCACGCCCGGAGGCATCACCATCGACACGGTGATGTTTCCGTACGATCCGAATCATCAGACGTTCATCAACATCTACGAGAAGGGGCAGCTGCGCCACCAGGCAGTGCTGGACGCGCGCAACGGCAAGCTGGATTATTTTGCCGGGACGACACAGGGCAGGCTGGCGGTCATCCGCACGTTTGTCGCATCGGGCATCCATCACATTCTGATCGGCCCGGATCACGTCCTTTTTCTTTTTGGTCTGCTCCTGCTTGGCGGGTCGCTCACCCGGCTGGCCGGCATCGTGACGGCGTTTACGATCGGTCACAGCATCACGCTCTCGCTCGCCGCGCTCGACATTGTCACGCCGTCCACGTCACTGGTCGAGCCTGCCATCGCGCTGAGCATTGTCATTGTCGGCGTGGACAATCTTCTCGTCAGCTCGCAGAAGAAGCCGCGGGCGCATCCTGAAGCGACCGAGGAAGTTCCTGTAGTCGCCGAGAAGCCGCCACGCGATCTGAGGGCGTGGCTCGCTGCAGTATTCGGACTCATCCATGGCTTTGGCTTCGCCTCGGTGCTCAAGGAGTTCGGTCTGCCACGCGCCGCGCTGGGATGGTCGCTCTTTTCATTTAATCTAGGTGTCGAAATCGGTCAGCTGGCCATCGTCATTGCCTTTGCATCGATTCTGGCGCTCGTGCGGAAACGCAATGCGCCGCTTGGCGAACGGCTGGCCTGGGCGGGATCAATTGTCGTGGTTCTCGCGGGGGGTTACTGGTTTGTTGAACGAGTCTGGTTCACAGGAGTGTGAGTGAATTTTCAC
>DATBJG010000439.1:0-6958 GCA_036556585.1 Vicinamibacterales bacterium
CAGCCCGCTCGTGCCGGGCATGGCGCAGTCCATCACGACAACACGCGGCTTCAGCTCTGCGGCAAGTCGAATGGCTTCGTCGCCATCGCTCGCCTCACCCACCACGGCAATGGACGCGTCGTCTTCGAGAATCCGACGGAAGCCCCGTCGGACGAGACTGTGGTCGTCGGCCAGCAGGACCGTAATCTTCATTTAGTTTGTCGCGGGGCTCCCGCCCCGCGACCTGTACCTCGCGCTTTCAGCGCGCGGCGTATTTGTTCGACGCTGTCCTTAGTCAACATCCGTCACCGGATCCGAAGCGATCATAATGGGGTCGGCGCCGGCAATTGGGACGATCAGCCGTACAAGCGTGCCCCCCTCGCGAGGGCGCAGGAACGTAATCGTACCTCCCAGCAGCTCCGCGCGCTCGCGCATGGCAACGAGACCAAGCCCACGCCGCGTCACCGGGGCGGCCAGCCCCTGACCGTGATCTTCGACCTCCAGTTCGAGGGTCCCCGGACTGAATCTGAGGCGAACCCAGGCGCGATCGGACCCGGAATGTCTCGCCACGTTGTTCACCGCCTCTTGCAGAACTCGGTACACGTGAATGCTGGTGGTGTCGTCGATGGGCACCATGGTGCCGCTGCGCTCGTACGACACCTTGATGCCGAACTGTTTTTCTACGGTTGAGAGATACCATTCGATCGTGCTCGCCAAGCCTAGCTCGTCGAGGATCGACGGATGGAGCGTCTGTGACAACCCACGGACCTTGTCGAGGGTTGACTGGGCGATCTCCCCAATCTCCCGGAGTTCCGCTCGAAGTGGGACACCCTCCGCCAGTTGCTTGCCTGCCCGCCCCAGCATCGAACCCATGGCGGTGAGAATCTGTCCGAACTCGTCATGGAGTTCGCGTGAGATCT
Source organism: Vicinamibacterales bacterium (assembly GCA_036556585.1). GTDB lineage: Bacteria > Acidobacteriota > Vicinamibacteria > Vicinamibacterales > JAMQPK01 > DATBJG01. The sequence continues at coordinate 900 of DATBJG010000439.1, forward strand.
CACGGAACGTCGCCTCACGCGTCGAGATGAGCTCGCGCGCCAGCTCGCGACGCTCTTCCGATAACGAGGCCAGTTGCGCGAAGAGCCGTCTGTTTGAATAGATCAGATACAACCCAGTGGCGGCAATCGCCGCGAGCGTGGCAGCAAGCAGCCAGTACACCTGCCGCTGCACCTGGCCGTAGATTTCCTGCACGCGTCGAGCCGTCTGTTCTTCGGCTTCGTTATTCTGCACGAGCAGTCGTGCCACCATTGCCGTGAGCGCTGCCTGCCGCGCCTGCAGCGACAATTCGATCTGCACGCGTGCCTCGTCTTCCCGTCCGCTCCTGGCAAGCTCAAACGTCCGGTCTACCGCATCCCAGAACTGCGCCAGAGAGGTTGCAAGCAGGCGTCTCTGCTCAGGCGTCTGGCGCGCCACGGCAATCTGCTCTTCGCGCCGGAGAGCATCATCGAGATCCAGTCGCAACCGCTGCAATTGAGCGGACCAGGCCGTCAGCGGATACGGCTGGCTGCGGTCCAGCATGTCGCGCATGGCGAGGCCCAGCGAATTGAGATCGTTCTGGATGCGTAGCAGGAGCAACGAGTCCCGTCGATTGCGGTCCGCGAGGTCGGTCTGCAGAACACGCAAGCCCGTAATCTGCCGAGTGATGTACCAAGAGTAGGTCACCACGGCCGTCATGGTGATGATCAGCCCCACCAACAGCGCCGTGGTTGGAGAGCGGGGTCTCAAGAGGGCTCCGAGGAGAGAAACTCCGGTTCGATGATCCAGGGCACACGACAGGGTTGCTGCCGCTCGTATCGTTGGAGGTTGGTGGTGAGTGTGGCCACAAGGTCCTGACGCCCCTCCTGCATGGCCGCCGAAAGGACTTTGCGCTGCAGCGCCACGGCGTCTCCATACTGCCCCAACTCGGCCAGCGTCATAGCCATGGTTTCGCCCAGTTCGAGCGTCTGCGGTCCTCTGAGCAGCTCTTGCACCATCGTCATCGCACGAGGGCCATCCCGAACTGCATCGTCCGGGGCCGCGACCAGCACCCGTGCGAGCGCGTGCACGAAGCCCGGCTGATCGGGGTGCAACCTGATGGCGTCGTTCAGCCAGTCGCGAGCCTCACGGTAACGCCCAAGACGAACGAGGGCCATCGCGTAGCCATACCGCGGTCGCGGCTGCCGGGGATCGATGCCTATCGCTCGTTCGTACTGCGCCAGTGCCGGCCGCGCCTGCCCGGTGTACAGCAGCAGCTCCGCAAGCCGCATATGCGCGTCGACGTAGTTCGAGTCGTGCCGTACGGCCAGTGAAAATTCCTCGATAGCCCTCTGGCGGCGTCCGCTCGACTCCATCAGAAGGCCGAGACTGTAGTGCGCCTTGGCGAACGTGGGGGACTGGCGCACGACGATCTGGAACTGTTCCTCAGCACCGCCGTTGTCGCCCATCAAAGCCAGAGCTGTTCCCAACTTGTGGCGAACCGAAGGGTTCTCAGGCTCGAGTTCTACTCCTTTGCGAAAATAAGCCGCAGCCTCTGCCCATTGTCCCGTTTCAAACGACCGAAGTCCGCGTTCCTCGTACGCCAGGGCCGTCTCCAGCAAACCATTGACTTCCTGCATTAGAGGGTCCGGCGTCGTGACGTTGACGTCGCCACGTCTTCGCAAATGTTCCTCGGCCTGCTGGATCAGCCCGAGTCCACGATAGGCCGTTGCGAGCGGATAGTGAAGGACTGACGCGGGGGGGTCGAGAGACAGTGCCTCTTCGAAGAGTTTCACCGCTTCCTGGTAATTCTTCCTTGAAAGGGCAATCCGTCCCATGCCATACAGTGCGGCCGGCGATCGGAGGCCGAGCGTCAGCGACTTCGAAAACAGCGCCTCAGCGGATTCGGTTCGACCGAGCGTCAGGTACATTTCGGCAAGCCAGTAAAGTGTGGCTTCGTGATCGGGATTGAGGCGAAGCACCTGCTCGAACTCTTCAGCCGACTTCGCCGCGTTTCCCTTCTTGCGGTAGACGTGTCCGAGATAATACGGCCACCGCAGTTCTGACGGCATCAGCGCCTTCGCATTGAGGAAGCAGTTTTCCGCCGAGTCGAAATACTCGCCGCCGAGAAGGAGCTTTCCCAGCTCACCGTAGGCTTCGCCCCTGGCAACATCGGTCGAGGCGTTGTTTTCAAGCGTTGCCGTCAACGCCGCATGTCGATCGTGCACCTGAACCTGAACGGTCTTGGCGGCTACCGACAGATTTGGCAAGAGGATCGGACGCAACTCGAAGCTGCTCGCGCCTCTTTGGCGATCGCCATCACCACAGGCGCTCACGCCAATGGCTATGAGCAGGAGCCAGGCACCGAGAACCACACCCTCACGCAAGACTGCCATTTTTACTGCTCGCGAGGCTCCGCCCCCGCCCGCTGCTCGGCGGCTTCGCGCCTCGCGCCGGCTGAAGGCTCTCCTTCTCGCAATGTGGTCCAGCGATCGATGGGCACCTGAGCCCATTCCTCGGTGGTCCCGTTCGGCCAGCGGACACGTACGCGAGGCACCTCAGTGGAATCTCCGAGCCCGACGAGCACGCGGGGATCGTTGGCCGACGCGTAGCTTCCATCCGATCGTGCGCGACGCATGCGAATCGATCCGTCCTTCCTCAGGATTTCCACCCGGGCTCCAAGCATGTCACGGCCCGGCGAGTCTAAAGACCCGCCGCTACCTGTGCGGGCACCGCCGACCAGACGCAAACCAATCCAATGCTGACGGTTGCCAATCTCGTTGATCAGCAACCGGGCAGGACCACTGTCGTTTCCTACCACGACGTCCATATCGCCATCGTTGTCGATATCTCCAAACGCGGCGCCTCGCCCGACCTCCGACAATTGAAATACCGCACCGGCCTGATCGGTCACGACCTCGAAGCGTCCGTTTCGAAGATTGCGAAACAACTGTTTCCGCTGGTGGCGGGGAAACGGATCTTTCACTCGTTCGAGCGCCTCGATGTTGGTGATCGAACCATTGACCGTCAGGATGTCGAGCCAGCCATCATTGTCGAAGTCGATCCACGACGTGCCAAATCCCGTGTAGGGCAGGCTGCCGGGCCCAAGCCCGGAGCGTGTGCCCTGATCTTCGAAATTGCCGGTCCCATCGTTCACAAAGAGGTTGTGGCCTTCTCCAATGAGCTCCGTAATGAACAGATCCTCATCACCATCATTGTCGAAATCGCCCGCGTCGACGCCCATGCTGGCTTCCGCTTTGCCTTCTGCCGTCAGTCCCGCACCGGCCACGAGCGCGGTGTTCTTGAACGTGCCATTCCGCTGATTCATCCACAACTGGTTCTCGTGACCGTCATTCGCAACATAGACGTCAATCCAGCCGTCGTTGTCAAAATCAGCAGTCGTGATCCCGAGCGCTGGCCCATATTGCCCGGCCATCTGCGACGTGCCCGTCGCATCGACAAATGTCCCGTCACCGAGATTGCGAAAGATTCGCGAAGGCTGGGCGGTATAGATGCGGGGCGGACAGTAATCCCGACTCCCTGAAAGGCTCGTGCACTTCTGATCCATTTTGAGGCCGTAGTTCAGATAGTTGCCCACGTGCAGGTCCAGCCAGCCGTCCCTATCGAAATCCACGAAAGCAGCCGAGACGCTCCATGACGGGTCGTCTGTGCGACTTTGCTTCGAAACATCCGAGAATGTCCCGTCACCGTTGTTCTTGAGCAGCTGGTTCGGGCCGAATCTCGTGACGTAGAGATCGATCCAGCCATCATTGTTGAAGTCTCCCGTCGCGACACCCATGCCGTACCCAATGCCGGGGATCCGACTTTGCGAGGTGACATCGGTAAACGTCAACGTCCGCGTCCCATCGGGAGCAACGGTCAAGTCGTTGCGAAACAGCCGGTCGCGCGGCGGCATCGGCCCCTGCGGCTTTATCAACGCATCGGCGAATGTCTTGCCGCTGTCGAGAAGCTGACCCTGCACAAAGTACACGTCCAAGTCGCCGTCGTTGTCGTAATCCAGCAAGCCAACGCCGGGCGGCATGTTTTCGGGATAGTAGAATTCGCCGGTCATGCCGTTGAAGTGGACGAAATCGAGACCTGTTGCCTGTGCCTTGTCGACGAACCACTCACCAGCGCCAAGGCTCGTTGCACCCGCAGATGAGGTCGACGACCGTGCTTCGCGATCGTCCGCACAGTTCATCGCGAGTACCGCGGCCAGAAAAATGGCGGCTCTTTTCATCTTCTGGCATCATAAACGCAAGCGTGAAGCCCACAAAACCATGCGCCTGCTCATCTCGCTGATCATCCTGCTGGCGGCCCAACTTCCCGGAAGCTCGTTGGCCCCATGGGCCGAAGGCGTTGAAGTCGGGTGGCTGGACCCCGTTATCAACGAGGCCAGCGGCATCGAGGTGTCGACGCGGTACAGCAATCGGCTCTATCACATCAATGACTCCGGTGATACGGGGCGTTTCTTTGTCACCACCTTCACCGGTGCCGATGCGCAGTCCGTGCGGGTGCTTGGCTTCAACCCCAAGGATGTCGAGGATCTTTCGCTCGGCCCCTGCGGCCAGCCGGATGAGTGCCTGTTTCTGGCCGACACTGGCGACAACGATCGTGAGCGGCCCTGGATTGAAATTGCCGTCGTTCGGGAACTTCGGGACTTCCCCGCAGAGGTTCGTCCGTTGGCGCGATTGCGCCTTCGCTACCCCGATCGCGCCTACGATGCTGAATCGCTGGCAGTACATCCTGACGGCACGATCTACCTGTTGACGAAGCAAGGTCAGGGCAACAAAGGGCGTCCGGGTACACCCCGTCTGCACAAGATTCCGACGACCTGGTGGAAGAACCAGCCCGGGCCAGAGACGCTCGACTTTGTGACGGAGATCGATCTCGAGAAGGTCGCGGGAAACATTCCAGCAAGTGCTCGTCTGCCGACGTCGATGGATATTTCTCCCGACGGCAAACGCGTGCTGATCCTCAACTACATCAATGCGATCGAACTGGCGTTCGATTTCTCACAACCAGTGCCCGCCGCGGACGGCTGGCGCGAAGGGCGGGACTACCAGCGCATCTCTCTCATCAACCTCAACCAGCAGGAAGCCATTGCCTATCTGCCCGACGGCAATGCGTTTCTCTACGACACGGAGTCGCGCGGATCCCCGGTTGCCCGCGGACGCTTGGTCCAAGTACGTCGGGCGGCAGGCCCGCCCGACCGAACGCAGAAAGAGCCGGGTGTCCCGACTCGTTGAGTCGTAGACATCCGGCTCTTTGAAACTGACTGCTCGCGGTGGTTCGAACGACCCGACCTTACTTTTCGGGTCTTTCGTCCGGAGCACCGATACCCGACGAGCCGACAAACAGCTTCTTCCCGTCCGGGAACGTAATGTCGCGGCCGTTGGCTCTCAGTGCGCCATCCTTGGCCTGAAAGCCCTCGACAAGGATCTCGGTACCTGGCAACAGCGACTGCTTGTTCCAGCCGCGGCGAAGCAGCGCGTTCGGCGCGCCACCTTCGACCATCCACTTGCTCACCGAGCCATCCGCGTTCTTCACGTCAATGTGAATCCAGGAATGCGGGTTAATCCATTCCATCTTCGTAACGGTGCCCCGCAATTTGACCGGTCGGTTGGCGTCGAACTCCGCCGCAAATGAATGATGCGCTATCACCGGCACCGCCGCCAGCAACAGCCCGATACCGGCAACCAGAACAGAGAGCGTTCTTCGCATCGGATCTCCTCCTGCCTAAGAGCGTTCTCATCTTAATTCAGAAACGCCCCCGGCCGCAATTACTCCCTATTTTTTCGCCCTTTGCGGCCTGTGTCGACGGCCGCGTATTTCGGGTTTACGGACGCTTGCGCAGGTGTCCGTACAACATCTCTTCGGAGAATTCCACGCACTTGAAGTCCAGCAGCTGCACGTTTCGCTCGAGCCGGCGATAGAGCGGGAAACTGATCTTCCAGGGCTTCGAGTACACGGTCTTGTCTTCGATTGTCGCTTCGTAGTTGATATGGTTGGGCCCGGCGGGCGTCAACCGCTCGACGATGCGCAGGTTCTCGCTGCCGTAATTGCCGGCGCGGTCGAACCAGGCCTGACCGTTCAACCCTTT
>DATBJG010000440.1:0-7743 GCA_036556585.1 Vicinamibacterales bacterium
CATCACGCGCACGTCTACCTCGGTGGAAAGAACGTAGAGCTGTACCACTTCGGTCGGGCTCACACCAACGGTGACGTCTTCGAGTTGTTTCCCGCCCAGCGAGTGCTTGCGGCGGGGGACATGTTCACGTTCGGCGACGCGACGCCCCAGCTCATTGACTACGCGGGCGGCGGCAGTGCCAAGGAATGGACCAAGACACTCGACGAGGTGCTGCAGCTTGATTTCGATACGGTCGTTCCCGGGCATGGGCCGGTGACCACCAAGGCAGAGCTGCGAAAGTTCCGCGACAGCACGGTGGCCCTGCGCACCCGCATCCACGACATGCTCGTACAGAAGAGGCCACGCGCGGACATTGCCAAGATGCTGCAGTCCGAGTTTCATTGGGCTGACCTGCACTTGAACGTGTCGCTTGATGGTGCGATGGCCGAATTACGGTGAGGAGGAAGAACTCATGAGAAGAACTGTCGCGCTCGTTGCCGTTGTGGTGATTGGGGCGCTGTCGATGGCTGTGGCCGCTGTCCAGCAGCCGGCCGGGGCGCAAGCGCCTCGGGTGGTTGAGGTCGAGAAGTTGAAGGATAACTTCTATGTGCTGCGGGGAGGCGGCGGGAACAGCGGTGTCTTCATTACCGCCACGGGCGTGGTGGTCGTGGACACGAAAAACCCGGGATGGGGTCAGCCGCTTCTGGACAAAATCAAGGAGCTCACCGACAAGCCCGTCACAACCATCATCAATACTCATACGCATGGCGATCATGTGAGCGGAAACGTCGAATTTCCCGCCACGGTCGACATCGTCGTGCACGAGAACACCAAGAAGAACATGGAAGAGATGCGGGCGGTCACCGGCATTGCGCCCCCGCCTGGCGGACCCGCGCCCAATATTTTCAAGGCCAACAACGGTCGCGGCATGGCCAAGAGAACGTTCAAGGACACGATGACCATCGGCAGCGGCAACGAACGGATCGAGCTGCGCTATTTCGGTCGCGGTCACACGGACGGCGATGCCTGGGTCTTCTTCCCGGCGCTTCGAATCCTCCATGCCGGGGACATCTTCTCGGGCAAGAACCTTCCGCTGCTGGATGCCAACAACGGTGGCAGCGGCGCGCTCATCGGCGACACCCTGGCCAAGGCGGCCGACAATGCGAAGGATGTCGACACCATCATCACCGGCCACAGCCGACAGATGACGGTTGCGGATCTGCGGGATTACGCACAGTTCAACCGCGACTTCCTGGCTGCCGTGCGGGACGCGAAGAAGGCAGGAAAATCAGTGGACGACATCGCCAGCGCCTGGACGATGCCAGCCAAGTACGAGGGTTACACCGCCCCAATGCCCGCGCGCCTGAAGAGCAACGTGCAGGTGGTATACGACGAAGTCAAGTAGGCCGGAGTGAAGTAGGCCGGACCTTTTAGGTCCGGCAACGAGCCCGGACCCTTGTGGTCCGGCGTGTCCTACCGTGTTGACGCTGTTGCGACCGGTTTGATCGACGCAATCGTCTTGCCGACGAGTTCGTTGATGCCGGTCGCCCACCGCGTCACAATCACCAGATCGTTCTCCCAGTCGACGTACACGACGTTATTGCCGGCCCCGACGAATTGCACGGCGGTTGCCGGTGCCGACGGCAGGGGCTTGCGGTCCGGATTCAAATACCAGTTTGCAAAGCCGTAGGTGGCATTGGCCGGCCCCGGCGTTCGCGCCATCTGGATCCATTTCTCCAAGACAATCTGCCGATCCTTCCACTTGCCGTTCCGAAGGAATAAGTATCCGAAGCGCGCCATGTCGTACGCGTTGATGAACATGCCGCCGCCCCAGTGCCCACCGCCCGAGACCGATTGGATTTTCTGGCCGTCGATCTCGACCCACGAGTTGTCGTAGCCGTACCACCTCCACGTGCTCGACGCACCAATCGGATCCATGATTTCTTCGCGGAGGATCTCGGGTAGTGGGCGTCGCCACACGTGCAATGCCGCAAGTGACATCACGTTGACGCGAACGTCGTTGTACTTGAAATGGGTTCCGGGTTCACGGAGCGGGCGGTTCGGCCAGTCCTGCGGCCGCTGACCTTCGGGACGATCGGCCCAGTCGGGCTTGCCCCAGAGCGTTCCCTGCCAGTCGCTGGTCTGTCGCAGCAGGTGCTCCCATCTGATCTTCTGATTGTGCTCGGCCTCGAACAGGTCCACGTGCGGGGGCATGTAGTCGCGGGCGAAGTCGTTCAGATCGCGAATCAAACCCCGCTGCCATGCGAGACCAATGACGGTGGTCAGAAACGTCTTCGTGACGCTGTTGGTCATGTCCACGCGTCCGGGCTCGCCCCATTCGGTGACGAGATACCCATGGCGCACGATGACCCCGCTCGCCGGGCCCCGCGGTTTGGTCGGCCCAATCACCGTGTCGAACGGTTCATTTCTGCCAAAGGTCGTCGCGAGCTCTGTCGCGAGATCCCGGTTCGTGCTCATCTCGCTGCCCACGGCTGCTTTCACTGCATCAGCCACGAGCGTCGGCGCCATACCGACGTCTCCGGGTTGCTTGCGCTGCCAGTCGAGACGTTCGGGAAAGTAGCTCGAGGCCTGCGCTCGCGCCGCCTGGGCCTGAGAGGCGTTCCCCGTCCGCTGCTGGGCAGCCATCGTCCAAGAAACGAGTGCAAGCGTAACGGCAACACCGGCAACCATGGGACGGTTCATGGAACGCTCCTTTGACGCGGATTGCGGCCGACTGCTACTGATACAATAACTCCCGGTAAGCGCCCTCACAACGTGCTTTCTTTGTCAGACGGGAGAAGAATCGGCTCATGACCAGAACCCTTCATGCGGTCGCGGGCGTCCTGTTGATTGCCGCGACGGTGGCGGTGAGCGGACAGCGATCGAAGCCTGTTCAGCCAGACTTCAAAACCTGGGACCAGTATCTGGGAGGGGCCGACTCCTCGCAATACTCGTCGCTCAACCAGATCACCAAGTCGAACGTCACCGGGCTCGAGGTTGCATGGACATATCCGACCGGGGAGGCGACGTCACGGTTCAGCCCCATCATCGTGGATGGTGTGATGTATGTCCTGGCAACAAACCGGGCGATTGTTGCGCTCGACGCCGCAACCGGCAAAGAGATCTGGACGCATCCCAATGAAGGAGCCGTGGGCGATCGCGGAATCAACTACTGGGAAAGTCCGGACCGATCTGATCGGCGTCTCCTCTATATCAACGGAGGGATGCTCACCGCGATCGATGCCCGCAATGGTCAAACCGTCGCCACCTTTGGCAAAGACGGGCGAGTGGATTTGAGGGTTGGTCTGGGTCGAGAAATCCCGAATCTCCGACCTCTTCAGACCGGCAATCCCGGGCGTGTCTTCGAAAACCTGATCATCATTTCGCTGCCTGCACAGGGAGCGTCCTATACGGCAAACCCTGCCGATGTTCATGCCTACGATGTGCGCACGGGTGAACTGAAGTGGGTGTTTCACACGGTGCCCCGGCGCGGCGAGTTTGGTGCTGACACCTGGCCAGACGGGGCACTGGACGAGATCGGCGGGGTCCACAACTGGAGCGAGTTGACCGTCGATGTCCAGCGGGGAATTGCGTTTGTCCCGACGGGCACCGCGCGCTTTGATTTTTACGGAGGCAACCGGCACGGCGCCAACCTGTTCGGCAACAGCCTGGTGGCGCTCGATGCGCGAACGGGAAAACGTCTCTGGCACTTCCAGACCATTCACCACGATCTCTGGGACTACGATCTTCCGACCGCTCCGAAACTGCTGACGATTCGCAAAGACGGCAGGAACGTCGACATCGTCGTACAGCCGAGCAAGCAAGGGTTTGTGTTCGTGTTCGACCGTGTGACCGGACAGCCCATCTGGCCGATCGAAGAGCGGCCAGTCCCGCAATCGGACGTGCCCGGTGAAAAGACGTGGCCGACCCAGCCCTTCCCGACGGCTCCGCCACCGTTCGCGCGACAGTCGTTCACCGAGAAGGACATCAATCCGTTCCTGCCCGCAGAGGAGCAAGCCAAGTTGCGCGAACAGTTGCGAAGCTATCGCAACGAAGGGTTGTATACGCCGCCGAGTTTCCAGGGATCCATTCAGCTTCCAGGGCATAACGGCGGAGCCAATTGGGGAAGTTCGGCCGTCGATCCGGTCAAGGGCACGCTCTACGTCGTGTCCAAGGAGCTGCCGACGCTCCTCAAATTGTTGCCGCCCGGCGAGGGTGGCGGTGGTGGACCGCTCGGGCCCGTAGGGGGTGGCGGTGGTGCAGGTGGCCGAGCTGCAGGGCGCGGGCGCGGAGGTCCACCGCCCGGCCCGCCTCCAGTGCCGCCAAATGCGGGTCAACCCGGCTTCAACGCGTACAACTCTCCGTACGATTTCATGTTGATGAGCAACGGCTTGTCCGCGATGGGGCCACCCTGGTCGCAGCTGACGGCGTACGATCTGAACAAGGGCACGATTCTCTGGCAGATTCCAAACGGCGAGTTCCCGGGGCTTGGGGCGAACGGCGCGGCCGTCGCAGGCAGCCATGCGCCGCGTGGGGGCCCAGTCGTGACGGGAGGCGGACTGATCTTCGTCGCGACCTCGTCTGATCGCAAACTTCGCGCGTACGATCAGGACAACGGCAAGGTCGTCTGGCAGCGCAGTCTGCCTGCGGCGTCAGAAGGGGTTCCTGCGGTGTACGAGGTGAACGGACGGCAGTTTGTGGCGATCTGCGTTGGAGGCGTGGGGCTTTTCCCGCCTCGGGTTGGTGACCAGACCGAAATGGGTGATGGTCAGTACATGGTGTTCGCGCTACCGCAACGGTGACAAAAAGGGGTCGGGAGTCTTTTTCGCATGAACGGGACGAAAAAGACTCCCGACCCCTTTTCGATGGAGGTTCCCGTGGAGATGAGACATCTCGTTGTACTCGGTCTCCTGACTCTCTCGGCCGTAGGGGTGCGTGCGGCAGGCCAGCAGGAATCCCCAGCCGGTGCTGTTCCTGCGTCGTGCGAACGTCTGGCCAACCTCGCACTGCCACAAACGACCATTACATCAGCGCAGCTGGTGGAACCGGGAGCATTCACGCCACCGGGCGCGGCTCGCGGTCAGGGACCAGCGGGCGCTGGTCGCGGCGGGGCGTTGTACTCCAGCCTTCCGGCATTCTGTCGAGTTGCCGCAACGCTCAAGCCCAGCAGCGACTCTGATATCAAGATCGAAGTATGGCTGCCGGCCGCCTGGAACGGGAAGTTTCAGGCTGTGGGCAATGGTGGATGGGCCGGCAACATTTCTTACGGTGCGCTGGCGTTGGCTGTGAGCTCCGGCTACGCCAGCGCGAGTACCGATACCGGTCACACCGGCAACAGCGCCGAATTTGCCCTTGGACATCCTGAAAAGGTGATCGACATCGGGTATCGAGCCGTTCACGAAATGACGCTCAAGGCAAAGGCCATCATCGAGGCGCACTACGGGAAGCCAGCGAATCTGTCGTTCTGGAACGGATGTTCGCTTGGAGGAAGGCAGGGTCTGGCCGAGGCCCAGCGCTATCCGGCCGACTACGATGCAATCGTGGCCGGGGCGCCCGCCTGGAACAACATTCATTTGCACGCGGGACGCCTTGCGGCCCACCAGGCTGTGAACAAGACGCCCGAGAGCTACGTGCCTCCAGAGAAGTATCCGGTCCTTCACCGCGCCGTGGTGGAGGCATGCGATGCGACGGACGGGGTGAAGGACGGTGTGCTCGAAAACCCGATGCAGTGCCGTTTCGACCCGAAGGTCCTGCAGTGCCAGGGGGCAGATGGTCCCGCATGTCTCACGGCGCCGCAGGTGGAGTCGGTTCGCGCGTTCTATGCTCCTGTCGAGCATCCGAGAACCGGGAAGGTCATCTACCCGGGCGTGCGGCATGGGTCCGAGCTCAGTTTTGGCGTGATAGGTGGACCCGAGCCGATCAGCACGGCGCTTGGCGCCTTCAAGTACGTCGTGTTTGGTGACGCCAACTGGGATTGGCGCCGGTTCAATCTCGCGACCGACGTGGATTTTGCAGACGGGAAAGACCAGGGTGTTCTCGGAACCGCGGATGCCAACTTGAAACCTTTCTTCGATCGAGGAGGCAAGCTGCTGATCTATCACGGGTGGAACGACACGCAGGTTGCCCCCGACAACAGTCTCATCTACTTCAATAACGTGGTCGAGCGGCTGGGTAAGTCTGTCGTCGGAAAATCAATCCAGCTCTACATGGTGCCCGGCATGAATCATTGCCAGGGCGGAGTGGGCACCGACACGTTCAACAAGATGGCGGCGATGGAAGAATGGGTCGAAAAGGGCAAAGCGCCCGACCGGATCATTGCGTCGCATTTGACCGACGGAAAAGTGGATCGGACGCGACCGTTGTGCCCATTTGGACAAGTGGCAAAGTGGAACGGTGCCGGCAGTTCCGACGATGCGGCAAATTTCTCGTGCATCGCTGAGCGATGACCGAGGGCGGGTCTACAGCCTCATCGTCTGTAGAGGCGGGTCTTTAAACCCGCCGACTCCACTACTACTCAACAATTGTCTGTAGAGGCGGGTCTTTAAACCCGCCGACTCCACTACTACTCAACAATTGTCTGTAGAGGCGGGTCTTTAGACCCGCCGACTCCACTACGGTACGATTCGAAAGCCCAGCAGCGTCCGGCTCGCGCCTGCATCAGCGGTCAGTTCGATGAGATAGTCGCCGACGGCCAGCGGTGCCAGCGCGATCTGTGCTGTCACCCAGGTTGCACCATCCGTTTCTGCACGACGCGCGACCGTCACAGGAATGACGAGCGGCTTGCCTGTTCGATCGAGGAGTCGCGCTGTCCAGGCCGCGTCCGGTGTTGTAGGAATCTCCACTCGCAGTTGCTCGGTGCGACGGAAGCGGAGGTCGGCTGTCACGATTTCTCTGTTGCCTGTTTGTGGGCCGCGCCGCACGAGGATGGCTCCCGTCGCTTGAGGAGGGTCGGGCAGCTGCAGCCTGATCACATCCGTCGCGGGGATGGCTTCCGGGACCAGTCCACGAACTCGTACCCGAACCACGTACTCGCCAGCGTCGATCGGGTTTGACGGATCCAGGGCGACGCGAAAGCTGCGAATGCCAGGGTCGAAGCGAGTACGTCCAGTCGCGACCGTTACTCCGCCTGCGGTTGACAGTGTGACTTCTGCCTCGCCACCGGCTTTCCAGTCGGGACCGGTTCCAAGCTCCCCGACGGCCCAGACTCCCGCCGCGGTGTTGGTCTTCCAACCAGCCACCACGTGCACCCTCAATGGCAACTCGCGCGAGAATCCGCCGAGAGGGCCAAGGGCCGTTTCGATGGCTGCTGCTTCCGCGGCTGACGCGGCGGAGCCGGCGCCGCCCGAGCCGCCAGCGCCTCCGGCCGACGAAGTGGTGAGCTCTGCTTCCGTTGGGGCCAGGTAGCCGCGCCGCGCACGCACCTGCACGCCCGGACGTTTGATTCGAACGGTGATCTTGTGGAATCGCCCGTCCATCTTGATATTCGACGCGTAGTACCCGAGCAGGTAATAGGACGAAAGATCGGTGACGATGCGCTTGAGCCCGGCGGCAATCTGATTCGTGTTGACGAGCGCCAGGCCGTCGGTGGCTTCGGCCAGCGTTCGAAGCGTGTTCTGGCGGCTCCGCAGCATTGCCGCATCCACCTGAAGAGGAGGCGGCTTGTCAGGTCCGATCGGGCTGTCAAACACGGGCAACCCTCGTGGATCGACTGGATAGAACGAAGCATTGGCCCGGTTTGCTTCGTCGAGGAACCTGTAGAACTGC
>DATBJG010000441.1:0-2461 GCA_036556585.1 Vicinamibacterales bacterium
CACGGTGCAAACGACACCGCGCCACTACCCCTTCTGAAGAGATTGCAGGATTGCAGAATTGCAGGATTGCAGAAAGGATCTAACGAACCTTTAATCCTTCCTTTCTGCAATTCTGCAATCCTGCAATCCTGCAATTTTCAGCCGTTTCCCCAGATGAGGATTTCGCCTTTGCCGGGCACGGACGCATCGCCTGTGTAGCGTTGATAGGCTCCCTTTTGCTCGTCGTATGGGATGTCAACCCCGAATGTTCGGAGGTAAAGCGCGTACAGTCGCATGAAGGTGGGGTTGTACGTGGACGCGTACGAGAAGGTCGGCAGAAGGGGAATCGGCTTGAGAGCAATGATGGTGCCCCGGATCATCCAGGCACCGGTCCGAAGCTCGGCACCTCCGCGGAGCACGATCGTTCCACCTTTCATTTGCAGTCCGGCAAAGTCCCTCGCCGTTCCACCAACCACAATCGTTCCCCGCTTCATCCGCATCCCGACTTCAAGGCCGGCCGACCCCTCAATCAGAACGGTCCCATCCGTCATGCCCGTGAGGCTTCCGCGATACGCCGCGCCAACCTGCCCCCCGGCATTCCCGCGAACTCTGATGAGTCCGCCGGACATTTCGGCGCCAAGCCAGTCGCCCACATTGCCGGATACCTCAATCGTGCCGCCCGTCATCTGCGCCCCAAGGTGCATCCCGGCATGGCCAACGATAGCGATGCGCCCACGTGTCATGCCTTTGCCAATCCATTTCACCCTGGTCAGGTCGCCGCGGATTTCAATCTCGTCGCTGGGATCTCCCTCCACGCTGAAAAAATCGTCGAGACGCCGTTGACGCTTTCCCAGGTACACCGGCAGCGACCTGATTCCGTCGAAGGCGAGCGTCGCTGTCGCATCCGGCGAGATGGTTTCGGCTTCGAGCGGAACGTTGGGTTGTTCCTTCAACGTCAACGTAATCATGACGAGGCGTCGCAGTCGCGAATCTCCGGTCGCCTGAGGCGTTCCAACTCGACCGGATAGTTGTCGAACGACATGGTGTAGACCTTCTGGAACAGCGGCCGGAGATACTCCTCAATCCGCTCGTCGTAGGCAGGCTGAACGATGTACTGACGGCCTTCCATGACGTTTCGGATCTCGCCGTCTTCGATGACGACCTCACCACCTTTGATGACATACCGCGGATACTCGAACTGCAGGTCGCCGTCCGGATTTTCCTGATACACCGTCACGTCCGCGTCGGCGCCCACACCGAGGTGCCCTTTGCGCGTCAGCCCCAACGCGCGAGCCGGGCCCGCCGACGTGATGATGGCAATCTCCGACAGCGTGTACTGCCGGTCCAATTCCGCCAGCACGATTCGCTTGCGCGCCTCTTCCGGCAGTCTCTTGAGGGCCTCCTTGCGGACATCCGCATTCATCAGCAGATGAATCAGCTCCGGATAACGCCAGAAACAGGCTCCGTTCGGATGATCGGTCGTGAGATATACCCGCCACGGATCGTCTATGAGCAGGAGCAATTCCAGGCCAACAGCCCACTGAAGCGCATTTACCAGCCGGCTTTCCTTGTAGACGTAGGGCACGATGCCACACCCGGTTTCGTTCTCGACATCGAGGTTGCCCCACTTGTGGCCGGTCAACTGGTAAAGCTGATGCTGCCAGGGGCCGTCGGCGGTAATCGTGACTGCGTCTCCAAACAGTACCGCTCCGGCATCGGTCGTGAAGTTCTTGTGGGTGTTGAAATACTCAGCCAACGTGGCGGCTTCTGACCGCATCGTGGACCAATCCTCTCCACCGTACGCATGGAACTGCAAGTGGGCGAAATGGGCACGTCGTCCCTCGAGAACCTTCATCGTCTCGAGCGTCGTCGCGAAATTGCCAGGCACGCCCAGACTGTTGCAGTGAATGTGCAGCGGATGCGGCAGTGCCAGCTCGTCGATGATGCCGCCCAGACTGGCAATGATCATTGCGGGTGTCACGCGGCTGTAGCCTTCCACGGGCTCTGAAAGCTTGTCGGCGTTCTTCCCCCATTTCCAGGCCGCCACGCCACCGGGATTGACCGCCTTCACGCCATAGGCCTTTGCTGCAGAAATGAGCCATGCGACGACGTGCTTCGCCCGCTCGACCTCCCCGGCTTCGAGCAGATCCAGCACGATTTCGTTGTTGCCCATCAGGACGAGACACGACTTGTCCACGATCGGCGTGTCGTGCAGCTCCTCGTGTGTATGTCTGGCCGAGAGCACCGGCACGGCGGCTTCATTCACCGTCGTCCAACCCATCCCGGCGTAGAGGTACCCGGTTGCGAACGTGGTGGGAGTGATCCCCCCGAGACCGGCGCGCAGTTCGGCCGTGTGCTTGAACGGAAGGGCCCGGCGCATGTTCTCCGGCGTAAGACCTCTGGCAAAATTCAGTGCGGCTCCGGCAACATGCGTGTGGATGTCAACGCCGCCGGGAAAAACGACCATCCCGGTGGCATCGAT
>DATBJG010000442.1:0-15349 GCA_036556585.1 Vicinamibacterales bacterium
GAAACTCGCGGTCCTGAAGAACGCGCAGCAGCTTTGCCTGTACCTGCTGCGGTACTTCAGCGACCTCATCGAGCAGCAGCGTCCCACCGTCGGCCAACTCCATCAATCCTGTCTTGTCGGACACCGCTCCTGTAAACGCGCCACGCTTGTGGCCAAACAACTCAGATTCGATGAGCTCGTGTGGAATCGCGGCGCAATTGATCTTGATGAATGGACCACTTGCCCGACGGCTATTGCGGTGAATCGCGGCGGCAATCAGCTCCTTGCCGGTGCCGCTTTCGCCGGTCACCAACACGCTGGCATCGGTTCCCGCGACTGAGCCAATCATATGGAAGAGGCGCAGCATCGATTCACTGCGGGCCACGAGGCTGCTGAAGCTGGTGTGCTCGCGGACTTCGTCTCTCAACCGCAGATTCTCGGCGGCGATGGCACCCTTCTCCTCGGCCTTCTTGAGCATCGCCAGCAGGACCGTGGAATCGAACGGCTTCTCGATGAAGCTGAACGCGCCGGCACCCATCGCCTCGACCGCTGCCGGCACGGTTCCAAATCCCGTGACGACGATGATTTGCGCCTCAGGGCGAATTTCCCGAAACTCGCGAAGAAGCGCCAGGCCCGACACATCCGGCAGCATCAGATCCATCAGGACGAGATGGGTTTCCCAATCGTTGAACAGTGCCCGAGCTTCGGTGCCACTGGCTGCTATTCGGGCCGTGTAGCCATGGGACTCAACGAGCAATTTCAACGCTTCAGCCGCGTCGTGAGAGTCTTCGATAATGAGCACGCGCGTGACTGCCATGATTAGTAGGGAGGAGGCGTCTTCTGACGCCTCCCATGTTTGGCAGAGACTCCCGCCGTGTACGGGAGAGGATGGAATACCAGAACGTTCCCGTTCCAGTTGCCAGGTGATGTGCAACACCTGTACCCGTGAAAACTCTTCAAAAGTCCCGCCCTTCCATCGCCGGTTTGTATCGGAAGCCGACAAACGAGCGTGTAACCTGTCTAGGATTACGACCAACTCGATGCGCCGCCGGTGCTGCCCGTCGTTGGACGCGTCCGTCGAGGAGGCGGCCAGTTGTCGAAGAGCACATCCATGGCCACGCGAAGGCCCCTCAGGATTCCAACGATGGGCCAGCTGCGCGCCCGAACCGCCGCCACCGCCACGTTCCCTGTGTCCGCCACGTTTCTAATCCGGTTTCGCACTGCGGTTTCTGCATCCTTGACGCGCTCGGCAATGTCCTCGGCCTCATCGAGAATCCGGTTGACCCGGGTATTGAGCGGCAACAAGTATCGCGACTCGAGTTCACTTGCCACCCGCGTCGTTTTCACATAGAGGTGATACGAAAACCACGCGCCGCCGATAAGGACAAGAATCTGGATCACGCTGACGATCGCGATGACGGCCAGCCAGAAGTTCGTTGTGTCAAGTCCTTCCACCACCATCGGACTCTCCTTCTGATGACGTTATCCTAGCAAGAGCAGGGCCGCCGGGGATGGGGAAGCTCGGCACATGGCTTGCTGTACAAAAGCCCTACGGCGACAATCTGGGTGCTGACTACCAACGATTTCACTTCGGCGTCCGACAGAGATCGCGGCGTGGCAGTGGTCTGGCCCGGAGACCCCTTTCCGCTCGGTGCAACCTTCGACGGTCGCGGCACGAACTTCTCGCTGTTTTCCGAGGTCGCAACAAAAGTCGACCTGTGCCTATTTGACGATGAGGGTCGCGAACGGCGTATCGCGTTACCGGAAACGACGGCATTCTGCTGGCACGGATACTTACCGGGTGTGAAGCCGGCTCAGCGCTACGGCTTTCGAGTGCACGGTCCGTGGAGCCCAGCCGATGGCCTTCGTGCAAATCCTGCCAAACTTCTGCTCGACCCCTATGCGCGCGCGATCGAAGGTGGGGTGATATGGGACGATGCGATCTTCGCGCATATGCGGGCGGACGGCACCACAGATCCGGACGTGAACGGTCAGCCGGATGAGCGAGATAGTGCGCCGTTCGTTCCACGGGGCGTCGTGGTCGATCCCGGGTTCGATTGGGGCCGGGACACACCACCGCGCCGACCGTTGCACGAAACCATCATCTACGAGGCCCACGTCAAAGGGCTCACCGCTCAGATGCCCGAGGTTCCGCCTGAGCAGCGTGGAACATATGCGGGCCTGGCACATCCTTCGGTCATTCGCTATCTCGAACAACTTGGCATCACGGCCGTCGAGTTGATGCCGGTGCATCAGTTCGTTCATGAGGGCTGGCTGCTCGCGCGTGGTCTCCGCAACTACTGGGGATACAACTCCATCGGCTATTTCGCGCCGCACAATGAATACTCGAGCCGTGGCGGCTCAGGCGAGCAGGTGCGAGAGTTCCGTGAAATGGTCAAGGCACTCCACAGCGCCGGCATCGAGGTCATTCTCGATGTCGTCTACAACCACACGGCCGAAGGTAACCACCTCGGGCCCACGTTTTCCTTCAAAGGCATCGACAACCTGGCGTACTACCGCGTCGTCCAGGACGCTCCGGGGTACTACTTCGATTACACCGGAACGGGCAACAGCCTGAACGTGCGGCATCCACACGTTCTGCAGCTCATCATGGATTCGCTTCGCTACTGGGTGCTGGACCTGCACGTCGATGGATTTCGCTTCGACCTGGCTTCGACGCTCGCACGAGAACTTCACGAAGTGGATCGACTGTCGGCATTTTTCGACATCATCCAGCAGGACCCTGTGGTCAGCCGCGTGAAGCTGATTGCCGAACCCTGGGACGTCGGTGAAGGGGGATATCAGGTCGGCAACTTTCCTTCCCTCTGGTCCGAGTGGAACGGCAAGTACCGCGATTGCGTCCGGGACTACTGGCGCGGTGAAAACCAGACGCTCGCCGAATTCGCGTCGCGCTTCACCGGAAGTTCGGATCTGTATGCCGCGGATGGACGCCGGCCATACGCAAGCGTGAATTTTGTGACCGCCCACGACGGTTTCACGCTGCGAGATTTGGTCTCCTACAACGACAAGCATAACGAGGCCAACGGCGAGGACAATCGTGACGGTCACAGCGACAATCGCTCGTGGAACTGCGGGCACGAGGGACCGACCGAGGATGCCCCCGTAAACGCGTTGCGGGCCAAGCAGCAACGGAATTTCGTGACGACGCTGCTGCTCTCGCAGGGAATTCCAATGCTGGTGTCGGGGGACGAGTGCGGACGTACGCAGAACGGCAACAACAATGCGTACTGTCAGGACACTGAGCTTTCGTGGTTCAACTGGAACGGAATGGACGACGCGCTGCTCCGATTTACGCAGCGCCTCACCAGGTTCCGTCGCGAGCATCCGCTCTTTCGCCGTGCACGGTGGTTCAAGGGCGGTGAAGAGCAGCCACACGTGCGGGACATTGCGTGGTTTACACCAAACGGCGAGGAGATGTCGCAGGAAGACTGGCAGACAGCCTTCGCGAAATCGATGACGGTGTTCCTCAATGGCGCGGCAATGTCACAGGTGGGACCTCAGGGCCAGCCGCTGACCGATGACAGCTTTTTCGTGCTGTTCAACGCCCACGACGATTCACTCGCGTTTACCCTGCCGGGTGCGGAATGGGGAGTGTCCTGGGCGGAAGTCTTGAACACACATGTTGCCGATCCAGACCCGTCTGGCCAGATCTTTACGCCCGGTCAGACGCTGCAACTGGCTGGCCGGTCGATCGTGCTCTTATGCTCTGAAACAAAGCCCGACCCCTCAACGATCGACCCATCGGTATGACCCTCTCTCTTCCCGAACAGTGCCAGTGACACTGGTCCGCCGACTCGCCTTCACGCCAACAACTGAGCCAGACACCAGTCTCGAGTGGCTCGTCACCAACGGCTTAGGGGGCTATGCGTCGGAAACCGTGAGTGGTGGACTGACACGACGGTTCCATGGGTTGCTCATCGCGGCCCTTCCTGCCCCCCTGGGTCGGATGATGATGCTCAGTCAACTCCGCTCGACCGTATACATGAACGGTCGCGCCTTCGCACTCGATGACGAGACCCGCCGCGACACCGAGGGAGGGGAAAGCAGCAGCGGGCTCGCCGAATTCCGCCTCGAGATGGGCCTTCCCGTGTGGCTTTACGACTTGGGGGGTGTCGTCCTCGAAAAGCGGCTGCTGATGCCCTATCTTCAGAACACCGTCCATGTTCTCTACCGCCTGCTGAGCTCTGATCAGTCCGTACGGCTGGCACTCAGGCCGATGGTGCACTTCCGGCCACACGAAGGCTCATTGGGTGCTCTGTCTCCAGAGTCCTACAGCTTCCTTGCCACCGGGGACGGTTACGAAATCAGCGGCGGCGCAGACATGCCCTCGCTCCGGATGCTCGTCTACGGCTCGCGTTCCGAGTTCGTCATCGAGGGTCGCCACGTCATGAGTCAGGAGTACGCCCTCGAAAAACATCGAGGCTATCCGCACATCGGGCAGCTGTGGAGTCCCGGCTACATTGCCATCACGATGGACGACCAGGAAGTCGGATTTGTCGCATCGAGCGAAACATGGGACACCATGAGGGCGTTGACGCCTCGTGAGGCCCTGGAGGCCGAAACCCAGCGACGCGAAGAGCTGTGCCAACGGGCGGGCGAATCGAACCAATCTCCTACGGTCGGAGAGCTGACGCTGGCCGCGGATCAATTCATCATCAAGCCGGCTGCTCGACTGGGCGAGGCTGCCAGGGCGCAAGCGACGGGCGACGAAGCCCGGACCCTTATCGCCGGCTATCACTGGTTCACCGACTGGGGCCGCGACACGATGATCAGTCTCGAAGGTCTGACATTGGCCACGGGGCGTCACGGTGAGGCTGGCTGCATTCTCAGGACGTTTGCCCATCACGTCCGCGAGGGGCTGATTCCCAACATGTTCCCCGAAGGGGAACGCGAGGGGTTGTACCACACGGCGGATGCGACGCTCTGGTTCTTCCATGCGCTTCAACGGTATCTCGATCTCACTGGCGATCGCGCCACGCTTCGCATTCTGCTGCCGACGCTCGTGTCCATCATCGATCATCACCTCGCAGGCACGCGCTTTGGCATCGGCGTCGATCCGGCCGATGGACTTCTCCGTCAGGGGGCCGCGGGCTATCAGCTGACCTGGATGGACGCAAAGGTCGAGGACTGGGTGGTTACGCCGCGACGCGGGAAAACGGTCGAGATCAACGCGCTTTGGTACCAGGCCCTCTGTTTGATCGCTCGGTGGATTCGCGAAGAACACGCGGATGGAGACGCACGCACGTACGACGAGCACGCGCAAAAAACCTTGAAGTCATTCAATGAACGGTTCTGGAATCCATCCCTCGGATATCTGAATGACCTCATCGACGGTGAGCAGGGAGACGACCCGGCCTGTCGCCCTAATCAGATCTTTGCCATTTCGCTGCCTCACCCCGTGCTCGTGCGCGAACGCTGGGAACCGGTGCTCCAGGTCGTCCGTCGGCGTCTGCTGACCCCTGTCGGCTTGAGGTCGCTGTCACGGGAGCATCCGAACTACCAGGCTCGATACGACGGCGATTTGAAGGCTCGAGATGCGGCCTATCACCAGGGCACCGTCTGGGCGTGGCTGATTGGGCCGTTCATCGACGCGTGGCTCAAAACCTATCCGACAGACCAGAAAGGCGCACGTCAGATGTTGCAGGGCTTCATGCCCCATCTCGACCAAGCCTGCATTGGATCGGTGAGCGAGATCTTCGATGCCGAGTCGCCGTTCATCCCGCGGGGCTGCATCGCGCAGGCCTGGAGTGTGGCCGAACTGCTCCGGGCACTGGTCAAGACCAGAGATGTCACGCAGGCCTCGCAGTAGCGCCGGCCTCGAGGCCCGCCGGAGGGCACGCCTGTTCAATAGCTGATGACCAGGACCAGGTCGGCGGCGGCTGTCTCGATTCGCTGACTCCGGTGCGTTCTTCTCGTGCCCTGGGCGATGGAGGTGACCATCCTCAGCAGTTCGGTCAGGCGATATTCGAAGGAGAGCTGACTCATATCGGTGGCGCCAAATTCCTGCTGGAAGCCGACATAGAGCCGGCTGCCGAACTGCTGACCCACCGACAGCGATGGGCCGACACCCGAATCACCGATGGTTCGAATCTCGAAGAGATCCAGATCCAGGACATCGGCAATCGAATCGGCCAGTGGTGCCGTCACATAGCCGGCTGCCAGCGCTCCGGCACGCTCCGCGAGCCGCACGCGTTCGTTCTGACCAAGTGCGTTGACGGGGGCGTTGAAGGCAATGAGCGAGAGGACGTCGGCTTCATCGAGCGGAGGCTGGCTCGAGAGCGTCAGCTCAGGCGCGCGGACGGTTCCTCGAAGGTTCACCTGTGCGACAACTCCCGAGATCTCACGGTTGGCGGCAATCCGGAGGGTCGGGTTGAGCGGCTCGATGCCCTCGAACCGGATCAGGCTGTCGCGCTCGATTTCAAATCGCCGCCCCTGAAAATCGTAGAAGCCTCGAACGACTGTCACCGATCCCACGAGCTCTATCGGGGTCTTCGGTGCTTTGCGCAAATCGAGATTTCCGCCGATGGTCATGTTCACATCACCCAGGCCGATTCGAGAGAAACGCGCCCTGATGTCGCTGCCACGAAGCAGCATGTTGTCGGCGACATGAATCTTCAACGCCAGCGCGGTGGCGTCCCAGAGGCTGCCCGAGTCTGATGACTGCTCGTCCGTGTCGGCCGATTCGATGCGGTACGGGTTTGCCGTCAGTTGTTCCAGCAGGCGGTCAACTTCCAACCGTCCGGCGCGCGTTTCAACGTTACCCTCGATGACCGGGTGCTGTGCCTCGCCGCTGATTCGGGCGAGCAGATCGAGCTCGACGTGTCCGAGATCGTTGTCGAGTACCTTGAACTGCGATCCCGACGCCAGCACATCGAGGGTCGTGATCCGCCGCTCCTGAATACCCAGCGCGCCTTCTGCATTCAGAAGGTCGCCGTCATCGTCGAGGATACTGAGCTGGTCGACCATCAAACGGTCTCCCAGAAAACGGAGGCGAGTGTCGAACTTGTTGTAAACGACACCGCTGCTGGTCACGCGGAATCCGCCGTCGGCAATTGTCACGTTGCCATCGACGCGCGGGAGGCGTGCAGTGCCTGTTGCGCGAAGCGAAACCTGGAGCTGACCGTGCAGCTCGCTCACCTGCCGGGTCAGGCCCTGAAACAGGCCCATGTCAATCGTGCTGCTCTCGACTCGAAGATCAATGGCCTCGTCTCCCCTGGTCTCCGAAGCGCGAAAGACAGACAAGGGCAGGGTCCCGAGAGCCGTCAGCGCGGCGCCGGGGCTTTGATCAAGTCGCACGTCAACGTGCAGAGTCCGATCGCGATAGTCGACATCCCCGCGCAACGAGTCGAACGTGATGCCCTCGATCTCACCGTTGGTCAGGCTGAAAGTTCCGTCAACCTGGGGAGCTGACGCCGAGCCGGTCACCCGGACCGAACCGTCCAGCACGCCCGCAAGCTGGCGGTCTCCCAGCATCAGTTCGTTCAAGTCCCCGACTTGCAGCCGCTCAGCTGTCAGCTCGAGACCATGAGTGGCCGTTGGCGCCCCCTCGCCATCTCCAACAAGGAAGGTGCCAGTCAGTGCGATTCGCTGTTCGGCATGCTGCAGATCCAGTCCGGAAACGCTCACGATCCGGTTTCCGTACCGGATGACCGCCTCTCGCGCGTTGGTCAGGTGCCACACCGTCTCATCCAGACCGAGCGACAAGGTCTGGAGGTGGACTTCCTGATGATCCGGATGCAGCAACGCGACGCCGGCAAGCTCGACTGCGCGGCGACGCTCCGCAAACATCGCCTGAAACTCGAGTTGCGGCGCCCGATAGGCGGTCTCAGCTGTGATTTCCGTCAGTTCGAATCCACCCACCTTGGCAAGTGCCACCCGAGAACTCGCGCGGCCCGACGCAAGTTTTAAATCCAGCTCCGGAACACTGGCATGGTATTGACTGGTCAATGTCAGCACGTCGATTTGATTGCCGTACTGAACCTGACTGGCCGTCAGCGTACCTTCGGTAACCAGCTCCGCTGTCCGTCCTGTCACAGTGCCCTTTGCATGGGCCGTGCCCCGCAGAGGCCGATTGACGAGCCTTTCAACAAGCTCGAGACTGGACGCGGTCACCTCGTACTGGAGATTGGATTCTGTCTGATCGTCGAGTGCAAGGACACCCGCGGCCGTCGCCGTCAAATCCGGTCCGGCGATGGCCAGGTTCTCGATTTGGCCCACGCGGTTCGCGAAGGCGCCTTTCACCTCGGCAGAGTCGATCGTCACGCCCGCCACGGTGGACTTGGCAAGCGTCACCCAACCCGTCGCTTCAACGTGCTCCAACGTGAGCGCCGTACCAATCTCGTCAATAACGACCGAGACATCGGTGGCCCCAGTCAGCTGACTTGGTTCCGTTCTCTGAAATCCAAGGGCGGCCAGATTGATATGCTCGAATGAACCGTGCGCGAGCGTCGTCAGGCGCCGATCAGCGACATGGACATCGACACGAAGTTGAGGAAGTCGCCCCCCTGCTGCCTCTGACTGCCAAAGCTCGACTTTGGCGTCGAGCCGCAACGCCTCAAGCGTCCGCCCTTCGCCCGTCATCGTGTAGGTGGCATTGAGCCGACCACGAAAACGGTCGTCGACGAGCGTCGGAAGGTTGAGCGGCCCTCCAAGACGCTGCACATCGAGATTGCGAACGCTCCCACTGGACGCATATTGCAGCTGCCCGCCTCGCGAGGCGACGTGGACGGTGGTACCTTGGTCGATTGTGGCTCCTTCGGCCGTCGACTCGTTCAGCCTGGCGTCGGCGACCCATTGATCGCGCTGGCCACCGACCTCGAAGGTTCCTGCCAGCACGCTGCTCAACGGCACCGTTGGGAGCCTGGGTGGCAATCGAGTCAGGTCCAGGTTCGTGAATTGTCCCGACGTCTTGTAGGAAAAAGGCCCATTCGGCACGCGTGGAAGCTGTACCGTCGCTCGCGCACGAACTGAAGCGCCGTAAGCCACACCGTTCCCTTCGACGTTGAAGCCGCGATCTCGGTACATACCCCGTGCATTGAGATTTGCCACGCTATAGCCAAAGGCGTTCGCATCGGGACCGGTGAATCTGAACGACACGGCCGTCGCCGGGCGCCCCTCTTCCGGAAGTGTGACCTCGAATTCGGTTTGACCCGTGACGCGTGTCTCGCCAAGAGCTGGAAGAATCTGGACAACGTTGAAACGTTCGAGGTTGAGCGACCCCCGCAGGCTGCGCTGGGGCCGCAGAAGATCAGCCACGAGAGGACCTGCCGCACGTCCCGCCAGGGAATCGAGCGTCATCTCAATTTGCAGATTCTCGAGACGCCCTTTGGCATCGGCGCTCAAACGGGGTTCGAGAGTCATGCCATCAAGCCCGGGCACAAATTGTCCAAGCTCGGGCAACGAGACCGGTTGACCAATGAAAGTGGCATCAAGCACCGTTCGGGAGTCTCGCAGGACGAATCGTGCCGTCACGTCGCTGCGATCGGTCATGATTCTGAGATCGCGAACGTCGACATCACTTCCACGGACGTTGACTGTCCCCGACACGTGCCGGACGTGGATTTCGGGCGCCTCCAAGTCGTCCAGCGCGACGTTCGACGACAGCTTCCTGAGGCCGATCGCGATTTGATCAGGAGACGACGAGAAAGAGAGAAGAGCGTTCAAATCGCCGAGAACGGCTGGCCTGCGATTTTCGTCGCGCATTTCCACACGGCCGCTCGAGATTTCAATCTCTTGAAATCCAATCGATGGGCGGGCTCCGCCCGATTTCCGCGTCTTCAGGAATCGACTGAAGTTCCAGCCATTTGCCCCACGCTCCAGGTAGATGATCGGGTTGACGAGTGACAGCTGTTCGAGCTTGATGCCTTCCCGAATTAGCGTGAGTGGGTGGTATCGAAGGGTGACGCGCTCTGCACGGACGACTGCGCGCCCCTCATGCCGCAGGGTGACGCCCTGAAGCTCGACGTTGGTGAACAGGGAGCCACGAAGTCGATCGATCCTCAAGGAGCCATTCAAATATTGGTTGGCCTGCCGAACCACCACCCCGCGGACCCACTCCTTGAACGTAGGTGTCTGGGAGACCGCGGCGAGGATGAGCGAAAGCGCGACCACCAGTGCCACGAGGATGGCGAGAGAGCGCACAAGTAGACGAAGGGGACGCGCGAACTCCGCGCCCCACCCTAGAATGCCTGGCCGATGCTGAAGTGCACGCGCCATGTTCTCGCTTCAGGTTGGCCGTCGATGAGCAAACCGGGAATCGGATTGAGCTGTTTCCCGAAGTCCACCCGGATAGGTCCAATTGGCGTGTCGTAACGAAGCCCCGGCCCGACCGCATACCGCAGCTCATCAAAATGGATATTCCAGTCGTCGGTCCAGACGTTGCCGGCATCGATAAACCCGACCACCGAAAGCTTTCGGCTCACTCGGATCCGCACTTCGGAGGAAGCCTCGAGCATCGAGCGCCCGCCAAGCGGCAGACCCGATCCACTGAGCGGACTGACTTCGTACCGGCCCCAGCCTCGCAGACTCGTCGACCCACCCAGGAAATATCTCTTGAAGAAGGGGATGCGAGAGATATCCGCTGACGCAAGCGTTCCAGTTCTCAGGCGGTTGGCCCAGACTGCGCGGTCGCCGAATTCGAAATATCGACGACCCTCAAGGACCAATTCGCTGTAGCGGAAGCTGCCCCCCAGGATTCCGCCCGCCCGCTCCAGGTGAGCCGACGCGACATACCCCGTGCGTGGGTCGAGCGGCCGACCGGACGTGTTGCGTTCGAAGCCAAGCTCGACGGCCGATAGCGTACCCTGGCCGGTACCAGTTCTGGGATCCAGTCCGAGCGCGATGAGTGCAGGACGCAGCGACAGGTCGGCCAGCGCTTCGTTGCTGATCGAGTAGTCCTCGAACTCGCGAATGTAGCTCGTCCGAAGCTCATTTCTCGTGAATCGATCCCCCGCGGGCTGACTTTCTGAACCGAAGAGATTGCTGAATGTAATCCGACCGCCATAGCTTCGCAGGTTGTAGGTGGGCTCGGCTGTCCACCAGTTCGAGGCCGAGAACTGCAGCGAACCGCCCGCACGCAGGAAATACGGCTCCGTCAAACTCACCCGGGCGCCGCGCTCGAGTGACGACCACTTCACTTCGGTTGATGCGGTTCTCGCACCGCCAAGGAAATTCACATGCCGCCACGATGCCGTCGCGCGGGCCTTCTCTTCGGAGCCGTATCCAATTCCCAGCCTCAACTTGCGATGCTTTCCCTCGGCAACCGTCACCGTCACGGGTACCTCTACCCGTCGTTCCTCCCCCAGGTTCGGCTCTACATGCGCGAACTGAAACAGTTCCAGACCGTAGAGTCGCCGCTGGCTCTCGGTGACGCGGCTGGCCCGGTAGGAATCTCCTTCTTCGAATGTGAGCTGTCGCCTGATGACGTTCTCGTCAACCGAGGCATTGCCCACAACAGTCACCGGGCCAAAAGCCGTCTTCGCGCCTGCTTCGCCGGCCAAGGTCACATTGATGTGGTCATTCGTAGATGTCTCACTCTCGACCACTCGAACCGACGCATACGCAAATCCGTGCTCGCGCAACGTTCTCGCGGCAAGGTCGCGGCTGGCGTTGATCAGTTGGCGGTCGTACGGCCGTTCGACCTTGAGCGGCAGCTGTTTCTGAAGATCTTCCAGCTCCTCCGACGTGAGATCGGCAAATCCTTCCAGCGCAATGTGGCCGACAACGAGCGGAGGGCCTTCTTCGATGTCAATGCGCACGCGGACCTCGTCACGCGCGTCATTGAACTGCACGTCTACACCGCGTACTTTGGCTTTCGGATATCCGCGGTCTACGTAGAACGCCTGGATCCTCTTGAGATCCAGTTCGAACTCCTCACGATCGAAATAGCGCTTCGTGCTCCACGGTAACCAGCCACTCTCCCGAGTGGCGAGCACCCTGTTGAGATCGGCGGAGCTGACTGCGCGGTTGCCGCTGAACGACAGATCGGTGACCTTGATGTCCCCTTCTTCGCGACACGCTCCAGCCATGCAGGCCAATATCGTCAGACACACGACAGTCCCCCATCGGCGAAGCCGAGTGCCTGGCCGGCGCAGCGGGCCATGATTTGTCGCTCGACCGTGCATCATCGGGAGCCTACGCAGCGCTCGGTGCGCGCCGCACTCGGGTGGGTCGTCGGGTCGGGCGCTTCCGCGTCCGGGCGCCCGCCTTCCCGGTTTGTTCGAGACTCTTCTTCAGCCGTTCCATCAGATTGACCACCTCACCACGGACTGGCTCTTTTGCATCCTTGAGCCGGGGTTGGGCCCCCTTGATGCGTGCCTTGATCACCCGCATGAGATTTTCGCGGTAGTCGTCGGTGTATTTCTCCGGCTGCCATTTGCCCGCGAGACCTGCGATCAGTGCCTTGGCCATGTCGAGTTCGGCCTTCTGAACGGTGCCGGCCGCTGGAAAATCGAACTGGCCAACGTCCACCAGCTCGTCCGCGTACCGCATCATCGTCAGAACCAGGGCTTGATCGATGACCTCTACGGCCGCCAGGTGCTGGGTGTCGCGGAGGATGATTTTTGCGACCCCAATCCAGTCCGATTTGCGAAGAGCCTCACGGAGGAGCGCGTAGGCGCGCTCGCCGCCTTGAGTCGGCACGATGTAATAGGGTGTGTCGAAATATCGATCGTCGATTTCGTCCGCCTTCACGAAATCGAGGATGTCGATCCGTTTGTGTTTCTCGAGCGCCGCCGTTTTGAAGTCTTCCTTGGTGACGACGACGAATCGGCCCTTTTCGTACTCGTATCCCTTGACCAGATCGTCCCAGGCGACCTCGCGGCCTTCACGCTGACAGACGCGCTCATAGCGCACCGGCGAACGATCATCGGCATGCAGGAGCCGGAACCGGGGTCGATGGTCCCTGACTCCTGTATGCACCTCGACTGGAATGGTTACCAAGCCAAACGAAATCGAACCTTTCCAGATGGCCCTTGCCATTACCGCCTCGCCGACACTCTCATCCTGTTGACCACGCGGGTGACGCCGTCGGTTTCTCGGGCAATCGCCTCGGCCTGCCGACGGGCTTCCGGAGTCTTGGCTTCGCCACCGAGCGTGACGACACCCTTGTTGGTCGTCACGTCGATGTTCCCTTCGACCTCGTCATCGACAAAGAACTTGGATTGAATCTTGGTCGTAATCCACGCGTCTTCGATTTGACTGCCCACATCAGTACCTTTGCGGCTTCCCCCCGATGTGGCCACCCGGGATTCGACCTTGAGGTCGTCCTTGACATCCCGGACGCCGACGCTGCGGCGCGCAATCATGACAGCCCGTCGGCGTTCACCCTCAGTGTCGACGGTGCCCGTCAAGGTCACGACGCCTGCACTTGCATTCACGTCGATATCATTGCCGCCCACGTTTTCATCACGGTAGTACTTCGCCGCGATTCGATCGGCGATGTCATCGTCACTGAGCTGGCCGCTTGTCCGGGCGCGCTCGGAATCTGTTGGCAATCCACCTGGTGCCTCGATTCGAAGCCGGTCCTCGACGTCACGCACGCCATCGGTCTTGCGCGCAATTTCCACGGCCTTCTGTCGTGCCATTTCGTTGTCAACGGTCCCGTCGAGCATGACCACCCCGTTTGCAGTGGTCACGTCGATGTCGCGACCCTTCACGTCAGGATCCGCAAAGTACTGAGCCTGGATTTTGGTGGTGATCCAGCCTCTCGAAACCTGCTCGGTGATGCCGCTGGTTCCCGATGGGGCTGGTGCGGGGCCGACTTCAAGACTGTCGTCTACGCTGCTGACGCCGTCGGTCTTTTGCGCAATCTCCACGGCCCTCTGCCGGACACGCTCGCTATCAACCCGTCCATCGAGCATGACCGCGCCGTTGGTGGTAGTGACGTCGATGTGGCGCCCTTTCACATCGGCATCGGCAAAATACTGGGCTTCAATCTTGGTGGTAATCCAGGAATCGCTCACCGGCGCTTTGGAAGCATCGGTGGCTTCGGCCGCAGGTTGGCGGTCGTCGGTTACGCTTGGGCGATCGCACGCAACGCTTCCCGTACCGAAGGCAACAGCCATCATGACGACGAATGCGCTGCTTCGCTTGCACATGATGATTTCCCCCTGAACGTCATCAAGCTGCAAGAATGACGCCCGGAAGGACAGAGCGGAGCTCGCCACTCCCGTGCAAGGGGCGTCAGCAAGCGGACATTCGACTTCTCCAGCGGTCTAAAAGCGATACAGCTCGGCCCTCGGATCTAGGCTCTCGGATTTCGCGGGTTCTGGCGGCTGCGTTATACTGAGCCTTCTGCCTTCCTGAGATTGATCGCCCCGTGCGGAAGTGGCGGAACTGGCAGACGCGCAAGCCTCAGGAGCTTGTGGCCGCAA
This sequence comes from Vicinamibacterales bacterium, assembly GCA_036556585.1. Classification (GTDB taxonomy): domain Bacteria; phylum Acidobacteriota; class Vicinamibacteria; order Vicinamibacterales; family JAMQPK01; genus DATBJG01. The sequence continues at coordinate 14,373 of DATBJG010000442.1, forward strand.
GGTCGTGGAGGTTCAAATCCTCTCTTCCGCACCAGCCTTCGCTCACGCGAGCTTACGATGAGCTTGAGCTACGGCTGGCGAGCCAGGCGAAGGCTGTCCGCCGAAGCCGCATTGCGCGAAGGCGGACCTCAGATACAGCCTTCGCTCCACTCGATCACGAGGAGCTTCGGCTGGCAAGCCAGCTACTTGTCCGCCGTAGCGCGAAGCGCGAAGGTGGACCTATTTCTCGATTCGATACCCCAGCGCAATGATGGCCTTGAGCGTTTCAATCGCCGTGTTGCGATCGAGTTGCTTTTCCGAATCCGGGAGCTGTGCGTACGGGACGAGACAGGGGTGTTGCCGTTTGACCTCATCCTGGCGCACCCCATAGGTCCACCCCAGCCGAAGGCGCTCCTGCGCCCACACGTCGTGCACGTGCTCCGCGAGCCGTTCCGTCAACCATGAGATATCCCCACTGAGCGTGACGCCAGAGGTATCGATCGGCTTCGGCTGATAGCTCATGTCGTCCACCTCTGCGCGATCGAGTTGGAATTGGAATCCGAGGAGGGCTGACGGCGATAGACACCCAGACCAATCCGTGCCAGGAACGATGGCAATCCTTGAACCGTACGACGGTCGATCTCCTTGATTTCTGGCGACAGCGACTTCCAGTCCGTCAGATGAGGGCTTGTCTTTGCCTGCAGGTTTTTCTCTTTATCTTTTGTGTATGTCCATTTCGCCCGCGTCCGTTCGGCAACCCACCGGTTATGTTCGGTTTCCGCCATGTGATCAATCTCGTCTTTCTCAAATTGCATCACCGATGGTTCCCAGTCACTCAACGGAGCAATAACGCACTCGACAAAGGACAGGTTGTTCACGATGTTGTCGGCCTGTTCTCTGTTCGAGTCTTTGAGTCCTTCATCGAGAGCTTCCCAGGGTTCCATCGCGGGATTGGTTTGCGTCGTGTGTCCAGAGCGCGCCTGGTTGCGACAGTAATC
>DATBJG010000443.1:0-4319 GCA_036556585.1 Vicinamibacterales bacterium
CTGAGCTCGCAACTCCAAGAGGGCATCGCGGCGCGCTGAAGGCGGTCGGCGCGCAGGAGATCCAGTCGCAAATGCGCAAAGTCTGGAGTAAATCGCCTGCCGTCCCTCGTCCGCAACGCGCACGTCGCACTGAAGAAACCCGAGCGCATCCGGAGACCGTTGAAGCAGCGCGGTGAGCGCGTCTCCGGTGGCTGGGCAGCCCGGCTGGATGGCCAGCACCATCACCATCTGGGGCCCGGCTGCAGTGTCGACGCCATCTAGCAGGATCAGATTCAAGTCCTGCATTAAGTCTACGCGTTTGTTCAACAGCTGTGCCACGCGCCTGCCGCAAGGCTCGGCTGCCGTGGGATAGCACGGTCGTCGAGTCGCCGCCCGTTCACCTCAGGACGGCGTCGAGAGGAAGATCGCCTAGGTGTGCGTCAATCGTCACTTGCAGTCAGGTCCGTAACGTTGTCGCTTGTGAAGCCCGTCGGCATCTTCGCAGGTTCATCGGTGAGCCCAACAGCCAACACGAACTGCCACGGAATCATCAGGCGCATGATCACAACCGAACCGTCTGTTTTCTTGACCCACCGACTCTTGACGTCCTGTAGCCACAACCCTCGATGGTCGGTGACGTCGTCGAGAGGAGCTTGAATGACATGCGCATTAATCAGGGAGCCACTTTCATGGCCAGTGAGACCTTTCATGGCATGATCGAACCAAGTCTTTTGAACCACTACGAAAGCCATCCCATTCTTTTTCGCTAACATGAAACTCCCTCCCGATTTCTTCAAACGCGCCGCTGCCGGGGCGGGCCTCTCCGCCGAGCCGCTGGCTCTGACCGTCAGTACTTTTTCATGAGCGCAGTGATCGAAGACGGAATAGCTGAAAGCCAATGATCTGGCCCCGGGCGTCTCTTGACCAGGAACACATTGTCGCGCGCAAACTGCCGAAAATCGTCGTCTAGCGAGGTGGTTGTTTGAACGACCATTTGGTGTAAGCGCTCGTGTCGTTCCAAATCTAGCCAGACGTCGTACTCGTCCTGATTGATCGGCAATGGCAGATCTGCCTCGTCGTAGCGAAATATCGATACGCGAGCCGTGGCAGGCTCAAACTTGTGCGCGATTGATGCAAGCAACCGACGAGGAACGAGCGACGCCAGCCAACGGCGTGTGATCGACGTCGAATCTGACGGGCTCGCCGATTGTGCCGACAAGATCTTCCCACTTACCTCGCGGCATGAGGAGAACCGAGGTTCTTTCTACACGTGCCCACAAGAATCGAAACCGCGGAGCATCAGCCATTCCTATGTCCCTCCCCAAAACACCGATCTCGGCACCGCGCGAGGACGTCGCGCGTACCAGCGCGGAAAGGTAGAACGAAACGATCAGGCGCGCGGAATACCGTCGGACGGAGGGAAGGCAGATCAAGCAGCGACAAGCGCTTCGCTGGCGAGGTCTGTGGTCACCACCACACGTCGGTATCCAGAACCTCTACACGTTCCGGACTTCGTCTCGGTCGTTGCGCGAAAACCGACCGCGGAAAAAATATGGACCCTGTTGCGCACGCTGTCAAGAGCGACGCGCTAGATGGTTGCTGCCGAAGACCGGAGGGGTGACGCCAGAAACAAAAAGGGCACCCCGGAGGGTGCCCCTGAAATCGTTGCAATTCCGTTGCAAGCGGATTGTCAAAAGTTGGTGGGCGCTAGTGGATTCGAACCACTGACCCCCGCCGTATGGAGGCCAACGACGCGTCGCACCCGATAGTGCGTGATGGACACGTATAGCAAGAACGCGCCGAAGGTCTGGTCACTTCGCGCGCGTTGAACATCACTCAGAAATACCGGAAACGACAGAGAGCCTTCTGCTGCACCCCTAATGCACGCCGGGACCCACAGCCGTCTCGGCTGGGCCCGCGCACGCTCACGCTGAAAGATGCTGGCGATTCAGTAACCCGGCTCAGGCGGACCTTCCTTCGGCTCGGGAGCGCGGAGGACACGGCGAATTGTCCAGCTGGGAGGTAATGCAGCCTCTGACTCCCCACGCGTGGCACAGACGGCGTGCCCGCAGCCTTCGCTACCAAGGGTGGCGAGTGCCCGCGGCATCCGGCGGCGGAGGGTTTCTCACTGACGCTCTTCCAGGCGCGAAAAACCGACCCTGGATGCCTGCTCGTTTGCCCTGTCTTCAACCTCGTGAGGCATGTCCTCGGGTCACTTTTCACCCGATCTAGGCTCTTTGCAGGATTGAACATGCGTGGGGGGGGGCGCCTCATAAGGGAGGATCGGTCCAGTGGAGGCGAAATTATGCAGACCTTGCGGACGATTCGAAACCTCTCGTTCGTTGCGATGCTCTGCGCCATGCTGATCGCTATGCAGGCTCGTGTGCTGGCGAGCATGGGAGATGCAATTGAGACGTTCTGCGAAAACTGGGAAGACGGGGAGAACTACGATTGCGACGATTGCACGACCGGGGAGGGGTTCCCTCCTGGGTGGGGCGCGAGCGGGAGTTGCGACTTTTCAGGCATTGAGGACGAGCAGGATCGACAGCTAACTGCTGCGGCCTACTGCTCGGACATGTGGGATGCGTGTGACAGCACTTGCATTGGCGAGTATCCCGACTATCTCGTAGAGTACTACGGCTGGTCGATGAGCTCCACGCACCCGTGTTACGACGCTTACACTACAGCCGAGTGCTGGTGGACGTGGGGGAACGGATCGTGTGATGCAGGTGCGTCTTCGGACTGGTCTTGCTCTTGTCAGCGATGGAATATCTGCGAGTGCGGCGAATAGCCTCTTACGTTCGATTGCCCAGCATTTCGTTCAGAGCAGATTCAAGTCATGGACGGGCCGACGCGGTTGCACAACTGGCGCTTAATGCTGGACTCGCTCGCCACAGTGGCGTTGATTGTCACGTCATGCGTCGTGATCTGGGCGGTCGTGGACTCTCGGTCCTCAACGCGCCCTCCCCCCAACCGCATTCCGTCGAGACCGCCAAAGCCGGTGCCCACAGCACCGGTTTCGCTCACAGGCGCGCAGCTTCTTGGCAATTCAGCGGCGCGAGTAGCAGTCATTGAATTCTCCGATTTCGAATGCCCGTTCTGTGCTCGGTTCTTCGACTCCACCTTCAAGACTATCTTCCGGTCTCATATCGAAACTGGCAAGATCCTCTTTGCGTTCCGCCACCTTCCGCTCGATCAGAAACATGCGTCCGCGTTCGTGGCGGCCGAGGCTGCGGAATGCAGCGGACGTCAGGGCCGGTTCTGGCCGATGCATGACGAGCTATTTGCGCCTCCACGGGAGCTCAACTACGAAAACTTCATGTCAATGGCGCGTCGAATCGGTCTCGACTCCGGCCGGTTCCGTCGGTGCATGGACGGCGAGGCGGGCGAGCGCATCCGGCAAGATGTCGCCGAGGCCCAAAAGCTGTCGATCGCCGGCACGCCGAGCTTTTTGTTCGGGACGGTCGAACCAGACAAGCGCGTAAAGATCGTGCGTCACGAGTCAGGCGCGATTCCTGTGAAAGTCTTTGCTCGGATACTGGACGACCTTCTGACGTCCGCGAACCCGTCGAAACCATAGGCAGCAAACGCAGTCCCTCGGAACACCCAGACCCATGCCCCGCGCGAGCCTCGAGGATTCGAATTTGCCCGTCATCCTGGTGCTCCTCGTCGGCATTGGGATCGGTGCGCAGAGTCAGCCGCCCTCTCAGTTCCGCAGCCGCACCGTTCTGGTCCCGGTCGATGTTCGCGTCGTCGACGCCGAGGGCCACCCGGTGACCGACCTGAACGCGGCGGACTTCACGATTTTCGAAAACGACATCCCGCAACCGATCGCCCATTTCGTACCCATGTCGTTTGCCAACGCCGATCGCGCGGCCGGCGCGGGTCAGCTGCCCTCGACCGACGCATTCGGCACCGCGGCGCCCTCCCATCGCACGTTCGTGATCCTTCTGGGCCGCGGCCGGCTCAACGCGCCCACCCACGCGCTCGACGCGCTGATCGACTTCGCGCGCACCCGCCTGCTCCCCGCCGATCGCGTCGGAGTGATCGCTTACCTGCGCGCCTCGGAGCTCACGACGGATCATTCGTCGGTAGCACGCTTCCTGGAGCGCTACCGGGATCAGCACGAGGCCATCGAAGGAAAGATCGACGGTGACTTCCTGGTGACCGTGCTCCCCCCGGTAACGCTCAAACCGGACACGCGCCGGGCTATTGACGCGCTGTTCGCCGGACCCGGACTGCCCGCATTTCAAGACCTGCCGGGCGCCTCGGGCACGTCTGCGAGCCGGTACCTCGACTTCAGCTATTTTCTCCGCACGATTGAACATCTCCGAGGGGTC
>DATBJG010000444.1:0-5386 GCA_036556585.1 Vicinamibacterales bacterium
ATCAACGACTTTGTGACCTTTGGTCCGGCCACCGGTCCGAATGGCCTCAACGCGACGAACTTCACTCTTGAATTGTGGTTCAGGCAGGATGGCGCGGGAGTCTTCGCCAGCACCGGCGTCGGCGGGGTCGAGGCCTATCCGCTCGTTGCGAAGGGGCGCAACGAGACCGACGGTGGCAATTTCGATGCGAACTACTTTCTCGGCCTGGACTCGGCCGGTCGTCTTGTGGCCGACTTCGAAGACATGGCGACGGGTGCCAACCATCCAATCACGGGTATCAACGCTGTCACTCCAGGCAACTGGCACCACGCCGCCGCAACCTACGACGGCCAGACCTGGAAGCTCTACCTGGACGGCAACCTCGATGCAGAACTGACGCTGCCAGCGCCGTTCCAGCCCCGCTCCGACAGTATTCAACACGCATCGATTGGTGCGGCCCTGAATTCGACCGGCGTGAGAAACGGGGCGTTCAATGGCGTCATCGACGAGGTCCGGATCTGGAACGTGGCGCGCACGGCCAACGAGATTGCTCAAGACCACAGGCTCACGATCACGTCGGGCCCCGGTCTAATCGGGCGATGGGGTCTGGACGAAGGAACGGGCACCGTAGCAGGTAATTCAGTACCCGACCGACCGTCAGGGACGCTCACCAACAAGCCTGTATGGGTAGAAGGATTCCCGTTCGCGGACGCCACGCCCCCGGCCTCGCCCCAGAGTGTGATTGCCGATCCGGGCAACGGTCTCATCACGCTGGCCTGGACCCCCAACGTGGAAGCGGATCTAGCCGGCTACAACGTCTACAAGAGTACGTTTTCTCCCGTGGCTACAGTGGGAACCCCGCTCAACGGTGACATGCCGGTTACGAGCCCGATCTTTACCGACCGTTCGCTGACAAATGGCTCTTCCTATTTTTACGTTGTCACGGCGGTTGACACGTCGTTCAACGAATCTGCAGCCTCGACAGAAGTGTCGGCGACGCCGGACTTCTTTGCAGGTGCAGGTATGGAGTTTGACGGGGTCAGTCAGTACGTGACATTTGGCGAGGCGTCTGGTCTTGGGCCCAAGGGACTCGGAGTTCAAACCTTCACGATCGAAGCCTGGTTCAAGAGGACGGGAGCCGGCCGGGCAACGACGACCGGCTCAGGCGGTATACCCAACGTGATCCCGCTCGTCACGAAAGGCATGGCCGAGGTTGACAACTCGAACGGTCGTGACATGAACTTCTTCCTCGGAATCAGCGCCTCGACCGGGCGGCTGGTGGCCGACTTTGAAGACGACGCGGACGGAACGAACCATCCGGTGTCCGGAACGACGGTTATCCCCATCAGCACCATCACGTGGCACCACGCGGCTGTGACGTTCGACGGAACGACATGGCGGATGTACCTGGATGGTATGCCGGAAGGAGCGCCGCTCGTTATCGGCAACTTTACGCCGCGATTCGACAGCATTCAGCACGCCGCCATCGGTACGGCGCTCAACTCGTCCGGAGGGAGTGGCACACAGGTGCAGGGCTTCTTCCACGGTCTCCTGGACGAGGTCCGCATTTGGGATCATGCGCGGACGGACCAGGAGATTCAGTCGAGCATGACCCAGCAAATCTTCAGTGCAGCCGGCCTTATCGGCCGCTGGGGACTGGACGAAGCATCCGGAACTGCCGTTGGCAACACGGCCCGCGAAATTCACGGTGTCGCAGTGGGTTCACCGACCTGGACGGCCGGATTCCCATTTCCTCCGGATACCCTTCCCCCTGTTCCGCCGGTGAATCTGCGCGCCACGCCTGGAAACGGCGAAGTGTTTCTGTTCTGGAACGCGAACACGGAACCGGATGTGGTGGGCTACAACCTGTATCGGAGTACGGACACTCCGGTCTCGATGGCAGATCCGCCAATCAATGGCGGCACGCTGATTGCCAACCCGGCCTTTGTCGACACGACGGTCACCAACGAGATTCGCCACTACTACGCCGTGTCGGCGGTAGATGCCTTCGGCAATGCTTCGGGGCTGTCGCTGGAGGCAAGCGCCATACCGTCGGCAATCAATCTTCCCCCTGTCGTGACCGCAGGTCCGAATCGAAGTATCACGACACTTGGCTTTGCCACGCTGGGCGGTGCAGTCAGCGACGACGGGAAGCCGGCCGGCGCTCTCGACATCGCCTGGACGGTGCTCGGTGGCCCAGGTCCCGTGAGTTTTGCAGATGCCTCGGCGGCAAGTACCACCGCGACGTTCGCAGAGGCTGGCGTCTACGTTCTGAAATTGACGGCCGATGACGGCGCCATCTCGGTCAGCGACGAGATGACGGTTACCGTCAGCGATCCTGTGCTCGTTGGCGCGGGTGACATCGCACCTGACTGCGTCACCGATCCCCTCGTCAGCATGGCGCTCACCCAAGCGACCGCGGCGCTGCTGGACGGAATTGACGGTACGGTCTTCACGCTGGGCGACAACGCTTATTTGAACGGTACAGCCCAGCAATATGCGAATTGCTACCACCCGACATGGGGTCGCCACCAGGCACGAACGCGTCCCGCGAGCGGCAACCACGACTACGATACCCCGAGCGCGACCGGCTACTTCGACTACTTCAACGGTGCCGGCAACCAGACGGGGCCCGCTGGCGATCGTGCTCGCGGCTACTACAGCTACAACCTTGGCAGTTGGCACATCGTCGTGCTCAACAGCGAGTGCACGTCTCTCTGGGATTCGAACGGGTGTGCGGCCGGGTCTGCCCAGGAGCAATGGTTGAGGGCTGATCTGGCGGCCAGCCCGACGAACAACATCGTCGCGATGTGGCACCGGCCCCGGTACAGCTCGAGCAGCTCGGCGGCCTTGCACGCCTACCTTCAGCCACTCTGGCAGGCGCTTTACGACTTTGGTGTTGATCTTGCGATCGGCGGTCACTGGCGCAATTACGAGCGGTTGGGCCCTATGGACGCGTCAGGGCAGCCCGATAGCGCATTCGGCATCCGATCGTTTGTGGCGGGGACTGGAGGCAGCGGCTTTACGGCATTCAGCAGCTCCCAATCTCCAGCTAGTGAAGTCCGGAACAACACGACGGCTGGCGTCCTGAAACTCACCCTTCACGACTCGAGCTACGACTGGCAGTTCATCCCGGTTGCCGGTGGAACGTTCACCGACTCCGGAACCGGCACTGTACATGGCGCCCCGTCGGGAAATCAGCCGCCCCTTGTCTCCGCGGGAGCTGATCAGGTCGTGACCACGACCACGACCTTCCTCGACGGCAGCGCGACCGACGACGGGTTGCCAGGTCATCTAACCTTTGCATGGACCAGGATCAGTGGCCCGGGTGCGGTAAGTTTCACCGATGCCAGCACGCCTGTCACATTCGCGAACTTCCACGTACTCGGCGACTACATCTTGCAGCTGTCGGCCTCAGATGGCCAGTTCGTGCGCACGGATAGCGTGAGTGTGACGGTGACGTCTCTATCGGGCAATGCACCTCCAACGGTGGACGCGGGACCTGATCAAACCATCCCGCTCGGCGCCGTCGCGTCGCTGACCGCGACGATTGTCGATGACGGTTTGCCGGGAGCCGACAGCACGACGAACTGGACGACCGTCAGTGGTCCGGGCACGGTGAGCTTTACGGAGCCCTCGGCCGTGGCGACGACCGCCACCTTTTCCACCTCGGGCGTGTACGTGGTCCGAGTGACGGCCAACGACGGCGAATTCGGCAGCTTCGATGATCTTCGCGTGACGGTCGAGTTGAACAGCGCGCTCGATTTCGACGGGATTAGCGCGTACGTCAACATTCCGGGTTCCACCGATCTGCGCCTCGGCGCGTTTACGTTAGAAGCGTGGTTCCTGCGCGAGGGCAATGGCCTCCACACCAGTACGGGCGGGTTGATTGCAGTGCCTCTCGTTACACGGGGTCGTAACGAGTCTGAAACGGTTAACGTGAACTATCTGCTTGGCATCGATCTTTCTTCCAATGTGCTCGCCGCAGATTTCGAGGAGGGGGCGGGCGGAGCTGGGCCAGTCGGCCTCAATCATCCCGTCCTTGGCGTGACGCCTATTGCCAACAACACGTGGTATCACGCTGCTGCGACGTATGACGGGGCCACATGGCGGTTGTATCTGGACGGGGAGCTGGAGCGCGAACTGGCCGTGAATCAACCACCGGACACGGCCGGCACGCAGCACGTTGCGATTGGCTCTGCGCTCAACTCGAATGGGGTTCCCTCCGGATTTTTCGATGGCATCATCGACGAGGTGCGAATCTGGGATCGCGCGCTGAGCCAGGACGAGATTCAGTCCAACATCAACCAGCAGGTCTACAGCGCGCCGAACCTGGTCGGCCGATGGGGTTTGAACGAAGCGGGCGGGGTGGCCGCGAGCGATTCGACGCCGTCGCCGGCGCACGGCACGATTCATGGCAACTATGCCTGGGTCGCGGGAGCGCCGTTTGACGTCCTCAACGTACCCGCGATCCCGGTGCTCAATGCTCCGGCTAACGGCGAAGTCGGCATCTCGATGTCGCCCACGCTCGACGTGACCGTCTCGGATCCCAATGGCGAGCCGGTGGCCGTGACCTTCCGGGGCCGGAAGAAGGAAACCGGCGCGCTGCGCGACTTCACGCTCGTTGCCATCCCTGACACGCAGCACTATGCCGACGATGCGACGCGCGCGGCGACGTTCACGTCACAGACGCAGTGGATCGTCAAGAATCGTGAAGCGCTCAACATCCCGTTCGTGACGCATCTTGGCGACCTGGTGGAACACGCCGACAAGGTTCTTCTGGAATGGGAGCGGGCCGACGCCAGCATGGACGTGCTCGACGGACAGGTGCCCTATGGATTGTCACCCGGCAACCATGACATGGATACCGCAGGGGTGTCGGCGCTGTACGACGTGTTCTTTCCCGTGTCGCGCATGATTGGGTATCCGTGGTACGGAGGGTACCTCGGACAGAATCAGTTCGACTTCATGGATCCGATCGACCGTCAGAACAAGAACAACTACGAGTTGTTTTCCGCCGGGGGAATGGACTTCATCGTCATTCACCTCGAGTACGACATGCCAGGGTATGCCGTAGCCTGGGCAAACCGGATTCTTGCGCAGTACCCAGACCGACGCGCCATCATCAGTACGCATCTCTTTCTCAACGGCAATGGTATCCGTCCCCTGAAGCCGCTCAACCGACCGGACGGCACCTCGGCGGCCGCCGTCTGGGATCAGCTCATTCGCCCGAACTGCAACGTGTTCATGGTGCTGAACGGACACTATGACGGTGAGGTGTCGCGGACCGATCTCAACGCCTGCGGCCGGCCGGTGCACCAGATGCTGTCCAACTATCAGTACCGTCAGAACGGCGGAGACGGCTGGCTTCGGTACATGACCTTCAAGCCCGCCGACAACAAGATTC
>DATBJG010000445.1:0-3329 GCA_036556585.1 Vicinamibacterales bacterium
GGTTCTGGACGCAGAATTGGAGCTTCACGCGTTCGCGCGCCGAAGCATCTTTGCCATGCGCGACATCGAGCCGAAAGAGCCGCTCACGGCAAAGAACATCGCCGTCCTGCGTTGTGGCACCAAAGGGTTCGGACTGGCCCCGGAGATGTTTCCCGATCTCCTCGATCGTCCGGCAGCCCGGCGCATCGCCAGAGAGTCCCTGATCTCACTCGCCGACGTCGTATGAGACTGACGGCACGGATGGCCCGGCCACAGGATGCCCGGGCAATCTGGGAGTGGCGAAATGACCCCGTCACGCGCCAGAACTCGCTACGAAGCGATCCAATTGCCTGGAAAGATCATTGCGAATGGTTCCGGCAGCAGCTCGCCAGCCCCACGACACGGCTTTACGTGGTGGAGGATCAAGGCGGGCGTCCGGTCGCACAGGTGCGCTACGAGCGTTTGAACCACGATCTGGCTGACGTGCACATCACGGTCGCGCCAGGCGATCGCGGACGGGGAGTCGGGACGGAGGCCTTGAGGATGACGATGCCGCTCGCAGTGCACAGTCTGCAGGTTCGCCGCGTGGCAGCGACCATCAAGAAACGTAACGAGACTTCGCTCCGCGCGTTCTTGCGCGTCGGGTTCAGACTTGAAGAGCGCGGTCTCGGCGACGCTCGTTGCGAGACCGTGGAAGAGTCCGGGTTCGATAGCCGGTGCCAGGTGCTTTACTTCGACATCCTAATGGAGAGTGTGCCTCAGCCGTGAGCCATTCCGTCGAAGCCGGAACCGAGGTCAAATCGTCCGCCAGGACGGTTCGAATTCGATACTGCACCCGATGCGTGATGCCGCACACCAAGCCCGATCTCCGTCTGGACGAGCATGGCGTCTGCAACGCATGCCGCAGCTACGAGGCACGAACCGAGATCGACTGGGTCGCGCGACATCGAGACCTGCTGGCCATTCTGGAGCGCCATCGTTCAAAGGATGGCCGACGCTGGGACTGCATCATCCCGGTGAGCGGTGGCAAGGACAGCCACTACCAGGTCTTGCGCATGCGGCGCCTCGGGATGAACCCGCTGTGCGTGACGGCGACGACGTGCGATCTGTCGGACATTGGTCGGCGCAACATCGAGAACCTCAAGAATTTCGGGGTCGATTACATCGAGTTCTCCACAAATCCGATCGTGCGGCGAACGCTCAACCGCATCGGCCTGACCCAGGTTGGCGATATTTCATGGCCCGAACACGTCAGTATCTTCACCATTCCCGTGCGGGCTGCGGTTCAGTTTGGTGTGCCGCTCATTGTATGGGGCGAGAATCCGCAGAATGAGTACGGGGGGCCAGCGGCGGCCGCCGACGACTGTGTGCTCACGCGGCGCTGGCTGGAGGAGTTTGGGGGCCTGTTGACGCTGCGCGTGACCGATCTCGTCGGCATGGAGGGTATCGAGTCACGACAGCTCATCCCTTACACGTACCCTTCAGATGAAGATCTCCGCCACGTTGGCGTGACGGGTCTTTTCCTCGGCTACTACCTGCCGTGGGATGGCTTTTCAAACGCGCTTCTGGCTCAGGGACATGGCTTCAGTACCTGGCACACCGCGATCGAGGGGTCCATCGTCAACTACGAGAACCTCGACAATCATCAGACCGGCATTCACGACTACTTCAAGTTTCTGAAGTTCGGGTTTGGACGAGCCAGTGACATTGCCTCGCTGCACGTTCGCCGGGGACGGCTCGGGCGCAAGGATGCTCTCGAGCTCGTGCGTCAGCACGATGGAAAGTTTCCCTGGACGTACCTCGGGAAGCCACTGGAGAAGATTCTTGCTCCTCTGGACTTGACGGTCGATGCATTCGTGGAAATCTGCGACCGGTTTACCAGCAAGCGGTTGTTTGTGACCGATGCACGTGGCAATCTCGCAAAGGACCGCGACGGCAACCTCACGAAGGTCAACTACGACAACGAGTAGTGCACGCGTTTCGGAATGAGAGTCCTCGTCGTTGACTACGGAACGGGAAACCATGGTTCCGTGGTGCGGTCATTCGAGGAGTGTGGTGCCAGGGTCCTCGTCAGCAATAACCCGCAGTCGATTTCGGGGGCTGATCGGATCGTCATTCCCGGGGTGGGAGCGTTTGGCGATGCCATGGACACGCTGCGGCGCACGGGTTGGCGCGACGCGCTCCACCGGGCAAGCCTCGAAGACCAGATTCCGATTCTGGGTATTTGCCTGGGAATGCAGCTCCTGGCCGACTACGGCAACGAAGGAGGCGGGACGGACGGCCTGGGGTTGATTGGCGGGCGCGCCTGCCGGCTAAACAATGCGCAAGGTGAGCGGTTGCCTCATGTGGGCTGGAACGAGGTGCACTCCACATCCGACTCCGCGCTCTTCCGGCACATTGCGCCGGGAACAGACTTCTACTTCGTTCACAGCTATCACCTGGCGGCTGACGATGCAGCGAACGTCATCGCCACCACGCCTTACTGCGGCGTTTTCGGGTCGGCAGTGGCGCGCGACAACATCTTCGGCGTTCAGTTTCACCCGGAGAAAAGCTCGAAGGCAGGACTTCAGCTGATTCGCAATTTTCTCTCGGTCTCGCCCCGTGACACGTAAACCACTTCCACCAGTGGTCCGGATCGAGCCGGCGAGCGCGTGCAACCTCCGCTGTAATCACTGCCCGACGGGGGTCGTTGACCAGGCTCGATCGGTGATGACGTCAGAGGTGTTCGACAGGGTTCTTTCGGAAGTCGCGCAGCATGTTCCTCCCATCCGGGTCGCGGTCCTCTATCACGGAGGCGAGCCATTTCTGAACAAGCAGTTCCTCTCCATGGTGTCGAGCGTAAAGGCGCTCGGTATTCCATTGGTGAAGACGGTTACCAATGGCATGTCGATCAGGCGGGAGCTTTGTGATGCGATTGCCACGTCCGGGCTCGACGAGATCGAGTTTTCGCTTGATGGAGAGGACGCGAAAGAAAACGACGCAATCCGGCAGCGCTGCGATTTCAAGTACGTCGTTGACGGCGTCCGGGCACTCGCCGCAGCCAACGCCCGGCACGGGCTCAGGATGAAGATCGCGATTGCCACGGTTCAGTTCCGCCGCGCGACCGATACAGACTTCGCGCGTGAGCCGGGAGTCCCGGCGTTCCTGCGCGAGGCATTTTCGGATCTGGGCCCGGCCATTCATTTCAAACCGACCTGGGCCATCGTATGGCCTTCCGGGCAACCCGCCTCCGGTTACGACGTCCTGCACGACAATCGGCCGAGATCGCCCGCCGTGAGGTGTCGCCTGCTGGAGGACACCATTACGATTCGCGCGGATGGGACGGTTGTGGCTTGCTGTTATGACCTGCT
>DATBJG010000446.1:0-8642 GCA_036556585.1 Vicinamibacterales bacterium
CCGCGCTCGAAACACGTATAAGCTCGACGATTCGATCCTTTCAATTGTTCTAGTCAAGTCCGGGAGCACGTTCCTCGACACGTGGTCGACAGCCGTGCGCTCATTTACTCGTGACGCAACTGGAGGTGAACATGCCCAATCGCCGGGACTTCTTCAAAACCGTGGCCGGTGCAACCGCCAGCATCTACGCGACGACGCGCGGTCTCTCAGACGACACCCACGTTCACGCCGCGCAAGCTGCGGCTGGATCCCGTCGAGAAGTCTCGATTGGCGGTCGCCGCGTCAAAGTGGTTGACGTGCACTGTCACTGCACCATCCCAGAGGTGTCGGAAGTGGTCAAGGGCACGCCGCTGGCGAAGAGTGGCGGAGGCGGCGGAAACCCACTCGGCCCGGCGCGGCTCGAGATCATGAACAAACAAGGGGTCGATGTTCAGGCGCTGAGCATCAACGGGTACTGGTGGTATGCCGCCGACCGCGAGCTCGCGCGCCAGATCGTTCAGACTCACGATCAGGGACTCGCCAAATGGGTGGCCGCTCACCCGGATCGATTTGTCGCGATGACGTCTCCTGCGCTGCAACATCCCGATCTGGCGGCCGAGCAACTCGAGCACGCGGTCAACAAGCTGGGATTCAGGGGGGTCTCAATCGGCGGTCACGTCGAGGGAGAGGACGTCTCGCTGCCGAAATTCGATCCGTTCTGGGCAAAGGTTGAGCAGCTTGGCGTGCTGGTGTTCATGCATCCGGGAGGAGCAGACAACATCGTCAAGCCGGGCGCGTTCGGCGGCCGTGGCGAACTCGGCAACATCATTGGCAACCCGCTCGAAACCACGTACTTCTTCTCGCGTCTGATTTTCGATGGAACGCTGGATCGATTCCCTGGATTGAGAATCTGCGGTGCGCACGCAGGCGGATACCTGCCGTCCTATATGGGCCGCACCGATGTCGCGTGCGACGTCCGCGCAAACGCGAAATGCGCGAACAAAAAGCGCCCGCGAGAGTACTTCAAGCGGGAGCTGATGATCGACACGATGATTTTCTCAGAGGAGGGACTTCGCCATCTGGTTGCCGAAGTGGGTGTCAGTCAAATCATGTACGGCACCGACGTGCCGTTCAACTGGCCCGTGACCGTCGACTTGATCCTCAACGCATCGTTCCTCTCGAACGCTGACAAGGAAGCCATTCTTGGCGGCAACGCGATGAAGTTGATGAGACTCACGACCTGAGCGAGAAGCGAGGTGAGGAGGGGTTAGGAAAAACCCTCCCTAACCTCCTCCTTACCCCTCCTACTTGGCTGGGGCCGTCAATGGGGGCTGAGGGCCGAGAACCTTCGTGAGCGCCTGGTGCGCGCACTGTTCGTCCATGTTTCCGCCGCCGACGCCAATCGCGCCAATGAGCTGGTCCTCCACCACAATTGGCAGACCGCCGGGGACGAAGTAGTACGCCAGTCCCGATTCCTTGCCGAGGTCCAGCCGAATCACACGGCCATCGACAGTACCGAACCGCTGCGCCACCGCACCCGACGACGTCCGTGCGTAGAGCGCCGTCTTTGCCTTGAGCATTGCAGTCTCAACGCCAATCGGCACCTGCCCATCCATTACGTGCGCATCGACGATTTCGCCGCTGGGCGCGAGCACGAACACCGAATATGACGCATTGTTGGCTCGCCCGAATTCGACGCAGGCATCCACGATGGCTCTCGCCGTTGCTGCGTTGATTTGAGCTTTCGTGAGTGTCCTTTTTGCAGCTTCACCCGAAAGGATCACCTTCGCCAGCGGGACCGGCGTGGTGCCTTGAGCGCGGGCATCGTCGGTCATGAATGCGAGCGCCATCACCATCAGAATTGCAGCGCGTCCAATCCTCCCAGTCATGTTTCCTCCTCGGCCTCGGCGGGTCTAAAGATCTGCCGCTACGAGAAATCCTACGTGTGTTCCAGAATGATTTTCATGCGCTGCGCGTTGTCTGAGCCCAGCATCTCGATGGCGGGTTTCAGCTCTGCGAGCGGCATGACGTTGCTGACGAGCGGATCCAGTTGAATGAGCCCTCGCTCCACCAATGCGATCGAGCTTGGATAGTCTTCGCTCTTGGCCACGCGCGCGTTGATGAGCGCGAGCTCTTTGAAGTAGAGGTCGTAAAAGGGGAGTGCCCCTTCCTTGGCAGTGATGATTCCAAAGAGCAGGAGCCGTCCCCCGAAGCGTGCCATGTTCACGGCGGCCGCGAGCGACGGGACGACACCGGTCGTCTCGATGATGACGTCGGCACCCCTGCCATCCGTCGCTTCCTTGACCTTCTCGATCGCCCCGTCTCCTCCAGGAATCGTCAGATCCGCACCAAGCTCCTGCGCCAGGTCTCGCTTCTCTGCGCTGCGTGTGATTCCGATGACGGGTGAGGCTCCTCGAGCTTTCGCGAGCTGCACGTGCAGTTGTCCCGTGACACCGAGACCAAGAACGACAACCGATTCGGCAGGAAAAATATTGATCTGTCGTTGTGCGTGGAGACAAGTCGTGAGTACTTGAATGAGCGGCGCGGTTCGACTGTCGATCGAGTCTGGGAGATGGAACACGTGGCTCAGCGGCGCGGCCACGTACTCGGCAAAGCCACCATTCGCGTCGCGTCCGAGCAACATCCCTTTCGGGCAGAGGTGGGTCTGACCGATCCGGCAGTGGAAGCACGAACTGCAGTACATTTCGGGATCGACGATGACTCGATCCCCCGCCTGGAATCCACCGGCATCGCCACCTTCGACCACTTCCCCAATCATTTCGTGGCCCATGATGCGAGGATAACGGACGGGAATGGCACCGCTGTAAATCTTGAAATCCGTGCCGCAAATGCCTGAATGCGTCACCCGGACCAGCACGTGGCGTGCGTCCAGCCGAGGTCGCGCGACCTCGTCCTCGGCGAGCTCTCGGGGCGCGGTCAGTACCATGGCTTTCATGCGGAACTCCAGACGCTCGCCGACCTACTTGTCCGCTTTGAACGTTGCGCTGTGTACTTGATTGACCGGGTTCTGTGGTGCCTGACCGGTGAGAACGCGCGCAACTTCTTCCGCGGCTCTGGTTTGTAGTTCGACGAGCGACTCTTCAGAGTAGAAGCTCGTATGGGGCGTGACGATCACGTTGTCTCGACCAAAGAGGGGCGAACCCGACGGCGGCTCCTGTGGCAGCACGTCGAGCGCGGCTCCACCAACATAGCCCGCATCGAGCGCCCGCGCCAAAGCCGCTTGGTCGACGATCGGCCCCCTGGCCGTATTCACCAGGTACGCTCCCGGCTTCATCTGCTTGAACACATCGTCGCTGAAGAGATTCTGAGTTTCGGGCAGGAGCGGGCTGTGGATCGAGACGTAGTCAGAAACCTTCAGCAGCTGACCAAAATCGACAGGCTCCACCGACGCACGCGCGAAGATCTCCTGGGGCACGAACGGGTCGTGCGCCACGACCTTGATGCCGAACGACTGCGCCTTCGGGGCGACGAGCCGTGGAATTCTTCCAAACCCGAGCAGCCCCAAGACCGTTCCGCGCAAGCGGTGGATTGGGACCACTGCCTTCATCTGCCATTGCCCCGCATGCACGCGTGCGTTTGACGAGGGGATCTTGCGAATCAGCGCCAGCAGTAGCGCCAGCGTGTGGTCGGAGACTTCATCGATACAGTAGTCGGGAACCTTGGTCACCACGATCCCCGCGCTCGTGGCCGCGTCGAGGTCGACATTGTCCACGCCAATCCCAAAGCGCGAGATGATCCGGCAGCGCGTCAGCTGGCGAATCATGTCGGACGTGATCTTGGCGTAGGTCACCAGCAGCCCATCGGCGCCTGTGGCAAGACGAAGGATGACCTCAGGCGTGGGCTCCGGGGCCAACTGAAGATCGGCACCGATCTTCGACAGCACTCCCCGGGCTGGGTCGAGGTTGGGAAAGACTGAATCCGAAACGACAACGTGTAGGGGCATAAAGTCCCTAACTTATCCACCGCACGATGCCGGCAACGCCATCCACCGCAACTTGGGCGCCATCCGGAATTCGACGGGTTGCATCGCCCACGCCAAGCACCATTGGAATGCCACGTTCGCGGGCGAGTGACGCGAAATGGGATGTACTGCCGCCGCGTTCGGTGACGACACCGGACACGCGCGGGAGGATGTGACTGAGAGCCGGTCCGGCCACGCGCGTGACCAGGACATCGCCCGGAGCGACGCGTCCAAGCTCACATTCGCAGTTGATGACCACGGCGCGGCCGGCTGCCCAACCGACACCGGCCGGATGCCCGTTGAGACGTGGGTGCTGGAGCCAGATCTCGTCCGGTACCTGCGCTGGTTCCAGGTGCAGCGGACGCGCTTGCAGCAGCTTGAATCCCTCATCGTCCAGCGCCCACTCGATTTCAACCGGCAGACCGACGATATCTTCTGCCTTTCGAAGCAGTTCGCCGATTTCTCGAACACGGGCAGCGTCGAGGCAGGGCTCAACCACGAGCGCCATCGGAACAGCCTCGGTGGTTGGAGCGCGGCGATGGCCGCATGCGACCGTGTGATCCTTGCGGCCCGCTGCGACATGGACGAGCTCGCCATCTCGATCGAGCTCGAACCGATCTGGCGTGACTTCACCCTGGGCAATCGACGAACCCAGGCCCCACGTCGCGCTGATCAGCATGCCTCCATCGGCGGTCCGGCTCAGCCCTCCTCCGGCCGCCCGTGCACTCACCAGCGGCTGCACGAGCACAGCCATGGCCGTATCGGCCGGATCGACTCCATGAGTTGCCATGTACCGCAGCGCGCGGGTGGACCACAGAGCGGCCCAGCAGGCACGAACGGCGGT
This sequence comes from Vicinamibacterales bacterium, assembly GCA_036556585.1. Lineage (GTDB taxonomy): Bacteria > Acidobacteriota > Vicinamibacteria > Vicinamibacterales > JAMQPK01 > DATBJG01. The sequence goes on from DATBJG010000446.1 coordinate 4,806, forward strand.
GAGAAAATCGGCTTCGGTCTCCAGTCCCAGGTAGCTTTCGAACTGTCCGGCAAAGCTGGAACCGTACCGATCTTCCACCAGGGCTGACGAACGCACTGCCGTGAGCGCGCCTGTCGCGTTCACCAGCTGCTGCCAGGCCTCGAGAAGTGGCGTCCGAACCTCGGGGGCGATCGAACCTTCGTGAAATCCTAGCTTCATCCGAAGCGCATGCTGGCGCGCTGCCGTTCGGTCGTCGCACCCGAAAGCTCCACGTGCCGACTCGTCCAATCCCAGATGCGCAACCTGCAGACGGTAGGCGTCGGCATCGAGGCAAAAGCCGTCAGCAATCGGCAGGCCCGCTTGCCCCAGAGCGGCAAGGTTCGCCGCCTTAGGACCAAAGCGACCGGCATCGGTCGCCTCGGGCGAAGTGAGTGACACGAGTAGTGAACTTTTCAACTTACTTTCCACGTTTCCACATTTCCACTTACTTCACGTGACTCCCGTAGCCAGGCATTGGATCGACCACCGTAATCTGCTGGACGGGGAAATTCGAAATGATCTCCACGTGGTCCTCGTGCACGATGAGCATTTCTTCGATACGAACACCCCACCGGTACATCTTTCCGTGCTGCGTCTCGAGCGCGAACACCATGCCGGCCTTGATGTCGATTGGATGGTCGAGAGACCAGATTCGCGAGATGACCGGCGGATCGTACTGCGCCAAACCCAACCCATGACCCCACAAGTTCGCGGCCGCCTGATCCTCTTCCTCGTAGCCGTACGCCTCTTTGGCCGACGGCCACTTGGCGGCAATTTCCCGTGTCGTGGTCCCGGCCTTTACCGCGCCAATCGAGTCGTACAACCACTTGAGTGCCGTGGCGTACACATCTTTTTGTTCCTGGGTTGGCTCCTTGCCGACGCAATAGGTTCGGTAGTAGCACGACTTGTAGCCGTTCCAGGTGAGGGCCGCGAGGTCCATGAAAACGATATCCCCTGGCTGGATGATGCGATCGGAAAAGTTCCGCCAGTTGGGCCAGGTGTTGGGCCCGGAAGAGACAATCACATCCTCCACGTCTTCCATCCCCGGCATGGAGTAGAGGAACTCCATGATGTGCGCGGTCACCTGGTTTTCGGTGATCCCGGGTCTGAGAAATCTCATCGTCTCCCAGTGCGCCGCATCGCCGATGGCGCCCACAATCCTCAGGCATTCCTGCTCGTCGACGTTTTTGACGGCACGCGCCTCCATCATTGGCGTCATGCCGTCGACCCACTGGATCTTGGCGTCCTGGAACGCCTGAATCATGTTGATGTCGATGAAGTCGACGCCCAGCTTCTGTCCATCGACGCCGCTCTTCTTCATCTCTTTGATGATCGCGTTTGTGAACTTCCCAACCTGCTGGCGCGAGGCGGGACCGGCCGCACCCTTGATCCAGGCGTACGACCATCGGACGTTCTCTTTGGGAATCCACGGCGAATGGCGCTCGATCTGATAGCCAAGATCTCCCTGCTCGAAGAGCACCGGTGGATCGTCACCGCAGAGCACGGCGTATCGAAGCCCTGGCTTGAGGCGGTTCCAGCCCGGCGTGAGCGTGCTCGTGACGTAGCGGACGTTTTCGTCGTACATCAGCAGCATTGCGCCAAGGCCGTGCGCCTTCATCCGTTCCCGCGCGCGCTCCAGGCGGTATTTCCGAAGCCGATCCCAGTTGACTCGCTGCTGCCAATCGAGTCCTACCATTCCAAAGTTGGCCATGTCGATCCTCAGGAAAGTTTAAAGTTCAAAGTGAAAGTGGAAAAGTAAGTGGAAAGTGCGGCCAAGAGAAGTACATGGAGACGGGAGGGGAGTCAAGTGGGGCGGGTCCCCACTTACTTTGCACTTTGAACTTTGCGCTGTGCCCTTTTTCTGGCTTTCGGCACCGAGGGCGCGGCTGCCGGGGCATCGTCCATGGGTAGTCGGACTCGACGAATCTTGTCGTAGGAATAGAGAGCGCTGGCAACCGCCGGAGCCGTGGCAACGCAGCCGATTTCGCCAACGCCTTTCGCGCCGTATCCTCCAACCTCGTCCGGAACCTCAATCAGGATGACGTCGACCTCCGGCATGTCCTTGGCCCTCACGATGCCCAGGTCGCGCAGCAACAGCGAGTCCGGCTTGCCTTTCGTGGAGGTGAAGTTTTCCGAGAGGGCATACCCCAACCCCATATGCACGCCACCTTCCATCTGCTCGGCGCAAAGTCTGGGGTTGATGGCGCGGCCGACGTCATTGGCCACGACCACGCGCTCGACCCTTCCCTCGTCGTTGAGAATGCCGACCTGGGCGGCGTAACTGAACGTCAGATGCGTCGTTGGATTGAGGATCGACTCAGGCGTTCCCGGGCGGGTCGTGAAATTACACACGTACTCTCCCGAATACTCGCGACCCACGAGCTCCTTGAGTTGACGAACCCGAAGGGCAGGCTCTGGTGTTGGTCCGCTTGGTTCTTTGGTCAGCGGCACGGAGTCCAGTTCGGCTGCCAGTTTCCGGGCTGCGTGCTGCGCCGCCGCACAGCTCAGCGTCGTGCCGCGTGACGCCCAGGTCTCGCCGCATTTTTCGCCGAGATCGGGGTCCCATTTGACCGTCATGATGTCAGCGGGAAGGCCCGTTTCTTCACACACGGCCTGCATGGTTGCCGTGTACACACCCTGTCCCATTTCCGTATAGCCGTTGAGGATATCCAGACGAGTACCAGCACTGGAACCATCCCGTTGCCCGTCCTCGACGACCCGAATCTTGATGTAGCCGCCCTCGATCGTTCCGTTGCCGAGTCCAGTGCTCTTGATGCCGCAGGCCAGGCCTTTGTACTTCGCGTTCTTGTAGACATCCTTGACTGCTTCGAGCGTCGCTCGCGCGCCTCGAATGCTGTCGCGCATGATCTGGCCCGTGCAGAACGCATCACCGGGATTGAGGATGTTTCGTTCCCGAATGTCCCATCCGTCGACGCCCACGCGTTCGGCCAGCATGTCCATCACGCCTTCCATCGCAAACTGCGCCTGGTTGCTGCCAAAGCCGCGCATCGCGCCGCCGTTTGGATTGTTCGTATAGACCGCCTTCGACTCGACGTCGACGTTTGGAATGCGGTACACACCCCCCGAATGGCATGCGGCGCGAAGCGCGCACTTTGCGCTGGTCGTGTGATACCCCCCTGCGTCTGTCACGATTCGTGACCGCAGGGCCAGCAGCCGCCCGTCGGCATCGGCGCCCAGTGTGATCCGGATGGTCATCGCATGACGCTTGACGTGATGCTGCGTCGACTGCTGACGTGTGAGCACCGTCTTGACGGGTCGGCCGAGCACACGGGCAGCGATGGCTGTCTGCGCCTGAATCGACAACTCCTCTTTCGCACCGAAGGCGCCGCCGCTTGGGAGCAAGATGACCGTGACGTCTTTCGGATCGAGCTTCAGCACCTTGGCAAGCTGCTGATGGTCGTGCAGGGATCCCTGGCTGTCGGTGTAAACCCGAACGCCGTTCCCTGCCGGCACCGCCAGACAGGCTTCGGGCTCCAGGAAGGCGATTTCGACGGGCTGTGTCTGAAACGTCGCTTCGATCACGTGCGCCGATGTTGCCAGCGCCGCGTCGACGTCCCCGCGTGTGAAAGCCGTCACGGGCTGCAACACATTGGAGGAGGTCGGACGGAAGGTGTCGGGAGAATGGACCAGCGGCGCGTTGGGCTTCAAGGTCTCGAGCGGATCGGTCATCGGCTCGAGGACTTCGTAATCCACCTTGACCTTCTTGGCGGCCTCGCGCGCATGAAACTGCGTATCGGCTACGACCATCGCGAGAAAGTCGGCAACGCAACAGGTGAGTTCACCTTCGGCGACATACAC
>DATBJG010000447.1:0-10340 GCA_036556585.1 Vicinamibacterales bacterium
AGCGTCGTCCCACCCTCGACCGTCTCCGACGACGTTTGACCTCGGCGTCTCCGATGTAGCGTCCGGCTTCAGCCGGACGTCTGAAGAAGAATTCAGAAACTCTTCAGATGTCTTGCCTGTAGGCGTCCGCTAGGATGCGCGGGCTGACAAGAAGCCTTCAGCCATCAGCCTTCAGCTCTTGGCGTTCAAACCGAGAGCAGCTGACAGCTGAAGGCTGACGGCTGAAGGCTGAAGGCTGAAGGCTGAAGGCTGATATGAGGGAGGGCTGATGATGGAGTGGTGCGTCAATCGTGCAGGCCGCGTGACCCGTCACCTGGCGCGCGTCGGCCTGCTGGCCTGGTTGCTCAACGGAGCTGGATTCGAAATGCGCGTTGACGCGCAGGGAACCGGCTCGATCACTGGAACAGTTGTGGCGCGGCAGGGCGGCGGCGCCGTCGCGGATGCCGTGGTCACGGTAGACGGTACGAAACTGACAGCGGTGAGCAATGGCGTGGGACGATTCAGGATCGACGGAGTCTCGGCGGGGAACGTCGTTCTTGTTGTGCAGGCTCCCGGCTTCCTCGATCTGCGGGCACCAGCCCTTCAAGTCCGCGCCAACGAACCGACGGCCGTGAACATCGAGCTCGAGGTGACGCCAAACTTCATGGAGCGTGTGCAGGTCACGGCTACAAAGAGCTCGCTCAGCATCGGCGACGTTGCCGCTCAGGCCGACATTGTCGACAAGCCGACGATCGAGTTGCGGGGCGATCAGTCGCTGCCGCAGGCCATTGCGCATGTGCCCGGGGCCGTGATCAGCACTCAACTTGGGATCTTCGAGTCGGTCACGCTGCGCGGCATGCCAAGGGACGGGCTGGAATTCACAAATACGCTGCTTCTTGTGGACGGGGTACCCCAGACCATGTCGAGCAACAGCGCGCGCGTGGTCGCGCTGCCCATCAACAACGCGAGTGGCATCGAAGTCGTGCGAGGACCCAACTCCGCGTTGTACGGAAGGACCGCGATTGGCGGGTCTGTGAACCTTCTGACGGCCAGCCCGACGGCAACGCCCGAATACGGTTTCGATTTCACGGGCGGCGAGCTTGGCATGCTCAAAGGCTTCGCCAGCGCGTCAGGACCTCTGAGCCGATGGGGCGGGTTCTACGTGTCCGGCTCTTCCGAGCGGAATTCCGGCTACTTCGTCGACAAGACGACGTCCGACTTCCAGGTGGACACCTGGTCGCTTTTCGGAAAGATGTCGTTTTCGCCGAGCCGCAACGGATCCGGCAGCATTAGCGTCAACCGCGTTGACTCGGACAATTTCACCCCTACCAACGAGCCGATTATCGACGGCGAGTTTCTTCATGTCCTCGATCCGCGGTTCGACCGGTTCACGAACTTCAACATTCCTGGCCCGAACTATCACCAGGGTGAAACCCGTATCACTTTGAACTACACGCATGCGTTTTCGTCCTGGGCTCGAGGCGTCGAGGTCTTCGGATACCGCGACGTGCAACACAAGTTCATCGACGATGGGGACTTCATCGGGTCGCCTTACGATCTGGTGGCAACCACCGCATCGATGTACCCATTCTCGCAGGAGCTCAACGAGAACATTGCCTACCAGGAATTCCGGCTGGAGCTGACGCCCAATCGTCAGCGTGTCAATCACATGCTGACCATTGGCGGCTCGTACGAATGGAACAGTGGCGACCTGTTCAGTGACTTCATCTACAACGACGAGGAACTGTTCGGGTTCACGATCAACTATCTCAATCCGGTGATCCCGCCTCGCAGCGAGTGGCAGCATGACACCGGAGACAGGGTGTACCATCTTGGGGTCGGCGGGCTGTTTTTCCAGTACATGATCGAGCCAACGTCCCGGTGGATTCTGACCGCGGGCGGACGGTACGACAGGCTTGATATGGACAACTCGCGAAACGGCGGCGCCAAGATTGAGGATACGTTCGACGCCTTCAGCCCCAAGCTCAGCGCCACGTTCAAGCTCCTCGGGTACGAAGGCAACGACATGCCGACCGTCAACATCTACGGCGCGTACTCGGAGGCATTCCTCCCGCCGCGCCGCCCGAGTTCGCTGATTCCGGCGGACGTGCCGCTCAACCTGAAGCCTGAGGACATCGACAATTACGAGATTGGCGTCAAAGCGAGCGTCGCCGACAGCCGGGTCGCCCTCGAGGCAACCTATTTCTGGATGTCGGAGAACGGCGTCGTCCTCAGTACACGTCAGGGACCATTCTTCTTCCCCACCAACGCCGGCGAGATCAAGTACAAAGGCGTTGAAACGGGCGTCCGGTTTTCCGCTTCACCCCGGGTGTCGATTTATACGAACGCGTCGTTCTACCGAAACCGGTTTGGTGACTTCGTGATCCAGGAAGAGGATGGCGACACCGTGCTGAACGGAAACCGCCTGCCGATGTCGTCCGACTACATCGTCAACTGGGGTGCGAACTTTACACCTGCTCCGGCGATCGACGCCCGGTTCGACGTCAAGCATGTGGGTGGCGTACAGACCAACCGTGATAATACGTTCGAGCTCGATCCGTACACGGTCGTAGACGCGGCCGTTTCGTGGATCCGCGGCCCGGTCCGCTTCACACTGTCGGCTCACAATCTGTTCGACGCGGATTACTATTGGCTGAGCGACGGTGACACGGCGGATCCGGCGCGGCCTCGGCAGGTTTTGTTCACGACCTCGTTTCAGTTCAGATAAGCACGTTCGGACGAGATGACGATTGAGGGCGTCCGCAAGATTTGTCGCGCGTGGCCGGGTGTCACCGAAGACGTCAAGTGGGGGGCCGATCTCGTGTTCAGTGTGGGTGGCAAGATGTTCGCGGTTGTCTGTCTCGAGCCCCCGCACACGCTGGCGTTCAAGTGCACACCAGACGAATTCGCCGAGCTGATCGAGCGCCCGGGCATTATTCCTGCGCCGTATTTGGCCCGGGCAATGTGGGTGCAGGAGCAGGGACTGGGTGAAGCTCTCGAGAGGCCCGAGGTGGCAACGCGCCTTCGCGCCTCTTATGAACTTGTCGCGGCCAAGCTGCCGCGGTCGAAGCAACCTGGGAGACCGGCGAAGGCGAAGCCGAAGCCACGCGCAAAGCGGAAGAAATAGCACACTTCGCAACTACCTTGCAGGATTGCAGTCCTTCGACCCTTCCTTCCTTCCTTTCTGCAATCCTGCAATTCTGCAATCCTGCAATTAGTTTTGTCGGTCCCTTCGGTCCTCGCGCCTGTCTCGACGATCTTCACGCCGATCGCGCCGGTCCTCTCGACGATCACGAATGCCGCCGTCGCGACGGGCATCAATTCGGTCCTCTCGTCGATCACGACGGTCTTCTCGCAGGTCCCGGCGATCCTCGATGCGATCGCGCCTATCGCGGCGGGTCTGGGCGGTGGCCATTGTCGCCGTCAGTGGCGCAAGAGACACCAGCACTGCCGCGATCACAATTTTCGTCAGTCTCCTCATGCAGCCTCCTGTGCAGACGCTGAATGGGTTGGACCAGGGGAGAGTGGAAAAGTTAAAAGTAGCCGTCAGCCGTCAGCCGTCAGCCGTCAGCTATGACGAGGTGGCACGGCAGGCGGACTTTGTGCGCTCGGTGAACTTCGTCCCACGATTTGCATGGCCGTGGCAATCATCGTGGCAACGTCCCCGGCATTGGCCGGCAGGATTAGCGTGTTGTTTTTCTTCGCAAGCTCGCCAAACTGCGTGATGTAGTGCTCGGCCACGCGAAGCTGCATTGCTTCGGTGCCGCCTTTGACCTGAAGCGCATCTGCGATACGGCGAATGCCCTCCGCCGTGGCCGCCGCGACGGAGAGAATGGCCGAGGCCTCGCCCTCGGCTTCGTTAATCTGTTGCTGCTTCCGGGCTTCCGAAGCCTTGATCACTTCCTGTTTAGCGCCGTCCGCCGTGTTGACCGCAGCATCGCGCGTGCCTTCAGACGTCAAGATCACCGCCCGCTTCTCCCGCTCGGCGCGCATCTGTTTTTCCATGGCGGCCAGAATGTCCTGCGGCGGCGTGATGTTCTTGATCTCATACCGGAGGACCTTCACACCCCAGGGCTCGGACGCTTTGTCAAGCTCGCTGACAACCGCCATATTGATGTTGGTGCGCTCCTCGAACGTGCGATCCAGATCGATTTTTCCAATCTCGCTCCGCAGCGTCGTCTGAGCGAGCTGCGAAATGGCGAAGAGGTAGTCCGTGATGCCGTACGACGCACGCTCGGGGTTCAGCACTTTCAGATAGAGGACGCCGTCCACGCCCACCTGAACGTTGTCGCGCGTAATGCAGACCTGCGCCGCAATGTCGATGGCCACTTCCTTGAGCGAATGCCGATAGCGAATCGTGTCCACAAACGGGAGCAGCACGTGAAATCCGGCCCCCAGCGTTCCGTGATACCGTCCCAGCCGCTCGACCACATAGGCGCTCTGTTGAGGGACGACAATGGCCGTCTTGGCAATTGTGATCAGCACGAACACCGCCAGCACGAACAGAACGACGAGGCCTCCGGTCATGTCGTGACCTCCTCAGGTCGGACAAACAGCGTCAACCGATCGGTTCGAATCACCGTGCAACGACTTCCTTTTGGAATGACACCTGCCGTGCTGTTGCGAGCATCCCACGTCGTCCCTCGCAACTCGACCTTGCCAACAGCGCCCGGCGAAATATCGCTCAGCGCGAACGCCGTGCCGCCGACCAGAGAATCGATATCAACAGGCGCTCCCGGGACCTGCCACTGCCGAAGCAGTTTTTGTCGAAATAACAGGAGAGAACCTACCGAGAGGACCGAGAAGAGCAGGAGCTGGAACCATGCGGGCCCTGCCATGTCAACGAGCCTGAGACCCGCAATGGCAATGGCAGCAATGCCAAAGAAGATGATGTAAAAGCCGCCAGCCGCAGCCATCTCGAGGGCAACGAGCACCAGGCCGACAACCAGCCACTGCCACCAGGTCATGGGGGGCAATCATAACCAATTGCAGGATTGCAGGATTGCAGAATTGCAGAAAGGAATGTTTAAAGGTTCCGTTAGATCCCTTCTGCAATCCTGCAATTCTGCAATTCTGCAATTCAAAAAGTGAAGCCCATGCCGAAGTGGGCGCGCGTTCCGGCATCGAACCCGTGGGCCACTTCGAGGTGCAGGTGGACCAGGGCGGCTGCCAGCCAAACGCCAGCGCCGGTACCCGTTTGAAATGTCTGATCGCGAAGCCGAAGTCCTTTGTCGTACGCGACACCGGTGTCAACGAACACGTTGATGCCCAGCTTTGCGATTCGGAGCGGCGACGTGAGAGGCGCCCGAAGCTCGGCCGACGCGGCTACGAGCGTGTCGCCAACAGCAGTACCCGCCTTGAACCCTCGAAGATTTCTGTCCCCGCCGAGAATCGACTGATAGTACGGCGGGGCCGCCCGGTTCGTAGTTTCGTGCAGGCCCCGAAGAACGAGGACGCGCTGGCCACCGATGCCGATGTAACCGCGTCCGTCAAGCTCGGTCCTCGTCAGCGGCAGATCTGGAAGACGGAAATGCTCGACAGCCGCGCGCGCGTAAATGGCATTGCGCGGGAGCATCGGATCGAGCCTCGTGTCGAACGACACATCCCCACCGATCAACGGCGTTGCTGCCTGGTCTCCGAGAAACGAGACTTCCTGCCACCCGCCGATTGCGCCTGCGCGAACCGGCCTGCCGATCTGCCAGTCTGCGCGAGCCCAGATTCGTGAACGATCGGCATCCTCCTCATAGTAGGGATGGGTGCGCCTTTGAAGCAGCGCTCCTCCCGTCAATCGTGGTGCCCCGCGGGCGCTAAACGTCTTCTCGAGTTCAATGGCGGCTGCCTTGTCTCCGCCCCACGTGAGGGGAAACGAAATGCGACTTTGCCTGCCGGCGGCGTCCACCAGCGAAAACCGTGCTCCATAGGTCAACCCATACCCATCTTCAGACGAGAGCATCGGCATGAACATGAAGTTCCAGACCCGTCCTCGCAGCACACGCGTCGCCTGTCCAGCTCCCCCTTCTTCCAAAACAATGCGCACCGGACCCTCATCGACAAGCAGGACGATGGCAATACGGGTGAGATCGTCGATCGACGCGTAACGCTTGAGAACCTCAACGTGCTCGAAGGTGTTGGTTGCCCGCAGTCGATTGGCAGCTTGCGCCAACTGATCCTCACGGAACGGATCTCCGACGGTGAGTCCTGATAGGCGGAGAATGTCCTCGGTGCTCGTTACCGTATTGCCATGGACGTGGATCTCTGCAATGACGTCCTGCTGCGCGAGCACGCCGGTACTTGCCCAGCTGGCCCAAACGACCGTGCAGACGGCAGCAAAAAGACGACGGCCGCCCATGCTCAGCGCGCGCTCCCAGGTCGGAATGACGTGCTGACATTGGCTTCGCGATAATCGAGGTACTCGACTCGTTGCGAGAAATCGAATCGGCCGGACGCAAGAACCACCGACGCGCCCACGTCGAGCCCTGAGGGCAGCCACACCTCAGGGAATGCCTCCCGCATCACCATACCTGCCCGAATCTCGTCGACATGTACCAACCACCGGCCCGGCAGAAAATCCAGACCGACGTTGTCGAATGTGTACTTCACAATCTGATGTAGCTTCGGCTCGACCCACAGCGTGACCAGAGACGCCTTGTTCATCAGGCGCATCACTTCCTGCCCTCGTGGATTGCGCTCCCGACGATCGGTCGACCTTCCGGACCGATCTTTACGATCGTCGTCATCAAAAAGCCTGGTGGGGTAGTACTCGATTCGCAGCACTTGCCGGCCCTCGAACGACTCGCGGCCCACGAGCGCGTACCGGCCTTTTTCGAACTTGAAACGGAGAAAGTACGCCGTGGAAACAAATTGTGGCTCGCGGGTCTGTTGGATCAGATCCTGGACGTCTGCCGGCGTATCAGCGGGAGTGACACCATCTGGTGGCTGTGGGTCTGATGGCGGATTGGCTTCGCGCTTTTCGCGGGCCTGCACGGCACGCACGAACTTCTCCTCGTACTTTCGGCGATCGCTTTCGGAGACCTCAACGCCATTGACACGGAGCGGACTCCGCACGAAGTAGCCGTCCCGGATGTACCAAGTGAACTCGCGGTCGTCGCCCCAGAGTGGAATACGACCGGGGCCCCGTACTTCGAAGCGGGCCCGCTCGTCGAGGATGTACTGCTGAAGCTTTTTCCAGTTGTCGTCCCGGCGGGCGAGCACCTTCTCCATGAACGCATCCAGATCGCTGCCGGCAGATTGCGCTGCTGCGGGCGCCAGGCCAGAGGCGGCAACAATCAGCGAAAAGAACACGAAGACGGTGAGACGCACAGCGGTAGGCACTGAAGAGAATACGAGCCCGGCCCGACCAAAGGTGCAGAGCCTAGAGTCGTCCCTGAAGAATCCTTGCCGAGGTGGCGATCTGCCCAGCGTGTCGCTGCGCGTGCTCGGCGGCGTGGAACAGCAGGCCCAAAACAGTCGAAGGCAACCGGCCACGGCCCACCAAACGAGGCTCGAAGAGTGTATCGGGCCTGGTCGCCCGAATCTGAGCCAGCGCACGGTCGATGGCCTCATGCGCGGATCGCAGCAACGCCGACGCATCCTCGCCCGAGCGGGCTGGTTGTGACTCGGCTTCCATGGCCGCTATTTGCGTCTCGCTCAGGGTCTCTCCGCGCGCGTACGTCAGGAGGCGGTCGAGACTGCCGGCCAGGTGCCGCAGGTGGAACCCAATCGAGGCTGCCCCGCCAGGTCGATCCCAGAGATCGCTCGGAGATAGCGTCGTAACGAGGCGGTCGAGTTCCTCGGCAATTTGAAGCAGCGCATGTGCGGCCGGCATCAGCTCGGCAGGCACTTCCGGAACCGGCCCCCGGAGCCAGACTTCCGGCAGAGAGTCGTCCGCCATTGCTGGAGATTGTACGCGACTACTGACTGCGCCGGAGTTCGATGCTGCCGTTCACGGTCTGGAGGTCGAGTCTGCGTCCCCCGCTTCCTAAGGTCAGGTTCGCCCGCCGAGGATCCAGCCGGCCGGTCACGACCATTGGAAAATTGCTCGTGATGTTGCCGTTGACGACCTGCGCCTGGACATTAGCATTCGTGTCGGGAGGTAAATCGACGGTGATACCGCCATTAACGGTACGGAACTCGAGTGGCTCGGTCCAATCGGCGCGCTGCAGTGATGCGCTGATGGATCCGTTGACCGTTTGAGCCTGCCCATATCCGGCCGTCGAAAATTGAACGTCACCGTTTACCGTCTTCAGGTCGGCATTCGCGCTTGTCGAGTCGGCGGCCACGCTGCCGTTGACGGTGCGTGCGACCAGATTGATGCCGGTGGGAACTTGCACTGTAAAATCGACCTGCACGTCGTTATCGCGAAGGTTGTTCCCTTGTCCGCCCTGGCTGCAATCATTCCGCTGCACGCCGCCGCTCGTCGGGTAAACCGCGCAGATGGTCACGCCGTTTCCGTGCTGTTCCACATTGATCCGGACGCTGTTTGGATCGGAGCGTCGCGCATGCTTGACCGCCGTGACCTCCACATCCGCCCCTGGGACGCCAGTTGCACGAATATTGCCGTTGATCCCCCTGACTTCAATCGTTTGCCCCGCGGCAAGCTGACCTGTCCAGCGAAACGGGGCCTGCTGGGCCTCGACAATTGACGAGCTCCATTCGCCGAGCGCGAGAACGGACACCAGGAGAACGGCCACAAACGCGCCGAAAAGCTTGTGTCTAGCCATGGTTCCTCCAATTGCCGAGACATCGTCTTTCCGGGCTTAGACGGGGACTTGAGGCTTGGGGTTCGGGGGTCGGGATTCAGGTCGTCGCTACTCACACGGAACCGGGTTCCACCTGGCCCCATCCGGCTCGCGCTTGAAATGGGAACTGGTAATGAATGTCTGGGTCAGGTAACGAGGATCCTCGACGATGGTTGTGACGGTAAACCATTCGTTACCGTAAGCCGCATGCCGGTCGAAGTACTCCGTGACAACGGCGTTTTCACTGTAAGGCACACCGTTCTTGCGCAAGTACCCCGCCCGCAGGTTGGTCGTGACGACCTTCAGCGAACCGCCGCGTGGCGCTGCCCCACCTCGCCCAGCGCGGCCGCCCGGCAGTTCCCAGGAGGCCACCGAGAGCCCCTGCCACGACGCGGCACCAGTCGGCTTCTGCGTCGTGTCGAATCGAAGCATCCGCGTTTGGCGGCCGGCATCAGTTTCGATCTTCAAGGTCGCGTCGTTCTCCCAAGTGATGTGGAGTCGTCCGGGCATACGCATGATGCCCGCGGCACCGTACGCTTTGCATCCATCACCGGCGGCCTTTGCCGGGTCCCACGCGTCGGCAGCTTTGCGCCCCTCGAGATTCAACGGAACACTCGCGTAATCCCCCTTGGGTGGTGTCAGCATTCGCCATCGCCAGTCTTCCGTTACAACCGACACCCAGTAGCCCGTCAGATCGATTGGCGCAGCCGCTCTGGCTGTCTGAGGTGCCTGCGTCAGTGCCGGTTGCTGCGCTGCCGCGCCAAGAGTGGCGGAAATGAACCATGCAAGGACGAGGGGGCTGAATACCATGGAAGACAGAAGTTAGAAGACAGAATGTTATTCCCAAATTCCGAGAATTGGACCCCGAATCCCGCGAATCCCGAACCCCGAATCCCCAACCCCGAATCCCCGTTCTCCTGTATCCTGTCCGTATCGTCCCATGATGACCCTTGGCGCTTTCATCCGGGGTCAACAGCTTGCCGTGGTAGACCCCGGCAATTCGGTTTTCGAGGCAGCACGCTTGATGACCGAACGAGGTATTGGTGCGGTTCCGGTGGTGGACGGCGACAGGCTCGCCGGGATCTTCACGGAACGCGACCTCATGACCCGTGTGGTTGCCGCCGGTCTTGCCCCCGCTCAAACCAGCATTCGCGACGTCATGAGCACCGACCTCGTGGTCGCAGACATTGGCGAGGAGTGCGAAGAAGCGCTCGTCCGTCTCCAGAAGGCGCGCGTCCGACATTTGCTGGTGTTACAGGAAGGCCGGTTGGTCGGGATCGTGTCGTTGCGGGATCTCATCGATCGGGAGCTGGCAGACAAAGACGAAACGCTCGCGTTGCTCAACGCGTACGTGCACTACATCCCGGCGGATCTGAATAGGAAAAAGACCTAGGCAGAAGACAGAAGTCAGAAGACAGAATGTCCGCTTTTACGACGCCGGCTGGCATCTCTGCGTCTCGTTTTCGTGAACCGACGACCTTTCAAAAAAGTCCTCCACCCGGCAAAGCCAGCCGCCGCGAGCCCGCTCATCAGAAGGATGAACACCATCGGGGTCGCGGCAGAAGATTGTCGCGGCACCTGGGTCTCTGCGACGGACTGATTGGGATCAACCTCATCGGGCAA
>DATBJG010000448.1:0-7793 GCA_036556585.1 Vicinamibacterales bacterium
GAACGACCCAAACTGCACGACGAGCACGAAATACATCAGCAGCGCGGCAATCCCGAGAGACATGCCAATCTGCGTGAAGATCTCCTGCTGGTCCTCGGTTTCGCCGCCCTGGCGCAGTGAATAGCCGCTCGGCATTCTGACAGTAGTCGCCAGGCGGGCATTGATGTCGCTTTGCACTTCGCTCAGCGAGCGGTCTTCCGTGTTGGCTTCGACTGTTACCACACGCTCGCGATCGAGATGATCGATCCGTGCCGGTCCAGGCCCGGTCGTAATTCGCGCAACCTGCCCGAGCGGCACCGCCACGCTCGTGCCGTCGACGCTGTTGACAAAGAGCGGAAGTGACGTCAGGTCCGAAAGGTTCGTCCGCGACTTGGGACTCAACCGCACATAGACGTTGCGTGTTTCCCCTTCGTCATCCACCCAGTCGCCGACATCGAGTCCGGCGAACGCGACCCGAAGCGCCTGGGCGGCCTGCCCGATAGTGATGCCCAGACTGCCGGCCAGCGCCCGATCGATCGACACCTCCACTTCGGGTCTCTGGCCCCGTGTCGACAGACCGACGTCGACGGCGCCGGGGACCTGCGTAACCTCGGCCCTGACCTGTTCGGCCAGGCGATTCAGTTCCGCCGTTTCAGGGCCCTGGAGTTGAAGGAGGATTTGTTTGGTTCCTTCGAAGTTGCCGTTTCCAATGCTGGCCGTCACTCCCGCCAGACGCGACAGATCTTTTCGAAGCGCGATGATCACGTCGCTCTGATGACGGTCGCGTTCGGCCTTCGGGAGCATTCGCACGTACACCGCCCCCTGATCGACGGCGTCCGTCGTGCCTCCAATCGTCGTATAGGTGTAGGCGATTTCCGGGAGTGCCCGCGCCAGTCGCGCCGCTTCTTCGGCCTTGAGCTTGGTGTACTCCAGGCTCGACCCTGGTGGCGTATCGATGCCGATCTGAAATTCAGATTCGTCCGACGTAGGAAGCAACGCAGCACCGACGAACCCGAATGCCGGCAGCGCCAGCGCTCCCACGAACGCTGCAAGGGCCAGACCCACCATTGCGGTTCGATGAGCCAATGCCCACCCAATAACAATCTTGTATCTGTCGGCTTGACGATTGAACCAGTGGTTGAAGCGGATCAGCAGTCGTGAGAGCCAGGATCGCTCCTCCGGCAGCAGGTGCGGATCGGGCCAGTAGGCAGACAGCATCGGGTCGAGCGAAAACGACACAAAGAGCGACACGAGTACTGAGCAGGCCAGCGTGAGCGCGAACGGCTTGAACCACTGACCGGCAATGCCACCCATGAATGCCACCGGGACGAACACCACGACGATAGAAAAGGTGGTCGCAGCCACCGCGAGGCCTATCTCATCGGTGCCTTCGTGCGCCGCCTTGTAGTGGTCCTTCCCCATTTCGACATGCCGGACGATGTTCTCCCGCACGACAATCGCATCGTCTATGAGGATGCCGATGGCAAGCGAGAGCCCGAGAAGCGACATCGTATTGAGGGTGAAGCCGAAGACCCAGACGGCAACAAACGACGCCAGCACCGACACCGGGAGCGCGAGCCCTGTAATCACCGTGGAACGCCATGAATTCAGAAAGACGAAGACCACAAGGACAGTGAGAAACGCACCTTCAAAAAGCGCGCTCTCGACATCGCCAACCGATGCCGACACGCGGGGGCCCGTGTCGCGCGCCACGATGAGTTCGACGCCAGAGGGCAGCGTCTTGCGGATCTGATCGACTTGCTCCCGGACCCGGCTGCTGACGGCGGTGGTCGAAAATCCGTCGGCCATCAGGATGTCGAGGCCGACCGCCTCGCGCCCGTTGAAGAGCGCGGCAGTCCGCTGCTCCTCAGTCCCGTCACGGACATCAGCAATGTCTGCGAGCCGAATCAGTCGCCCGCCCCGTTGCGCGACGACCAACCGGCCGAACTCTGGAGCCGTATCGAGTCGACCCTTCAGTCTGATCGTGCGCTCGTCCAGCTCGCCGTTGAGCCGCCCGACCGGCGCTGCCAGGTTCTGGGCCTGCAACGCAAGAACGACTTCACTGACGCTCACACCTGCCGTCTGCAGCGCCTTGGGCAGGAGCTCGACCGTGAGCTCTCGTTTGATTCCACCGACGACACGCACTTCGGCGACACCGTTAATTCCACGCAATCGTCTCGTGATCGAGGGATCGGCAATTCGTGTCAGCTCGGGCCCCCGGAGCGTCTGTGACGAAAGGGTCAGCTGGACGATCGGCAGGTCGTTCGGATCGAACCGGGTGAGGATGGGTTCCTCCATCTCCAGCGGGAGATCGTTGCGAATCTGGGAGATGGCATCACGAATATCCTGGGTGGCTTCCTGCAAGTCCTTGGCGAAGATGAACTCGACGGTCACCACGCCAAAACTGTCGAGCGACGAGGATCTGACACGGTCGACACCGCTGATTGCCGAAATGGCTTCCTCGACTGGCTCGACAACCTCACGTTCCACAGTTTCGGGCGCAGCGCCCGGGTACGGAATCGACACCGACACAACCGGCGGGGCGACGTCTGGAAACTCGTCGGTGTTGAGGTTGAAGAGCGCAAAGATACCGAACACCACGAGCGCCAGCATGGACACGACCGTGATGATGGGACGGCGAATGGAGAAATCGGAGATAAACACGGGCGCTCCTGAACGGTTCTAGGGTTCCAGGGTTCAGTTTCTTAATCTGACGGGCGTTCCTGGCGTCATTCCTCTCGCGGCGCCGACGAGCAGCTGATCGCCCTCGGCAAGGCCGGACGCGATTTCTACGCGTTCGGTCTGCTCATCACGCAGTCCGACCTTCACATCAACCCGCTCGACCTTGTTGTCGCGGACACGCGCCACCCAGGGGGTTTCACCGGTCATGTTGATGGCCGATTCCGGCAACACCAACGTCTGACGTGACTCCCGGGTGATGCGCCCTTCGGCAAACAGGCCCGCCAGCAGCCGGCCGCCCTTGTTTGGGACCGTGACAAAAATGGGGACCTGCCTGGTCGTGGAATTGGCGGTGGGACTGACGCGCTCGATCCGTCCCTCAAATTGCTGACCGGGAAAGCCCCGGACTTCGAACATCACGGGAACACCCACCGAGGCGGCGTGCAGGTCGCTCGACGACACCGACGCCTCGAGGCGCATGCTCGAAGGATCGATGATCGCAAAAAGCTCCGTGCCTGGACTCACGACGTCTCCCTGATCGACCTGACGGCGGCTGACGACCCCCGTCATCGGCGCGACCACGGTCGCATTCGACAATTGCTCGCGGGCACTGGCCAGCCTGGCGCGCCCGCCATCCACCTGAGCCTGCGCCGCGGTGACAGCGCTGCGGGCAAGATCGGTGTCACGTTCGGCCAGCGCGCCCGCCTTGACGAGCGTTTCGGTCCGCTGCAGCTCCCGCTGGGCCACGTCAAGCGACTGCTCCGCCGAGCGGACGTCCGATTGCGCCGAAGCCACCGCCTCGCGCAAGGTCTGATCCTCAATACGCGCCAGCAACGCGCCCTGTCGCACAGACTGCCCCTCTTCGGCAGACACCTGGAGGACCGATCCACCGACCTGCGCGCGCACCGTTGCTTCACGCGCCGCCCTGAGCTCGCCAGAGATCAAGGGCCCGACGCTGATTTCCGCGCGAGACACGGTGACGAGATCTTCGCGACCAATTTCTATGGCGGCAGGTGCCGATGCGGACGCTTCAGGCTCCGGTGTCCTGTCGCACGCCGCAAGCGACGCCACCGACAAGGCTCCCGCCACCAGCCACAGTTTCTTTGCACAACACGACGTCGTCATCTGTTATTGAGCTCCCTGAAATCCAAATGCTGCCCCACCGCCCGTCAGAGCCGGACCCTGAGCCTGCACGGGACCGCGGGGCGCTTGCGGCACAGGCGCAGGCACCGGTGCTTGCTGAACCGGAACCGTTGCAGGAATCCCGGCCAGTGGCGCCGAGAGGGGCAGATCGGGCAACAGTGCAAGCCGGATCCGCACCAGCTGATAATCGCGTGCTGCCTGTGCGCGATTGGCCTCGGCCTGCTGAAGCAGCAACCGCGAATCCGACAACTCGAGCTGTGTCCCGAGGCCTTCCCGGAACCTCAGCTCCGCAATCTCGTACGCCCGCTGTGCCTGCTGAACGGTGCCGGCCGTGGAATCCCACTGTGCACGAGCGGCGACCAGATCGCTGCGGGTACTTTCCTCGTCGAGGGTCGCAATCTTCTGCGCCTGCTCGAGACGCGACCGGCTTTCCTCGAGATCCGCACGTGCGCCCATCTCCTCCGCTTTGATTCGCCCGCCCGTCATGATCGGTAGTGATCCGCTGACCCCAACCGTCCAGTTCGTGCGGAAATCAACGGGGAGTCCGAAGCCTGGTGGGTAGGCAACCCTGCCGTAGGAGGAACTGACGGCCAGCGATGGCCACCGTTGTGACCGGACGACATCAATCGCCGCCTCGCTCAACTGGATCGCGGTGCGGGCTTCGTCCAGCGCCAGACGTCGGGGCAGCGGGCCCGACTCGACCTGGACGAGCACGTTGGCAAACGCCGGATCGGGCGGCAGCAAGTCGTTCTCCAGCCCGGCCGCCAGTCGAACCGGCGCTTCCATGGGCAGCTCGAGCAGTTGTTTCAGCCTCATGTAGGCCACGTCTCGATTGGCGCGCTGCCGGATCACTTGAGGTTGTAGGGTGTCGCGCGCCACCTGCGCGCGGAGCTGCTCGAATTCCGATTGCCGGCCCGCTTCGCGCTGCACTCGCGTCAGTTCGAACGTCTGATTGGCCTGGCCGTAGGTGGCCTCGGCAATAGAGAGCAGCCGATCGCTCAATGCCGCATCGTAAAATGCACGCGCCACGTCCAGCTCCAGCTGCGCGGTCGTGGTGGCCAGTCCAATGGCCGCTGTCTCCCGGGAGAGGCGCGCCTGTTCCTGCTGCGCCCGAATTCGACCGCCGGTGTACACGTTCTGCGAAAACGTCAGGCCAATCCTGTATGTGTTTTCGCGCCCGAACGGAAGATTGCCGAGGTCAGGTGTCTCGCCGGGCGCGCCGGAACCGCCACCAAAATCTATGTTGTCGAACAGGCCCTCGAATTCGGACGCAAGAGCACGATCGTAGGAACCTGACAGCGACAATTGCGGAAGACGTTCACTGCGCGCACGCAACTCACCGCTCTCGGCGCGGGTGACGCCCGCGCGCGCGATGACGACCTGCTCGCTGCGAGCTCTGGCGAGCGCGAGCGCGTCCTGCAATGTGAGTACACCCGTTGGCGGCAGCTGTCGATCCTGAGCATCGGCGACTCCCGCAAGTGCGAGAACGAGCAGTGCAGCTCCAACCCCAATCACTCGTTTGTGCGCCCGCAGGCGCCGTACGTCAAACACGCTTGTTCCTCCCGGTACGCAAGCTCAGGCAGGCCTGCCCGATTACGGTCTTCGAGCTTCGTCGAGGTCTCGCCGAAGCGCTTCGCGCGAGGGCGGAAAGGCCTGCACGCCATTTGTGCCCCAACCGTTCATCACGGTGTCAATCAAGTCATCTGCGAGCTCGGGCGTCAGGTCGGGTTGGCCGGCGATGACGTAGCCATTGCCTGCCTCACCCAGCGTGCCCATCAGCGCCAGAAGACGGATGTCGGTCGGACCTGGCGCGAGCTCCCCGGAAGCGACGCCCACTTCAAGGGCCTGTCCCAGAATCGCCACCACGCTTCGATAGAACTCCGGGCAGTTGGTGGACGGGGCAGTGCTGGGCGGTGCCCACACAACTGCATGGATGAACCGCCAGAGCTTTGGCCGCTCCCGTGCGTCAGCCAGAAGCAACCGAGCCACCAGCTTGAGCCGATCACGAAGGGTCCCCTCACCGGCCAACCCCTGTTCGACGTGCTGGCGAAACTCGTCGAACGCACCCATGACGAGCGCCTGAAAGACGCCGTCCTTGCTGCCGAAGAAATGGTAAAGCGTGGGTTTGGTGATGCCCGCCGCTTCACAGATCTCGCGGACCGAGGTGGCGTCGTATCCCTTGACGGCAAACAAATCGAGGGCCGTGCTCAGAATGCGACCGGCACTGGATGTCTTGTGGACGTTCCGAATGTATGAGGGGTTCCCAACAACCTGCATAACCATCCAGTATACCTACCGGTAAATACATACACAACAGCGACATTAACTTATTCATTAATAAGGTCTTCTGACCGACCCGTGTCGGGGGAGTCTTCCCAGGCCGAACATGAACCTCCGACGTCATCAGACATTCATGCTCGACTCTGGTACCCTTTCCAATTTCCGTCCGATCGTGAGCAGCAGCCCGTCTTCTTCTGTCGTCTCCGCCGCGGTGCTTGCGACCTTCATCGCGCTGGGCCTGCCGTCAACGGCCGTCGCCCAAGCCGAAAGCCCCCCTGCGCTGCAAGCCGGGCAGCTGTCCGACAGCATCGTTGTCGATGGGATGCTGAATGAGACGGCATGGAGCGGCACCCAGGCAACCGACTCGTTCCTGCAGACCCAACCGCGCGAAGGCGCTCAGCCCACGGGCCGAACAGTGGTCCGTGTTCTCGCGGGTCCGCAGGCGCTCGTAATCGGCATCCTGTCTGAAGACCCGAACCCCGCGGGTATTGTCAGCTTCAATGTGCGACGCGATGCCGAGCTTGAGGAGGAGGACCACGTTCGCGTGGTGCTGGGTCCATTCCTGGACGGCCGGTCGGGATATGTGTTTGCAATCAACCCGAGCGGCGCGCGCTACGACGGCCTGATCGAGCCTGGCAGTGACGAAGAAAATCCGAACTGGGATGGTATCTGGGAAGGCGCGGCCGCGCGCGTGGACACAGGTTGGAGTGCCGAGCTCCGGATTCCGGTCCAGACACTGAACTTCAACCCGGACCTTCGGGAATGGCATTTCAACGTCGAGCGTCGGATTCAGCGAGCTTTGGAAACCAATCGCTGGGCCTTCCCGGCGCGTCAGTACGAATTGATCCAAACGAGCCGCGCCGGACTGCTGACCGGCCTGCCCAGTTTCAGTCTGGGGCTCGGTCTCAGCGTGCGACCGGCGATAACGACTGGGGGAGGCGTTCCCGCCCCTTCGGCATCGGTAGACGGGGAGCTGCAACCCAGCCTCGACGTGACGCAGCGTCTTGGTGCGAACCGGATCGCATCGCTGACCGTCAATACGGACTTCGCAGAAACCGAAGTGGATACCCGGCGCACGAATCTCACGCGATTTCCGCTGTTTTTTCCTGAGAAGCGGACGTTCTTCCTCGAGGGTTCGGATATTTTTGCGTTCGGGTTCGGGCTCGACGAGGACGTCATCCCGTTTTTCAGCCGCCGAATCGGGCTCGTCGAAGGTTCCGAGGTCCCCATCATTGCCGGGGGCAAGCTCAACGGGCGAGTTTCAGACACGAATTTTGGAGGCTTGATCATCGGCACCAATGACAAGCCGGGTGTTGTCGCCAACGAGGCGTTGATGGCAGCCACCCGCGTGAAGCAGAACATCTGGGCCGAATCCTGGATCGGCGCCATTGCGACGTTTGGTGATCCGGTAGGGCGCTCCGGGAGTTGGCTTGCCGGCGCGGATTTCACCTACGCCACGTCGCGCCTTGGCGGCGACAAGAACTTCCTGGCGGGCGCATGGGGCCTTGCGACGGGACGCGATGATCTTGGCCGCGATGCCACGTCGCACGGGTTCAAAGTCGAGTACCCGAACGACCGTTGGGACTTGTTTCTAAATTACAAGCGGATTGGCGAGAACTTCGACCCCTCCCTCGGTTTCGTTCCGCGGCGTGCCGTACAACTCTTCAACGTGGAAATCCAGAACCGCACGCTTCCAACTCGAGGGCCGATCC
>DATBJG010000449.1:0-3507 GCA_036556585.1 Vicinamibacterales bacterium
AGTACTCGGAGCGCTCGGCGTCGGGCTCGTGCTGGCGTTAGCGGTACATTTCTGGGGATTGGCTCAAGCGCAGGAACCTCCGGCGCCGGGGACGACCGGGCGCGGCCAATTTAGACTCACGCACGGGCCGAACGGCATAACGTGCTATAACCCCAATGGCTCTCTATGTCCTAAACCTTTGTCGGCATTGCCAAAAGAGACGATTGTTGCGGTGAGAGCGTTATCAATTATCCAGACAGAGACGCCTCAGGGCGGGGATCCCTGCTACTTGGAGTTCAATGGTGCGTTCTATCCGATTCCTTGCTAGGTGAGGAGCCCCAATCGCTTCACCAGCGCCGCAAACCTCGCCTCCTCGCGCAGGCCCGCAAACACCGGCCGCACCGCGAGCCAGGCGAGGTCGGCGGCGCCTTCTGAGGCGGCGTCTTCGAGACAGTTGAGTGCTTCCTGTTTGTCGTTGAGCCCGGCGTAGACCTGGGCGAGCAGGGTAGGGGACACGTAGCGTCGCTGAGACAGTTCCCTCAACTCCGCCAGGATGCTCCGGGCTCCTTTCGTGTCGGACGACACGCCGCGCAGGTAACCTGTCGCCGCCAGCACATCCGGACCGCGACCCGACAGACGAATGGCTTCGTCGAATTCCTTCGAGGCTTCTTCGTACTTCGACAGCGCGGTGTACGTATGACCCAGGAAGATGTGGGCGAGCGCGAAGCTCTCGTCCAGCTCGACGGCGTTTGACAGCTCGTGCAGCGCTTGCTCGTAGCTCCCCGCAAAATATGACCGCATTCCCAGGCTCGTCTTGATGATGAGCGAGAGCGGATCCAGATCCAGGGCGCGATGAAGCTGCTCGGTGGCCTCGTCAAATCGCCGTTGCGGCACCAGGTAATTGATGCCGTACCAGTGACGTGCGGCCAGGCAGTCCGGGTTGAGCGCGAGGGCTCGTTTGAAGTCATCCTCCGCGTCGGGCCAGGACCACTTGTAGTACGCCTGCAGGCATCCGCGGCAGGCGTAGGCTTCGGCCAGCGTGTCGTCGATGCGGAGCGCTCCCTTTAATGCTTCGTCGGCCTTCGCCACGATTCCACCCGGCGGGAGTGCCCCATACGTGCCGAGCGTGACCAGCGCTTCCGCGAGACCGACATATCCCGGAGCGTATTCCGGGTCCAACTCAATCGCCCGCTCGAAGCACCGCGCACTCTTTTTCAGCTCCGATTCGGTCCTCTTGTTCCAGTGGTACCGCCCTTCGAGATAGGCCTGGTACGCCTCGAGGTTCGTGCTATGCGGCACAACGGGCCGCGTGCTGTCGTCGGTGGCGAGCTTTCCCCTCAACGTCTTGACAACCGTGCCGGCAATTTCGTCCTGCACCGCAAAGATGTCTTTGAGCTCGCGATCGAAGCTCTCCTGCCAGAGTTGTGACTGGTCGCGCGTGTTGATCAACGCGACGACAATCCTCAGCCGATTTCCTGTCTTTCTGACGCTGCCCTCGAGCATGGTGTCCACGTTCAACGCCTCGCCAATGCGGATTGGCGTTTGATCCTTGAGTTGGAACACCGACGCCCGCGCCATCACCCGCAACCCCTTGATCTTCGTGAGCCTGTTGATGAACTCCTCGGTCAACCCGTCGCAGAAATAGTCCTGGCCCTTTTCGTTGCTGACGTTCCGGAACGGCACCACCGCAATGGAGGGCAAGCGCGGCGGGATGCGCCCGGAACGATGCGAGCCCGACCTGGCGTCGCTGACCGATGCGGCATGCGACGCCGAGAGATCAGCCTGAAGTGTTCGCAGTGCGCGCGCCAGTTCGCCCGCGGTTTGGAAGCGCTTTCCAGGGTCTTTTTCGAGTGCACGGTGAATCAGGGCCTCTACGGCCTCGGGGGTGTCCGAACGTGCGTCCCTTAATGGTGGTATCCGGTCATGCTTGATAGCGTGGAAGGTTGCTTCCGCGTACCTGCCCTCGAACGGCACATGGCCGGCCAGCATCTCGTACAACACGACGCCGACGGCCCAGACGTCGCTGCGCACGTCGGCTTCCTCGCACCGTGCCTGCTCGGGCGACATGTAGGCCACGGTGCCAATGTGCGATCCGTAAATCGTCAACTGCAGCGAGTCTGCGAATTTCGCGAGCCCGAAGTCGAGAATCTTGACCGAATCGTCCGCGATCATCAGATTCCCGGGTTTGACGTCACGATGTACCACACCATGTGCGTGCGCCTTTGCGAGACCCTCTGAAACTTGCGCCGCTATGTCGAGAGCTTTGTCCAGCGGGAGCTTGACGTGTTCCGGGTGTGGCGACGGTCCACCCTCGAGCTTCTGCTTCAGCGTCTGTCCTTCGTAATACGCCATGACAATGAACAACTCCCCATCGTCTGTTGTGTCAATGTCGTGGATCGTGCAGATGTTTCGGTGGTCCGCCGCGGATGCGGCTTGAGCCTCTCGAATGAAGCGTTGTTTGGCGGTCTCGTCGTGGCTCCATTGGGGAGGCAGGAACTTGAGCGCCACCTTGCGGTGAAGCTTCGTGTCGTGCGCTTTGTAGACGATACCCATGGCGCCGCCGCCGAGCGGAGCCTCAATCACGTATTGGGCGACACGCCTGCCGATCAGCGAATCACGAGTGGATTTGGCCAAGTGGCGCCCGGGACGCGTCTCTTCGGCATCGCGCCGAATCGATGGCGTAAATGTTCCAGACGGTTGGGGTTGCGACAGATTGCCAACAGGTATCATATGCAATTCCGCGCAAAAACCATCGTGAAGGTGGGGGCGCCTGGCGGGAGCTTTGGCTCCCCTTGTACTAAACGCGAACGCACGGGAAACGAACAGGCCGGAGTGAAAAGGGGTCGGGAGTCTTTTTTACGGGCGCGCCGTATAGGTCTTGCTGAACCCGTTTCGGGTGTTGGTCAGCGTGAATCGTCCGTCGCGGCCAACCGAGGCCACGATCAGGTTCCCCGGGTGGTCCACGCCGTTGTCTTCGAAATTGGCGATCATGTCGCGCGCGGTGTTGTGAGTGGGATCGCTGTCGAGCATGGACAAGTGACCCTGCCAGATGTCTTCCACTCCTGGTGTCCTGGCCATTCTCAAATACGAAATCCGCTCGTACGGCGCGGGCGTGACACCGGGAACCGGGATCGGTTTGATCCGATCGTCACGTGCGCCCAATCCCTTGCGCGGTCCATTATTGACGACGATCACCTGCGGCTTGATGGCATTGAGCAGGACTGGATTACCCGAATTGTCAAGTCCGCCGTGGCGGTTGATTGTGTAGAGATTCACCGCGCCCAACTTGTTGACGGGGCATGCCAGTTCCATCTCTCGCGACCAATCGAGGTCGGCCAGACTCGCAAACTTGAACGTGCCGTACGTCAGCGATAGTCCAACCATGCGGATATTCTCGGGGCCCGCCGGAGGCATCCGGGTTGCCGTGGCGCAGAG
Source organism: Vicinamibacterales bacterium (assembly GCA_036556585.1). Taxonomy (GTDB): domain Bacteria; phylum Acidobacteriota; class Vicinamibacteria; order Vicinamibacterales; family JAMQPK01; genus DATBJG01. The sequence goes on from DATBJG010000449.1 coordinate 3,415, forward strand.
CGGGTTGGGTCCGCCACCGTTGATCGGATTGGCAATTACCGGTCCTTCGGACACGAGCACGCGCATCTGAACGCCGCCGAACGGAATGGTGTC
>DATBJG010000450.1:0-13378 GCA_036556585.1 Vicinamibacterales bacterium
TGCACACGCACCCCAAAGTGAGCGATGTTCAGGTGATTGGCGTACCGGACGCGAAATATGGCGAGGAAGTCTGTGCCTGGATTCGCCTGCGAGATGGACACTCGTCCACGCTTGACGAGATTCGGGACTACTGTCGCGGGCAGATTGCGTCGTACAAAATCCCGCGGTACGTCCGCTTCACCACCGAGTTTCCAATGACGGTGACCGGCAAGGTTCAAAAGTTTCGGATGCGCAAGCAGATGATCGAAGAGCTCGGCCTCACCACGCAGAAGACCGCCTGATCAAGCTCGTTCGGGCAGTCTTTCAATCCTTCGGAGGTGTCACCCATGTCTCATACCGTTCCATTTGCGGTTGCCACGGCAATCCTTGTGACCGCCAGTGCGATCACGACCGCGGCTCCCGGACAAAACACCGACCGCCCGGGCTACCCGACCCGTCCAAACGTCTGGGTCGAAAACCGGGGGGCTGGTGAGGCTGTGCCCGTCGTGTTGCACGCCGTCGCAACGCCCACGGCGCTTCCCGTCCAACTTGCGGGAACCGCAACGGTGGCCATCGACCCAGCCAGCGTGGTGCAAGCCCGGCACGCGCGCCAGCAGTGGGAGTACCGCATGCTGAATATCGGGCGTGCACAGGACCCCTCGGCCGCGCTGAATGCAGCGGGAATGGAGGGTTGGGAGGCGATCGATGTGCAGGCCGCGGCTCAAACAGGCACCGTCGTCCTCCTGAAACGCCCACGCTAGTGTTTCTCTCAGTTATCAGTTATCAGTTATCAGTCATCAGTGTTCAGTGAGTTCGGTCAGGTCCCGAACTGAGAACTGACGACTGATAACTGACAACTGCTTGAACATATGAACCCGTCGCGTCGAAGTCTCCATGCCCGGGACGAATGGGTGCGCTGCCCTCGCGGCCCAGACGGCGTCGAGCTCCTCGAGGCGTCGTTCGACCGGCATGTGTTCGATCGACACATGCACGATACCTACGCGATTGGTGTCACCGAGCGCGGTGTTCAGCGATTCTGGTGCCGAGGTGAGACGCACGACAGCACACCGGGTAATGTCATCGCGATCAATCCGGGTGAAGTACACGATGGTCGATCGGGAGCGGCGGGCGGATACGCATACAGAATGTTTTATGTATCCGTCGCGAGCTTTCAAAGTATTGTCGAAGATGCTTTCCAACGCCCTGTTGCCCGGCTCGATGTTCGGGGATCCCTGCTGGTCGACCCAACACTTGCCCGGCTGCTGAATGCCACGTGGCGGGCCATGACGTCTTCGGCCGGGTCCCTGGCATCCGACGAGTTGCTTTACAGAAGCCTCATCCGCCTCGCAACGCACCACGCTGATCAGCCCCGCGTGACGCAGTCCACTGCACACAGAGAACGTCTGAGGCACGTCCGGGACTATCTGCACGATCATCCGGGCGCAGTCAGCGTTGCCGAGCTGGCTGCGGTGGCGTCGACAAGCCGTTTCCAACTGACGAGGCAGTTCCAGAACGAATTCGGACTTCCCCTCCATGCGTACCATATGCAAATCCGCCTCGAAGAGGCCAGACGTCGACTGCGATTGGGGATGGCGATTGCCGAGGTGGCGTTTGCGCTTGGTTTTGCCGATCAGAGCCACTTCCATCGTCGATTCAAAGGGACGTTCGGTGTCAGCCCTGGCGCGTGGCAGAAAGCCGGGTTCGATAATGGTCGAACGCCGGAAATGAAGCGCACAGCGATCCAAGACAGTTGAACCGGCTCGCGCTATGGTCGTGGCCGATCGAGCGAGATGGTCGAGAATTCCACGCCAAGCCCCGGGTTCCGTGAAAAAGTGCGAGCGAGCTTCGACCGGCAGGGGCTCATGAAAACGCTGGGCGGGCGCTTGCTGCAGGTCGATGCCGGCCGTGTCGAGATCGAGCTACCCTACTCCGACGCCGTGACCCAGCAGAACGGCCATTTCCACGCGGCGGCGGTCACGGCCATTGCAGACAACGCCGGCGGATATGCCGCTCTCACGCTGATGCGGCCCGAGGAAGACGTTGTGGCCGCAGAGTTCAAGGTGAACCTCCTTCGTCCGGCGGTCGGGCCCAGGTTGGTGGCTGAAGCAACCGTGCTGAGAGCCGGACGAACGCTCATCGTTTCCGAGGCGCGTGTGTCGGCCTTCATCAACAACGAGCCTGTCTGCGTGGCGGTCATGCTTCAAACAAACTTCCGAATTCAGGGTGTATCAGACAGACCGCCACCATGAAGATGTTTCAACCGCGAATCAGACGATGATCATGAAGAGAATCGTTGTCAAAGCAACTTGGCTTCGTCCTCTTGGTGCCTTCTTCGTGGTTGATCGCCCTTGTGAAACCATCGCTGGGTAGTCAGGCTCGTGGAGGTTCGACAGATGGCGGATTTGGACTTCCAGGTTCGGCGCGGCACCGCCCAGGATGCCGCCGGCATCAGCAATGTCCTCCAGACCATCGTCCGGGAACGGGTGTACTCGGCGATCGAGCGGGCATGGACGCCTGAGGAGCAGCGGTCCTATCTGGTGTCGCTGTCGGACCGGGAAGCGTTTCACGTGGCCATTGCTTCGTCGGGCGACCTGATTGGTTACCAGGTGATGGATTTGTATTCCCCTCCTCTCACTTCAATGGCACACGTCGGACAGCTGGGAACATATCTTTTACCCGCATGGAGAGGACGCGGAGTCGGACGCGCGCTCTTTCGTGAAACAACCCGGTTTGCCAGATCAGCCGGCTACCGAAAATTTGTGATTCAGGTGAGAGCGTCGAACGCGACCGCGCAGGCCTTCTATCGGAGCCTGGGATTCGTGGAGTGCGGCCGCCTCAAGGACCAGGTGATCATCGATCATCACGCAGACGACGAGATCCTGTTTGAGTATTTCCTGTAGACGCGGAGTTCCATCACGGGACGCGGATTACAGGTATCGAGAGGATCTTGGTCGGGCTTTCCGAGACGCGGATTGCGCAGATCGGGAGTCGCAGCTGGGCGTCGTGCGGCCGGGGCGGTGTCCGTTGGAGCCCGCCGATTCACTGCGTAGCCGGAAATTGGGCGACGCGATTCCTCGCCGCGAGTTCGGTGTGCGTGATCCGTGCCAAGCGAATCCGCACGAACGGTGCATGCCACGATGACCGACGTGGGGTATCCCCCTACTCGCGGCGGGTGCGGCAGGGTGAGAGCCAAAGCCCGATTTCCCGGCGGGCGGAATCGGACGCCGCCACGGCCGCATGACGTCCGGCTGATCGGCTCTGAACGCAGAGCATCTGTTCATCTTGAACCGGATTCTGAGTGAGTGGCGCGACCGACTGGCCTGTTCGCAAAGAAAACCGTCGAAGCTGGCCATCGCTACTCGCACAATCGAATCGGTCGTTCATTTTTCATCGTCGTCTGCGTGTCGTGCGCGCCTTGCCGACCTTTGACATCGCACCTCTTACATCCCGATCCATCGTCTTGATGAACTCGACGCGCCGGAAGCGGACCGCACTCCAGTCCTCGTCGATTGCCACCATTCGCACACCTTCGAACCCGGCCGCGCCCAGTATTTTCCACCCGGTATCGCGGTTGACGTCACATGTGTACCGCTTGGAACTGCCCTTCGGGTACGCAAACCAGACAATGGCGTCGCCTTCGGCGAGCTTCGCAATAGCCTTGCCGAGAGCGTCAACCTCCTGCTGACGGGTGACAAATGCCAGTGAAAAGAAGATCCTCGACACCCCCGACAGACTCTTCCGAACTCTGACGCCACGAAGACCACTCAGCTCGGGCTCGAAGCTGTCGGGCGCGTTGAGGACGACGATGTCGGCGTGATCCTTGAGATTCAGTTTTTGAAAGACCGACTGGGACATAGGGAGTTGTCAGTTGTCAGCTATTGCCCCGGCGCGACCGGCCTGGCAAATATCGTTGCCTCAATCGGGGTGTTCGGCTGGACGTCGCTCAGCTCGTAGGTTGCGTGTCCCGACTGCCAGGCGACCACCCACCGGAACGGTATCTTGACGCCGGCAACCTCTCGGTAGTCGCTGTAGTCAATCTGGGTGGCATTGCGACCGACCGGGGTATCCGAGAAGCGGATTTGGCGCGTCAATAAACCAGTCTCAGCGTCGAAGTACAGCTTCACGGGGGACTTCAGGGGACTCGTACCCTGGATCACCAGCACATCACGATCGTCGAGCGTCGTGGGTATCGCCCCGCGCCAGTTGGTGAGGACCTGCTTGATACGCGACGGAAATGCCAGCTCCGCGTCCAATCGAACCCCTTCAAGTTCCCCGCCGCTCAATGCCCGTAATGGAATCGGACTGTCTGTATCCGGTGCTGCCGCCCAGCCGACTCGACCATCGAAGACCGTCGTGGCATCGCCGCTGAGCGTGTGGATGATTGTGGTGCGCTGACCTGGTGAGCTCGCGAAGACTTCCATCGGCCGTTTCTCGGCATCTCCATATCCGATGTAGGTGCCTTTGCCAACGAAGCTGGCGAGCCTGGCCAACTGCTCTGCCGGTCCCAGAGCCTGGACGTATTTATCGAGCACCTGATCCGCGGACAACGCACCGGGTGCCTGCTTAAGGATCTCATCGGGCTCGTCGGTCGCGGCCATCCCATAGACAGCCGCCATGCTCATCGTCACTTTGGGCCGATTGAGGCCGTTGTGACATGAGACGCACGTCACCACTCGGCGCCCGCCGAAGTAGGTCTGATTGATGGACTTCATCATCAGCACCATCTTGCGCGCGGTTTCCTTGCGCGGGTTGTCTTCGGCATATTTGGCCCAGCCACCACCGCCGGCTCCGACATGACAGTGACTGCAGTCCGCACTCAGCGCGTTGGAGAAGAGTCCCATCGTCCCCATGAACTGGTCGGCAGGCACACCCTTGAATACCTGGACGTTCTTGAAGACCTCCTCCGCCATCAGCGGTTTCGGCGCCTGTGCGGTCTGACCCGCCGCCAGCGTTGCTCCGAACAGGCACAGGAGGGCCGCTCGCATGCTGGCGGCCGTCCTGAATCTCGAGGGCTGCGGCAGACGCGTCACGTTGCGCTACTTGCCCGGCTGAGTGGCGGCCGGCTTTCCGACCGTGTTGAAGAATTGCTGGTTTTCGCGAACCGAGCAGATTTGCTGGTAACGCAGGAAGCCCGTCTTCGACAGCGTGAAGTTGCGACGTGCGTTCCACGGCTTTGTGTACGCGCCTGGATCGTCAATCGTCATGTCGAGTTCCAGCGTAGTCGCGTCCACGCGCTTGTAGCGTTCGGTCAGGTGCAGCCGTTCCGTCTGCGGGTGACCAACCTGGTCCAGCCACTGCTTGCCGTTGAAGCCCACGGTGTCGACAACCAGCGTGTCGCCGTTTTCGTACCAGCCGATGGAGTGTCCCCACCACTGCGGGTCGACGTCGGGAGGATGCTTGCTGTTGAGCCAGACCACGCGGAAAAACGGCCCAAGCTCGTGAAGGATGTACACGGCTTCAGGTGTCTGAATGAATTTGGTTTTGATTGGCCACAAATAGATGTGCGGGACGCCGGGCGGCTCGCAGTACAGGACCTGTGGATCGGTCGTCTGGTCGAACTGAGCACTGACCCCGGTGGAAGGCTTCTCTGACATCGTCTTCTCGAGCGCCCAGGGTTGATATGGAATGTCCGATTCCATGCCCCTGTTTTTCCCCGTGATGTCGGAAAGGCTCAGGCTCTGACCGATACCGCCCCTTTTGGGGTCTGGGGCCCAATCGCCCGACAGATCGGGCACCTTGGACGTGGACGCGGGCGCCTGCGCCAGCGCCGCGGGCGAGTAGGTCAGCGCAGCGATCCATGCAGCGACCCATAGACGTCGCATCTCGAGCCTCCGTTGGGAACTGAGAACTTCGAAGTTAGCCGGCTCTCGGCGCTCGTCTCTCGGCGCTCGAGAGCCTGAAGCCCAGAGCCGAGACCCTTTGTTACCGTGCCGTCAGTTCTTTCCCATCGGCCAGCACGATCTTCTGAAGATTGCCGACGGTCGCGCCATTCTTGGCGGCGAAAATGTAAACAGTGACTTCATCGCCGGCGTTCAACGACTTCCGGGTCCAGCCCCGCTCCACCATGACCAGCGGGGGTTCGGTCGCGGCGACCCAGTGGGCCACGGAGCCTTTGTCGTCACGGACGTCGAAGAAGATCTGGTTGTGCGGATTGCCCCACTCGAACTTCGTGATGGTGCCCTTCAGGACGACCGGCTTGGTGGTGTCGTACAGGTTGGCGCCGTGGTGTGCGACGAGCAGAGCGCTCGGCATGACCAGAAAGCCGATGGCGAGGGCGACTGTCATACTCAGCGAGATTCTTGGATTGTTTTTCACGGGATTCCTCCGGCGGACACTGCAATCCGCCCATCCTGCCCGAGACGCTACTCCCACGCGACTTTCTGGTCAAGACGTCCGGCTGAAGCCGGACGCTACGAGAAGATGGCGGTCTTCAGATGGCGGTCGCCGTTCTTCGTAGCCGTTGTTCGTAGCGTCCGGCTTCAGTAGCCGTTGTTCGTAGCGTCCGGCTTCAGCCGGACGATTATCGTGTTTCGGACTCGTACACGATTCGTCCGCCCACCATGGTCATGACCGGCTGGATGTCCTTGATCTGGTCGGCGGGAATCGTGAGGTAATCGCGATCGAGCGCAACGAGGTCGGCCAGCTTGCCTGGCTGGATCGAACCCAGATTGTTCTCCTGAAAGACAAAGTAGGCGTTCTTCCGGGTGTGCGCAATCAGGGCGTCCTCGCGGCTGACGGGCTGCCGCATGACCTTGGTTCCTCCCGCCATCTTCCCGGTCACGGCAAAGTACAGCGTCGTAAACGGCAGAACCTGATTGGCCGCCGTGCCGTCGCTTCCCAGGCCCCAGGCAATGCCGCTCGATTGAATCGTGGCAAGCGGTGGCATGTCGTACGCGCCCTCGCCAAACCCTTCGTGCATGATCGCGCCGTTGATGACGGCCCACGGATGCACGGCAGCATACATGCCCAGCTTCTTCATTCGTTCGATTTGTGAGGCATTGATCTGGTTGACGTGCGCCAGCGCCCAGCGAAGATTCCGGATGGGAATCTCCTTGTTGACTGCTTCAATCTGATCGAGAAAGGCATCGATCGTGTCGCGCAGTTCGGCGTGCACGTGCAAGGGCAAGCCGGCTCTCGCGATCTCCATGGCCATGCGCCGCCACAACTCGAGCTGCTCTGGCCGTGGATCCGACTTGACGGCAAACATCCGATCGTGGAGCGGCGTATACACGCTCTCACCAAACACGACGTTATCGATGTATTCATCGCCCTGAAACAGTTTCATCCGGGCGATTTGCATGATCGAGCGATCCACCTGCTCCGGTGTCGCGGCCGACGCGCCGCCAATGCAGAACACTCTGACATTCAACCGGCCCTGTGCCTTCCATCGTTCAAAGATTTCCAGGACGTCCGCGTTGCAACCAGCCACGCCAAACGACGTCAGCCCCGCACGGTTCATGTCTTTGACAAGGGCCTGACTGCCCGCTTCGAGCTGTTCCGGAGCGACCTTCGGCAGCTTCGCCGCAACGGGACGCGTGGCGGCAATGTCGCCTCGGATCACGCCGGTCGGTTTTCCCGACGCGTCGCGCAGGATGGAGCCCTTGACGAAATCGGGCGGATCCGGAGCGTTCGGCTGAATCCCGAAGGCTTCGAGCGCCCGACTGTTCAAGAAGACCTGATAGTAGGACTCCTGCAGCGCAACGGGATTGTTGGGCGCGATCGCATCCAACTCGTCGCGCGTGAATGGTTTCTTGTCGTCAGCAAACTGCGCGGTGGCCCAACCACCAATATTGAAGACCCATGCGCCCGGACCCGCCGCGGCCGCCCGGGCGCGCAACATCTCGATCGCCTGCTTTCGAGAGTTGACGCCCTCCCATCGGAGTTCGAGCTGCCAGGTGGTTCCCGCACGCAACAGGTGCATGTGGTTGTCAATCAATCCGGGAATCACGGTCCTGCCCGCCAGGTCAATACGTCTTGTGTGCGGTCCCGCAAGCTTCGCGATGTCGGCGTTCGTGCCAACCGCCAGAATGCGATCCCGGCTGACGGCGACGCTTTGAGCAATCGTGAACTTCTCGTCAACGGTCACGATCTTCCCGTTGGCGAGAATCAGGTCGGGAACCGGCTGTTGCGCGCGCAGACCGGAGAGCGCGCCTGCCGCCACGAGGAGTGAAACAACGACCCCTTTATTCACGACTTTCTGCAATCCTGCAATCCTGCAATTCTGCAATGCCATTCTGCAATCCTGCAATTCTGCAATCCTGCAATTCTTTGTCAAGCTCCCCTGAGCTTCTTCAAGCCTTCGAACGCCGTCAGCACATACAGACCTTGTCCGTCTGCGACACGACACATTCGTCCTTTGTCGTGCACCAGGAGGACCACCTTGGTCCCCACATCGAACTCGCCGTCGGGCTGCTTGGAGACCCTGGCGCCGTAGTAATACGGCTGGCGTTTGCGGACCTCGTGCGTGAATTGATTGGGTGGCGGTTTCAGCAGATTTGACGAGGGGACCAGAGCCGAGTCGGGCACGATGACCGGCTCCGGCCGCAGCATTCTTTCCATGATTCCAATGTGCCGGCCTTCTATTTTACTAGGCTGTCGTCCGGCAGCGTGATCGGGATGACGGGCAGCGCATGCGGTCGCAGATGCGTCGTCACGGCCCCGCTGGCGGCAAGCGCAAGAAGGTTCGGCAGCGCATACGTCTCGGCCTTGGTCAGATCCACCTTGTATCCCATGTCTTTCAGGCTTCCCGCGGTCATCCGACTCAAGGGATTGTTCGGTGCGGCAATGAACCCGGACATCAGCTCGTTCCTGAACACGCTCTCCCGCCAGTGTGAATCGCGCGTTCCCGGACCTCCGGAATTCTCCACGGGCACCTCACCCGGACCGGAGTGCTTGAGCTTTCCATACTCCTTCTTTGCTGTCGTCCCGGTGAAGCGCGGATTCAACGTACCTGCCCCCTTCAGCTTTCCCTTGTCGGACCAGATCGTCCCCACACCAATGACATGGCCCATCTCATGCGCAATGACGTCCTTCAACGTCCCATTGCTCTGCATGTCGGCCAGATCGGCCGTGTCGAACGACATGATGCCTTTCACCGGAAGATACTTCGCGGTTCCCGCCGAAGCTGGCCTCAAGTGCGTCGGGCCGGCCTGACCCAGAATGCCGCCAGGGCCGTCGATATTCACCCCCTGCGCAAGGATCAGGAGATCGTCAATGACCTCACCATCCACGCGGATGCTCGGCAGATCTCCAACGATCACTTTTGTCCACCGGTCGGCGGCGGCCTTGAACGCATTCTTCTGTGCCGTGGTCAAACCACCAAGGAAACGCACCTCGATCTTGTAGGCAGAGGTTGCGGCAGGAGTCCCCAGTTTCTTGGCCGCCTTCTTTGCCGACGCCACGTACGACTGGTAAGTCTTCGACTTCTTTTTCGCCATGATGGTTCCTGCTCCTTGCTGCTGGGGCAGAGATAGCTCAGCATACCGTGAGCCGACAGCTCGAGCGTGCCAGCTTCAGACAATTAAGTGCAGTCGCGTGAAGGTCGGCACCAGGTTCTCGATGACGTGCACGGCGATTTCTCGGATCGGTCGTGCGACCTGTTCGTTCCCGGGCCATTGTGACAAATCACCGGAGGGATCCAGTGCGAGACGTTTTCCGGCCGCCTCGAGGCGCGAGGTGAGCATCTCGACGCTTGCGGCGCCAGCAATCCACTCAGAGAGTGCGACCGCCTCGATTGGTCGAATTTCCACGCCGTTGCCCAGTATCTGACTGGGCATTGCGCGGCGTACGTGGCGCTCGATGGCGTCCGACAACACGCGCGCGACCATCGGATTTCCAAATTGTCCGGATTGTCGCACCGCTGGCGCGGCAGCCCGGGCAAACGGCATGAGCGTGCCTGCGGCAACCAGGAAGATCAGGTTTCTGGTGATCTCTGCGCCATTCCGACCTGCACCGCCAAGCGCCGTCAGGGCGTCTCCAATGGTCATGGAGCCGGCAGCCATCAGCGATCGCAGGTCGCGGATGAACTGCTCCTGGAAACGAATCTCTCCCCTGGGAACCTTGACTTTGGCGCTGATCGCCTCCGGATTGGCGAGGCTGCCGATGATCATGGCATGAAGATGCCGGCTACTGCCTGGCAGCCCGATCGGTGCGCCATCGCGGACAAAGACATCACGCCGAAACCGCTGGTTGGTCGCAAAATCGATTGCCAGCTGCCGCTGGCGCGGCGTGGCAAGCGTCGCGACCGCTTCGCTCGCCAGGGCGTCGACGACAAGCGTCGGATGGTTGTCAACCAGCGTGGCACTGCCGAGATAACGCGTCTCCGCTTCAGCCATCTCGTCGGCGACGTCGATCGAGTAGAAGGGTTCCCAGGTCTGGTTCAGGAATTCGTGTGCGAGGTAGTTGCTGGGTCCGCGCACGTAGGAATCAATCGCGGCGGCTGCCGACGGATTCGCATTGAAATATCGCAACCTGCTCCTGCTCAGCTGCTGCATCCCGTGCAGGGCGGCCTCGGTACGTTCTGGCGTTCCACCTTCGGCCGTCGCGGCAAGCTCCAGCATCAGCTTGCGCAGTGGGGCTTCAACCGACCAGCCCGGCAGACAGTTGTAGCTGACATACACAAGGCCCCCCGGCTTCAGCGTCTTACGGACGATGTGCCTGATCGCGCGGCGGGCATCAGCACCTACCCAACTGTAGACCCCGTGCAGCACGATGAAGTCGAAGGCGGGCAAATCCAGCGAGAGCAGCCGATCGAATGACGACTCATGGAACTCGACGTTGGTGAGACCGAGCGCGGCTGCGTGCTTCAGACCACCTTCGATATGGGCAGGAATGAAATCGCAGGCATGGAACTCACCTTGCGGGAAGGCGGCTGCATTGACAACCGTCGACGTGCCAAAGCCGCAGCCCAGTTCCAGATACGTAAACGGTCGGTCGAGAATGCGCGGCACTCCGCCGTTCACCGCCGCCACGTAGTTCAACCAGACGGGCGAGAGTTCTCGAAAGAACTTGTCCGCGTAGCTCGTGTCGGTGACGTAGCCCTGAGACCAGCCTCGGTCGTTCATGTCGTCCACCACATTATGGCGTGAACAACATGCTGAAACCCCCGGCGATGTCAATGTTGTCTTCAGTTGTCGTTGTCAGTTCTCATTTGTCAGTTCTCAGTATCAGAACACTCTGTTTGCCGCCGGTTTTCGACTCTTCCAAACTGATGACTGACTACCGAAAACTGACAGCTGATCAGGCGCGCCGATCTGCTATGCGTCGTCCCAGAGGTGGACGCGGGTCCCGTCGGGCAGGATGAGTTTGAGCGCCGTCGAGGCACTGGCGAGAGAAAGGCCGACATCGCGACCGTCGTTGATGCTGGCGGTGTCCACGAGTATCTCAAAGTTCGAGTGGTCCCCAATGCAGGCCATGACCTGGTTGGCGCCCTGCTGGTCCTTACATGGATTCTGATCAGGGAAAAGCACGTAGACCGCTGCCGTCACCTGGTCTTTGCGCGCGTCGTACTGCCAATTTGGAGTGGGATTCCGGACTGGAACGTGAACGCAATAGACGAGTGCCGCCTTTTCTGGCCTGATCCATTGATGATCGGACCCACCGTACTCCCACGCCAGCAGAGGAATGACGGGCCGCTGATCCTTGCCGCAAATCGATAGCAGGCGTTGCGCATCCGGATCCGCCGCAACCTGTGCCGGAGTCTTGGCGTTGATGTCCCAGTCCTTCCCTCTGTTTCCCCGGTGCGTTGCCTTGTAGGTGTCGACCCACGTTTTGACCTGGTCGAAAGATGGTGCCGTCGACCCGGGTTTGCCTTCCTGCTCCCCGCCGGCTCGCAAGCTGGGAGCCGGCCAGATCATCAGCGCGGCAATCGCGATCAGGCAACACGTCAGGTTTCGCATGGGGGGCATCGTATCGCCAGCCTGGTCGGCGAAGAATGGCCCGAAAGGATTAGCCCTCGTCACTGACCACCGACCACTGCCCGGACCACCGACCACTGACCACTAAACTATCTCGTCTTCAAGGTTCCCAGTGAACGTTCGGGATCGCCGGGCTCGGCGGTTGGTCCCTGAAGGTGCGGGACGTCCTGGTTGTTCTCGTTGCAGATGTACTCCATCAACTCTTCACCAGGGGCCAGCCTTGCCGTGAAGCTGACCGTGAAAGGCCTGGAGTAAGCACCGGGATCGTCAATGGTGATCTGATTGACGAGCGTGCCAACGTTCGTGCGCGTGTAGCGTTCGATGATGTGGAGCCGCTCGGTGTGCGGATGGCCCTTGAAGTCGAACCAGAACTTGTCGTTGAACCCGATGGTATCGACCACGAGCGTGGAGCCTTCCCAGTGACCGATGGAGTGGCCGTACCACGTCGGATCGGGATCGACGGGATGCTTCCGACCGTCGACGAAGATCTGCCGGTAGGAATGAATATTCCCTTCGAACAGAAAAAAGATGTGCGTGGGTGTCTGAACGATCCGCCAGGGATACGGCGCGATTCGCGGAACGCCCGTGGGCAGACAGTTGGCCTCCGGATCGTCCTTCGACAGACGCGACTCCATGAGTTTCCGCGCCTCGGGTAACAAAGGAATGACTTCGCCCGGTGGAAGTCCCTGGGCGATATTGCCGACGGGCCCACCACCCTGCCACACTCCCGACAGATCCGGCGTGCCGTTGGGCAGTCTGGGAGCCGGACCGTCAAGCGCCACCCGCTGACGCGGCGAGGTCTGGGCGCCCAATGAAATCCCCAGTGCAACGCCTATGGCTGCAACGCTCGCCAGGATATGTTTCATTGCATTCCCCCAATCCCGACTCCGAACTAACCACGAAGGGGGCGACGAACACGAGGCATTCCTAACCACGAAGGGCACGACGAACACGACGCATTGTCTTCCTTACGACGAAGGACACGACGAACACGACGTATTGTTTTCTTTACCACGAAAGGCACGACGAACACGACGTATTGTTTTCTTTACCACGAAGGGCACGACGAACACGACGTATTGTCTTCTTTACCACGAAGGGCACGACGAACACGACGTATTGTCTTTTTTACGACGAAGGGCACGACGAACACGACGTATTGTCTTCTTTACCACCAAGGGCACGACGTATTGTTTTCTTACCACCAAGGGCACGACGAATACGACGTATTGTTTTCTTTACCACGAAGGACACGACGAACACGACGTATTGTTTTCTTTACCACGAAGGGCACGACGAATACGACGTATTGTTTTCTTTACCACGAAGGGCACGACGAATACGACGTATTGTTTTCTTTACGACGAAGGGCACGACGAACACGACGCATTGTCTTCTTTACGACGAAGGGCACGACGAACACGACGCATTGTCTTCTTTACGACGAAGGGCACGACGAACACGACGCATTGTCTTCTTTACGA
>DATBJG010000451.1:0-16780 GCA_036556585.1 Vicinamibacterales bacterium
GGTAGACCCCGGGCTGTTCCGGGAGCCTGGCGATCTGACTCTTGAGATCCTGGACTGGCATGGGCTACCATTCGCCACTTGCAATTTCTGGAGGGACCGTACCTATAGCTTACCCTGAGGGGCAGGAGACCCGGCCGCGACGATGACCTTCACCGGCGCTATCGGCGCGATTTGCCTCTTTCCTCTGCGCGCGATCATTGCTGCGTGCGTCGCGCTGCGCATCCATCCCAACGTCCTGACGTTCACCGGCGTCATCGTCAATGTCGCTGCCGCCTGGGCGCTCGCGGTCGGGCGCTTCGTGACGGCCGGGGTTCTGATGGTGATCGCCAACATCTTCGACTTCATCGATGGCAAGGTGGCCAAAGAGCTCAAGATGGAGTCGAAGTTCGGAGGCTTTTGGGACTCCGTGATGGATCGCTTCTCGGATCTGTCACTCTTCATCGGCCTGATCGTGCTCTACTCGCGACTCGACAGCGCTCAATACATCATCATCACCGCGCTGGCGACCATGTTCTCGGTGATGACGAGTTACACGCGGGCGCGCGCTGAGTCGCTGATCGACAAGTGCAAGGTCGGCTTCATGGAACGGCCCGAGCGGATCGTGCTGTTCATGATTGGCGCGTTCACAAACCGGATGGCCGCCGTGCTCTGGGTCATCCTGGTCCTGTCGATTATCACAGTCGCCGATCGGATCTACTACACGTGGCGCGAGCTCAATGGCAGTCGCAACGTCGAGGAGACGCTGGCAGCCGAATGGCAGCAGCAAAAGGCTCGGCGACAACAGCGGCAAAGGCGGGTGTCGTGAAAAGGCTGATAACGTTGCCGCTGCTTGTTCTGTGGCGGGCTTTCTTCTGGACGTACGATCGCGCCACCTGGCAGTACGATTTGATGGTGATCGCCATCCTTGCTTTCGTCTGGCTCACACCGCCGAGCCTGCTTGGTGACCCGGCGGCCCAGGGTGACGGCCTGATCGGCTGGATCCTGGAAAAACTGCGCTAAACCACTCCCCGTTACCTCGCGCGACGCTTCCCTTCTGCCCGCGCTATCGGCTGCTTGACGGCCGTGACTCGTGCTTGAGGCTTTTTCGACGCGCTCACCGAGTCCAGGCTCTTGCGCAAGGCATCCATGAGGTTGACCACCTTGGGCGGCGCCTCGATTTCCGGAGCGACGACCTCGCGACCGGCAATCTTGGCATCGATAACCTTCTTGAGTTCTTCTTTGTACTCGTCCTGGTAGGCCGCAATGTCGAGCGTCTTGTCAAACGTACCGATGACCTGTTTGGCCAGCCGCAGCTCGTCGGCCTTGACCTGCTTGGGAACGGTCTGCAGTTCGTCAATCGTGTCGATGCTTCGAATCTCCGCGGCGTGATGCAAGGTGTACATCACCATGCCATTGCTTTGTGGCCGCACGGCAACGAGATACTCCCGCCCGTAGAGGGCGAGCTTGCCGACGCCGGCTTTGCCGGCCATTCCCTCGCGCATCACCGCAAACGCTTCAGCGGCAACGGGGCCGTCGGGCGCGAGATAGTACGCGCGATCGATGTATATCGGGTCGAGCGCCTTGTCGTCGGCAAACTGCTTCAGCTCGATGACCCGTGTGGAGACCGGACGAACCTTGTCCACATCCTCTTCGGTCAGCACGACATAGTGCCCCTTCTCGAACTCATAGCCCTTGACCAGATCCGTATTGGGCACCTCGCGCTCACACTTGGGACACCACCGCTTCTGCTGAATCCGTGTCCGGCACTCGCCGTGAAGCTGGTTGAACGAGATCGTCCCCGCCGACTCGGTCGCGGGATAGACCTTGATGGGAATGTTGACGAGGCTGACCTTCAGATACCCTTTCCATGTTGGACGCGCTGCCATCTTCTGTTCCTCCGTCGGGTTTCGGCTTTAGGCTCTCGGCTTTCGACGGCCTCGCGCCCAAAGGCCTGAAGCCTAACGCCCAGAAGCCTACAGCCTAAGCCCTAACGCCCTAAAGCCCAAATCCGAGAGCCGAGAGCCTAGAGCCGAAACCCGAGGCCCTACACGTCTTGTCGCTCGTCGTGTGTCTCTAAGTTGAGGCCCGTCCCACTGAAGTGGATGTCATGCGCGGCAATCTTGTCGTGCAGCAGCCGCCGAGCCGCGGCGTAGTGACGGCCCGGAACCGTGAGTCGTCGGGCGAGCTTTCGGATGCGGGACACGATCACCAGCGTCGGCTCTCGTTCTTCGCGCCATGTGATACCGCCGATGTTCGAGTAGGGAATGAACCCTGACTCTGCCCAGATGCCGTCCTCGTAAAAGCCTCTCCCAATCCGCCGGCTCAGAGGGGATGCACACGCGTAGTAAAAGAACATCATCCCCACACCAAACACCTGGATCGGCGACCAGGGCAGCACGACGACATCGATGTACAGAACAAGACCCAGCACAATCGCCATCACCAGAAGGAGTCCCGAGTACGGCGGGCGACGACCGGGCCAAGTCAGCAGGGCTTTGGAGCGGCGCTTCAGAAACCGCACGCTGTCGACAAAGATCCTCAGATTGGCGGCGAGATACCCGAGACCGAACAGAAACAGCGCTGGGGCAATCAGTTCAGCCATTCCACGCTAATGATAACAAGGACACATTGCGTGTGACGAGCGGCTCGTCCCCCGGAGCCGCTACTCGTCCCTGTTGTTGGTGACGGTTGGCTCTGGCTGCCCGGCGAGGGTCGGATCAAAACAGCGGCGGCATCGCGCTTCGTAGGTACCCTGCGCGCCAAGCAGGACTCGCTCGGTGCTGGCCACGAGGCGTTGCGTGTGACTTGCCGGATGGCCGCAGACGACGCAAATGGCGTGAGTCTTGGTGATGTACTCAGCAATTGCCAGCAGCTGGGGCATCGGCTCGAACGGCCGGCCGAGATAATCCTGATCGAGCCCGGCCACGATGACCCGTTTGCCTTTGTTTGCGAGCGCATCGCAAACCGCGGGCAAACCGCCATCGAAAAACTGGCCCTCGTCGATGCCCACCACTTCGGTATCGGCATCGACAGCGTTCAGCAGCTCCGCCGAGCTCGACAGGTTGCGAGACTCCATCCGCATCTCGCTGTGCGACACGATTTGGTTTTCGGCATACCGATCGTCGAGTCCGGGCTTGAAAATCTGGACCTTCTGGCGGGCAATCTGAGCGCGTCGCAGCCGGCGAATCAGCTCCTCGCTCTTGCCGCTGAACATGCTGCCGGTAATGACTTCAATCCAGCCGTGGGTGGTATGGTGACGGACGTCCATCGAATTCGGCTTGCGGCTCTCGGCGCTCGGGTTTCGGGTTTCGGGTTTCAGGTTTCGGAAGCTAAGCCCGTATCGAGAGCCCAGAGCCGAGCCCCTAGACCCGAGATTGATATTCCCCCGTCTCCGTGTTCACGCGGATCCGATCGCCGGCATTCACAAACGGCGGGACTTGCACGACCAGGCCGGTCTCGAGACGGGCGGGCTTGACCTGCGCGCTGGCGGTCGCGCCCTTGATGCCGGGCACGGTGTCCTCCACGAGGAGATCGACAGTCTGGGGCAGCTCGATGCCAACCGCTTCGGTCCCGTAGAACTCCACCCTGATCGACATGTCGGCAATGAGATAGTTGACCGAATCGCCAAGAACGTCCCGATCGATGTGGATCTGCTCGTACGTCGAGGTGTCCATGAAGTGGTACGACGACCCATCCGCGTACAGATACTGCATCTCACGCTCGTCGAGCGTCGCGCGCTCGACGTCGTCTTCCGAGCGGAACTTGTGGTCGCTCAGGGCCTGCGACCGGATATTCCGGAGTCGCGCCTGGACCATCCCCCGCTTGTTGCCGGGGGTCAAATGATGAAGGTCGAGGATCTTGTATAGATCCGACCCCATCTTGATGAGCATGCCTTTGCGCAATCGGGTTGCTTGAATCGAAGCCATCAGATTGTTCGGTGTGTGAAGTCAGCGATCAGCGCGTCTGTATATCCTTGCGATCGTAGCACATATGGTTCGCGCCAACCAAAACATGTTACGATTCCGCCGTGGCATTTGCGCACTGGGATCCGTTCCGCGATCTCCTCGCGCTGCAGGAGCGGCTCGACGCGCTGGCTGGTGAACGGGCTGCGGGTTGGGCGCCTCCCGTGGACCTGTTCGAGACAGCGGATCATTATCAAATCATCGCGGAGGTGCCTGGGCTTACACGCGAGCAGATCCGCGTGCAAGTCCAGAACGGGATTCTCACTATCGAGGGGGAACGCTCCGTGGCGTGCCTCCCCTGCGAGCAGCACCATCGTATCGAGCGGGGGCACGGGCGGTTTGCGCGTTCTTTCCAACTCCACGAACCCATTGACTCAGATGCCGTGGATGCCGACCTGCGCGATGGCATCCTGACCATCAAGCTTCTGAAGCGCGCACAGGAAGCTCGTCGAATTCCGGTCCGCTAGAACACAGCTCGTCGGAGTGGGTTTTCTCGCCCGTTTTTCCATCAGGTGGGTTCAATGTTGATGATGATGCGACGCGCGGTCGTGGCTGTCTTGCTCGTCGGCACAGGCCTGGTCGCTGGTCTCGTTCTGACTGGCAGGATGCGTTCGTCGGAAGACTCGTCGGCCGCCATGCAAGGCGGGTCCCGCGGAACCAGTACCCGGGCCCCCGTCACTACGGGCACTCCCCAGCCGGTGGCCGCGACTCTGCCCGATCTCAGCGGTGTAGCCGAACGCGCCGTGAAGGGTGTCGTCAATATCTCTTCGGTTCAGTCGGTGCGTCGGCGGATGCCCACGCCGTTCGAATCGGATCCATTCTTCCGTCAGTTTTTCGGCGATCCGAACGACCTGTTTGGTCCGCGCAGTCGTCGGGCACTCAGTCTCGGCTCGGGCGTCATCGTCTCGTCTGATGGCTACGTCGTCACCAACAGCCATGTCGTTGGGCAGAACGACCCTGCCGTAACCGTCTCGTTTGGCGACAAACGAGAGGTACCGGCAAAAATCGTCGGTCTGGACCCTGCAACGGATCTGGCAGTGCTGAAGCTCAACGAAAGAAATCTTCCGACCGTGCCGTGGGGCAGCTCGGACACTCTGAAAGTCGGCGAATGGGTGCTCGCCATCGGCAGCCCGTTCCAGCTGAATCAGACGGTGACGCTTGGCATTGTCAGCGCGCTGGGCCGCGCAAATGTTGGTTTCGCTGAATACGAGAACTTCATTCAGACAGACGCCGCCATCAATCCGGGCAACTCAGGTGGCGCGCTTGTCAACGTTCGCGGGCAGCTCGTGGGAATCAATACCGGCATCGTGAGTCAGAGCGGCGGGTACCAAGGTGTCGGCTTCGCGGTGCCGAGCGAACTGACCCGTCGGGTGATTGACGACTTGATTCAGCATGGTGAAGTACGACGAGGATCGTTTGGCTACATCGAGGTAGAGCCAGTCACGACCCTGATGGCCACCCGGATGGGACTCAAGGATACCGTCGGTGCGCTGGTCACCGGCGTCCACGTCTCGAGTCAGGCATACAAAGCCGGTATGGAAGCCGGCGACGTGGTGGTTTCCTTCAATGGTCAGCGAGTCCAGGATCCCGGTCACCTCGTGCGACTGGTTTTCGACGCACCCATCGGCAGTACTGCCCGGGTCGGCGTCATCCGCAACGGCAAGACAGTCGAGTTGCGCGTGGCCATCGTCGCGCAGCGGGAGTTCACGCGGTGACTCACTCGCGTGGGGTGGGCGCACTGGTCCTGATCCTGCTGGCACTCGTCGCCAATCCGGTCTTCGGGCAACGACTGCCTTCGACGGTTGTCCCGGAGCATTACGACCTCCATTTCACACCGGACTTTGCGACACACACCTTTGGCGGTGAAGCGACCATCCGCGTTCGTCTCACAGAGCCATCTGAGCGGATCACCCTGCACGCGGTTGAGATCGAGTTCCAGGAGGTTGCGATTTCGGCAGGTGGAAAGACACTCCCTGCAGCAGTCGCTCTCAATGCTGAAAGCGAAACCGCGACGTTGACCGTCCCGACTCGGCTCGAGGCCGGTCCCGTTGCAATCCACATCCGGTTCAGAGGAATTCTCAACGATAAACTTCGGGGCTTCTATCTGAGTCGCGCGAACAACCGCAAGTACGCCGTTACACAACTCGAGGCTACTGACGCACGGCGTGCGTTTCCGTCCTTTGATGAACCGGCACTGAAAGCTACGTTTGACGTAGCGCTCACCCTCGACCAGCGCGACACGGCCATTTCGAACGGCCGCATCATCTCCGATACGCCCGGTCCGGGAGCCGGCAAACACACTCTGAAGTTTTCGACCTCTCCCAAGATGTCCACGTACCTGGTGGCGATGGCGGTTGGAGACTTCGAGTGCATTTCTGGCGGTGCGGACGGCATCCCGATTCGTGTATGCGCGACGCCAGACAAGAAGCATCTCGGCCGTTTCGCGCTCGAAGCCGCAGAATTCACGCTGTCGTTCTACAACAAGTACTTCACGATCAAATACCCGTTCGAGAAGCTCGACCTCGTTGCGGTTCCGGACTTTGCGGCCGGAGCGATGGAGAACACGGCCGCCATCTTCTACCGGGAGCGATTGCTGCTGGTCGACGAGACGAAGGTCTCGGTGGACGCCAAGCGGAGCGTGGCGTCCGTACTTGCGCACGAAATCGCCCATCACTGGTTCGGCGACCTGGTCACCATGAAATGGTGGGACGACATCTGGCTGAACGAAGGGTTTGCGACCTGGATGGAAAACAAGCCCGTTCGGGATCTCAAACCCACGTGGGGCGCCGATCTCATCGAGGCGACCGATACCCAGCGGGCCCTGAATCTCGACGCCCTGCAATCCACACGGCCGATTCGCGTGAAGGCCGATACACCCGATCAGATTTCTGAATTATTCGACGCCATCACTTACGAGAAGGGGGCTGCGGTTCTCCGGATGGTGGAGAGCACTGTGGGCCCTGATGCCTTCAGGACCGGGATTAACAACTATCTCGAGAAGTATTCGTACGGAAACGCGTCGGCTGAGGATTTCTGGGCGGAGATTGCCGCAGCCTCGGGAGCACCGGTCTCTCGAATCATGGCGAGCTTTGTGGACCAGAGCGGATCGCCCCTGGTGAACGTGCGCAGCGAGTGCAAAGGCGAGCGCTTGATGGTTACCGCGACGCAGGAGCGCTTCTCGTTAGATGCCAGGGCGACATCAGGCAACCAGGCATGGCAATTTCCGGTGTGTACGAAGTCGCCGGGGCCGAACGGACGAATCGAGCAGTCCTGCCGGGTGTTTTCGCAGCCGGTCGACACGTGGCCGGCCGGCTCGTGTTCCAGCTGGGTCTACGCGAACGCGGGTGGAATGGGTGTCTATCGAACCGCGTACGAGTCCGACATGCTGCGGCGCCTTGCTCAGGTGGCCGATTCCTCACTCCTGCCGGTCGAGCGCATTTCGCTGCTTGGTGATGAGTGGGCGCTCGTTCGCCAGGGACGCGATACCGTCGCTGACTACTTGTCACTGGCCGAACGCCTCGCCCGCGATCGGGTTGGACAGGTCGCTCGGATGGTCACCGGGCGTCTCGACGAGATCTCCGAGTACTTCGTCAAACCGGAATTGCGTCCGGCCTACGAGGCCTGGATTCGACAGCTGCTTCAACCGGTCGCGCAGGAGCTGGGATGGCATCCCCCGGCAAACGAACTTGAGGACCAACGCGAGCGTCGGGCGAGCGTGCTCTATACGCTTGGCTGGGCGGGCGGCGACGCGGCCACGGTTCAAATGGCGCGGGACATCACCAACCAGTATCTGGACGGCAAGGCAACACCAGACCCGACCGTGTTGTCGACGGCCATTCAGCTTGCAGCCACCCACGGCGACAGCGAGCTCTACGATCGAATGCTGGCGCGCGTGCGCAGCAACCCGGACCCCACGGAGCAACAACGGTTCAGAAATGCACTCGGCCGCTTTGGCAGTCCGGAGCTGATCCGGAGGACGCTTGATTTGGTGTACTCGGAAGAAGTGAAGTCTCAGGACAAGACGACGCTCTTGACGATTCTGATGGCGAATCCCAGCGCGCGCGTCATGACCTGGCAGACCATCAAAGACCGCTGGGCCGATCTGGAAGCGCGCCTTGGCGTATTTCAGGGATTACCCGATGTCATCGAAGCCACTGCCGCATTCTGTGATTCCGCGGCCCGCGACGATGTCCAGCGGTTTCTCGCAATTCGCAAAGTCCCCTCCGCCGAACGTGCCCAGCGTCAGTCGCTCGAACGCATGAATTCGTGCATTGCGCTTCGGGAGCGATCTGATGCGTCCCTCTCGATGTTCTTAAAGTCCGCAGCTCAATGACCTCACGCTGACCCCGAATCCTGAATCCTGAATCCTGAATCCCGAACCCCGAATCCCGAATCCCGAACCCCGAATCCCGAATCCCGAATCCCGAATCCCGAATCCCGAACCCCGAATCCCGAACCCCGAATCCCGAATCCCGAATCCCGAGTCACTGGCACCCCTTGTCGAAGATCACCCTCCACCGGCCATCGGCGTCTCGCCGCCAGATCGAGTTGAACGTGCCGATCTGTTTGCCATCCGGATCGCGGACCGGGCCGCTGCTATGCGCCAAGGTACCGGACTCGAGAACGTCAACGGTCGCGGGCTCCCAGGAAAACGGCGCCCTCGGACCCTCGAAGTAGCGCTTCCAGCCGGCGACGACCGCTGACTTGCCCGTGAACACTTCTTTCGTTCCGTAGAACACGGCCTCGTCGGCAACGTGGGAAGCAAACGCCTGGAGATCTCGCTTGGCCATGCTTCCGGCAAATGCCATCTCCGCAGCCCGAACCTGCGCCGCCAGCTCCTGATTGGTCTGCCCGACGGCGGCACGCGTGCTCAGAAACACTGACACGATCAAACCGACAACAATTGCGTGTTTCACTGGTTCCTCTCTTCAAGGTCTGGCAGCTTTGGCGGTCTTCCCGACACCGATGCGCTTCCAACGACATGCGCGCGCCACTGATGTTCGGTACCGACCCGAATCCCAATACGCGGCGTCCACACGATTTCAAGCTCGGCGCCGCCTCGATCCTCGACATACAAGCGGTCGCCGCAAAGGTTCCGGCGGTTATCGCGCAAGGTGATGCTCATGGCGCGAGTCAGGTTGCCGGGGCCACGACACAGCGCTTCGTCAGGAATGCTCTTGACGGCCACCGTGCCTTTGTTGGTCCGGCTTCGTCTCCTCCGCATGATCTCAACCCCTTCGACCGGCTCCAGGGCGCGAATGAGAACGGCCGCCGGTGCGCCCTGCGGTTCCGTGACGATATTCATCAGGGTATGGAGCCCGTAGTTCAGGTAGACGTAGGCGAAACCGGGGTGGCCGTAGAGTGGCTCATTGCGGCGCGTGAGCCCCACAGCGGCGTGGCATGCGGGATCTGATTCGCCAATGTAGGCCTCGACTTCGACAATACGGCCGGCTGTGACGAACCTGCCGATTTGATGGACGAGCACCTTTCCGAGCAGCTCCCGGGCGACGTCGAGCGTTGGACGATCGTAAAAGTCACGAGACAGTGGTGGCACGGATGAAAAGACTCACGAGCGCTGTGCGTAAACCTGCGTCCTGCCGTTCGCAAGGATGTCCTGAAGAAACTTGCCAGTATAAGACTCGGGTACTTTGACGACCTGCTCGGGCGTTCCGGCAGCCACGACATATCCGCCGTCTTCACCCCCTTCAGGACCCAGATCGATGAGAAAGTCGGCGGTCTTGATGACGTCGAGGTTGTGCTCGATCACCAGCAGCGTGTGGCCGGCGTCCAGCAACTTCCGGAAAGCCGCTAACAGCTTCGCAATGTCGTCGAAGTGCAAGCCGGTCGTCGGCTCGTCGAGGATGTACAAGAGCCGCTCACCACTGCGGGATGCCAGGTGTGCCGCAATCTTGATTCGCTGCGCTTCCCCGCCGGAAAGGGTCGTCGCCGGCTGGCCCAGGCGGAGGTACCCCAGTCCGATCTCGTCGAGTACCTGAAGCCGCCTCAGGACCTTTTGTGAGCTGTTGAAGAACGTCAGGGCTTCGCGGACGGTCAGGTCGAGAATCTGGTGGACGTTCTTGCCGCGGTAGGTCACTTCGAGAATCTGCGGCTTGAACCGCTTGCCGTCGCACTGATCGCAGGGCACGAACACGTCGGCGAGAAACTGCATCTCGACGCGCACTTCTCCTTCGCCCTGGCAGGCTTCGCAGCGACCACCCGGCACGTTGAATGAAAAATGGCTCGCGGTCAGCCCTCGGCTTCGAGCGTCCTTGGTTGCGGCCAGAATTTCCCGAATCGGATCGAACGCCTTCAAGTACGTGACGGGATTGGACCGCGGCGTCCGGCCAATCGGCGCCTGGTCCACCAGCACGACATCGCTGAGGAACTCGGTCCCTTCGAGCTTGCGGTGCGTGCCGACGCGCCGGTCCCACTGTCCCTTGGCCCGCTTGATGGCCGCATACAGCACATCGTGGACGAGGGTGGACTTGCCCGATCCACTGATCCCCGTGACACAGGTCAGCGCATGAAGCGGGATGTCAACGGAGATGTCCTTGAGGTTGTGCTCGGTCGCCCCGAGGATCCGCAGTTTCTGCCCGGTGCCGCGACGCCTCGTTGCCGGTACTGCAATACTCAATTCCTGGCGCAGATATTTCGAGGTCAGCGATCGCGTTTCCTGGGTCAGGCCGGAAAGCGGGCCGGCAAAAACCACGCGCCCGCCTTGTTCACCCGCTCCGAGCCCCAGATCGACCACAAAATCGGCGACCCTGATCATGTCGGCATCGTGTTCGACGACGAGCACGGTGTTGCCCTGATCGCGCAGCTGCCTCAGGATGTCGATGAGACGAAGATTGTCGCGAGGATGCAGGCCGATTGACGGCTCGTCGAGCACGTACAGCGTGTCGACGAGTGCCGAGCCCAGCGAGGTCGCCAGATTGATGCGCTGGGACTCGCCGCCGGACAAGGTCGACGACAGCCGATCGAGCGTCAGATATTCGAGCCCGACGTCGCTCAGAAATGTGAGCCGCCGCCGGACTTCCTTGAGGACTTTCTCGGCAATGGCCAGTTCCTTCGGGCTGAGCTCGAGCGCGGTCAGAAATGCCTGTGCCTGCCGCACGGTCAAGGACGACACCGCGTCAATCGTCCGCCCTCCGACGCGGACGTCGCGCGCCTCGCGGCGAAGGCGCGCGCCTCCGCAATCGGGACACGTGAGGTAACCCCGGTAGCGGCTCAGGAACACGCGCACGTGAACCTTGTATTTCTTGCGCTCCAGCCACCTGAAGAAGCCGCGGATGCCCTCGTACTCGCCGTCCCCTTCGATCACGAACTGGCGTTCTTCGTCCGTCAGATCCTGCCAGGGAACATCGAGCCGGATGCCCTGCCTCCGGCTCGCCTTTTTCAGCTCGGCGAGCTGGGCGCGGTAGTGGGTCTTACTCCACGGCTCGATGGCTCCCTGCTGAATCGACAGCGTCTGATCGGGAATCACCAGGGCCAGGTCCAGTTCGATGATGTTCCCGAAACCGTGACAGACAGGGCAGGCCCCGAACGGGTTGTTGAACGAAAACAAGCGCGGTTGCGGCGCTTCGTACGGAATGTTGCAGGCCCGGCACTCGAACCGTTCGGAGAACACGTGTGTGACCGGTGTGTCGGTCACGTCAATCGCGAACGCCGCTCCCCCGCCTTCGAGATAGGCCGTCTCAATCGAATCCGTGAGGCGCGTCTGAAGGTCGTCGTCTACTTTGAGACGATCGACAATGACCTGAAGGGTGTGGCGGTCTTTCAGCTGAGACGGCTGGATTTCGTCCAGCGTTCGCGCGGCACCATCCACAAAGAGCCGATGGAACCCCTTCTTTCGAAGCGCTTCGAGGGTAGCAACGACCGACTCGTGGCCGTTCGTGCGGGTGGCGCGCGAAGGACCGTCTCCCACCGAAAGCGGAAGGGCCCCATCGCCGTCGAGTGACGCAATCTCCTCGACCGGCTCGCGCTCTTCAACGGCCGACACGCCGACAACCGGCATGTCGAAACCCACCAGGAGTCGCGTCCCTTTTGGCAGAGCGTTCAGACGCCGGGCGACGACTTCGGCCGTCTCCCTGGTAACCTCCTGGCCGCACTTGCGACAGAACGTCCGGCCCACACGAGCGTAGAGCAGGCGCAGGTAATCGTGAATTTCGGTTGTCGTCCCGACCGTTGATCGCGGGTTCCTGACGGTGTTTTTCTGCCGAATGGCTATGGCCGGACAGATTCCCTCGATCCGATCGACATCGGGCTTCTCCATCCGCTCCAGAAACTGACGGGCATAGGCGGACAGTGAGCCGACATATCGTCGCTGTCCTTCTGCATAGATGGTGTCAAAGGCCAGTGAGGACTTTCCCGATCCGCTCACGCCGGTCACGATGATTAATTGACCGATGGGCAAAGACACATCGATGTTCTTCAGGTTATGCGTGCGGGCTCCGCGGACGACGATGGCATCGGCGGCGGATGGATGAGACATGACTGCAGCGTTTTTCGAGAAGTCCGTAAACTCTGTATGTTAACTGACGCATCTCGAATCTTCAATCCGTGTGCAACCGCGCCCGAAGCCGCACTGACAGTTGGCGCGGTTGTTGAATGCGAGCAGGGGCGTGAAACGCGCGGTTCTGAGTGCCACACTGGCACTTGTTGCCATTGTGACGCTCGCCTGGATGCTCTGGCCGCCGTTCCACACCAGCTATCGCACCCGTCTGGTTGACGCCCTGGAAACGTATTTCAGAACCGAAGTGGAGTTGGGGTCTCTCGAGGTGTCCTTCTTCCCGCGGGTCAGGGCTCACGGCACCAGACTGGTTATCAAGAAACCCGATTCACCGTCGTCGACTCCCCTGATTAGCATCGAATCGTTCGAAGCAGAGGCTAATCTCCTCGACCTGGCGCGTCGGACGCTGCGGGCGAGACGCGTGGCGCTCAAGGGCCTCACGGTGAACATTCCCCCGAAGCGCGACCGGAAGGGCGCCAGCCTCGACGCCGGTAAAATTACACGCTCGGCACTCATC
Source organism: Vicinamibacterales bacterium (assembly GCA_036556585.1). Taxonomy (GTDB): domain Bacteria; phylum Acidobacteriota; class Vicinamibacteria; order Vicinamibacterales; family JAMQPK01; genus DATBJG01. The sequence goes on from DATBJG010000451.1 coordinate 12,968, forward strand.
ATCGACGAGTTGGTCAGTGACGAAGCGACGTTGACCATCGAAACCGAGAAGCCGCGCCGGCTTCCATTGGTTTTTCCAATTCACCGCCTGCGTCTGCAAGGATTCGGATTCACTCGGCCGACAACATTCAGTGCAACATTGATCAATCCGGTGCCGCCTGGTGAAGTACAGGCCGAAGGCCAGTTCGGTCCATGGGTTCCAGACGAGCCTCGGTTGACGCCAATCGCTGGCAACTACGTCTTTGCAAGGGCCGATTTATCGGTTTTTGAAGGGCTGGCGGGGATTCTTTCGTCGCGTGGATCGTTCGAAGGGCGGCTCGAAGAAATCGGAGTCAAAGGGGTAACCACCACACCAGACTTTCTCCTGACCAAAACAGGGCAACCCGTCAAGCTCGACACGGTCTTTGATGTGGTCGTGGATGGCACGAACGGCGACACCATTCTGAAGCGGGTAACCGCGACGCTGGCGAATACCACGATTGTCGCCGAAGGTCGCGTCGTCAAAACCGAGACACCGCAGAAAGGACGCCTCATCGAGGTGAATGTTCAAATACACGACGGGCGACTCGAGGATGTCATTCGGCTGGCCGTCAAGAGCGAGACTCCACCAATGCTGGGACAACTCGGGCTCACGACGCGCATGGTCCTGCCGCCCGGGAAGACCGAGGTCATTGAGCGTCTGTCACTCGAGGGAAGTTTTTCCGTACGGTCCGGGCAGTTCTCGAGCACGGCCGTGCAACGAAGGATCGGCGATCTCAGCAGGCGCGGACGTGGGGAACCAGAGGCACCGATCTCCGATAGAGTGTTTTCGAATCTGCAGGGATCATTTACGCTGCGAAACGCCGCGCTCCGCCTTTCGTCAATGACGTTTGCCGTGGACGGCGCGAGCGTGCAGCTGGCGGGAACGTATGCCGTGCAGAAGGAGACGTTGGACTTCGCAGGGACGCTGCGACTGCGGGCCAAACCCTCACAGACGGTCACAGGGTTCAAGTCGTTTCTGTTGAAGCTGGCAGATCCGCTCTTCAAAGGCAAGGACGCCGGAACAGAACTTCCCATCACGGTTCAGGGGACCGTGCACCGGCCGCGTTTCGGCATCAATGTGAAGCAGACCCTTACCCGAGCCACTTTCTAGGGTTCTACGGTTCTAAGGTTCCAAGGTTCTACCGAGCACCTGAACCTCTCGGCGTAGAACTTTAGAACCCTGGAACCCTGGAACCTGCTATTGCTTTCCAATACAAAAGATCTCGTTGTCGCTGCGCAGGAAGATCTGTCCTCCGGCAATAGCCGGCGAAGCCACGCTTCTCACGCCAAGGTCGTTGCGTGCGAGCAGCTCAGGCGATCGCCCAGCTTTCATGACCAGCGTCTCCCCGTTCTCGCTCACAAAGTAGACCTTGCCGTCAGCCGCCACCGGTGACGCCGAGAACACACCTTCGAGCCGTTGCTGCCACACGCGTTGACCGTTTGAGGCATCGACGGCAGAAATCACGCCCACGTCACTGGCCATATAGATCAGGCCCTCGTAGTACACCAGCGAGGAAATGTACGGCGCGCCGGTTTCAACACGCCAGATGACGTTGGTCGCCGCAATGTCGCCACGTCCGCCTGGCTTGATGGCCATGTACGGACCGCTGCGATAGCCCCGACTCGTGAAGAGAACGCCGTCGCGGTAGAAGGGCACAGGTATCGGGAACCGGTTTGTTTCGCGATAGTGCCAGAGTGACGCGCCAGTTCGGGGGTCATATGCATCCAGTCCCTCACTCGAATTGACGATGAGCTCGGGGCCGCTCTTGGGCTCAATGACGAGAGGCGTGCTATAGGACATCCGGCCCTTGCCACGATCCACTCGCCAGCGCTGCTGGCCGGTACGCTTGTCCACGGCGAGCAAGTACGACGCCGGAGTGTGGTCGCATAGAAGAATCAGCAAATCCCCATACAACATCGGCGAGCTGCTGTGTCCCCACTGGATTTCGAAGGGCGCGATCTCTTTCCCCAGATGACGCTGCCAGACGCGCTTGCCGGCCATGTCAAGGGCTACAAGCTGGCCCGTGCCAAACCACGCGTAGACGAGCTGTCCGTCCGTCACCGGACTTGGGGACGCCAGGTTGTGCTTATCGTGAACCGGCTGCAGCGGGCCGTCCGAGTCGAGGCGATATTCCCAGAGACGGCGACCGGTTGCCCGATCGAAAGCCTCGACAACGAACACCGTTCGCGCGGTCGCATCGCCGGATGCCCCAAGAGCCCGTTCTCCTTGTGCAGCCGCATCGCGTCCTTGTACCAGTCGAGGATGGTTCCCGGAACTCCTCACGCTGGCACCGGTCTGCGAGGTGACAAACACCCGGTCCCCCGACACGATTGGGGACGAGACGCCCAGTCCGGCAAGACTTGCCTTCCAGGCAATGTTGTCGACAGCACTCCACTTCACGGGAACTTTCGTATCGTTCGACACCCCGTCGGCGTTCGGCCCACGCCAATGCGGCCAATCTGCAGCGTGCAGGATAGATCCCAGACAAAGGGCAAGCGCAAGTGTTACCCGCCACAAACGATGCATCTCAATTCCTCCGGAAAGCGGAAGTAGACGTCGCGCGTCTTTGTAGAGGCGGGCCTTTAGACCCGCCGAATAAAACCGGACATAGAATTATCCCTGATGCTCGTGGCCATTACGAGAGCGATCAGCCCCGCAATCGTGCACTGCGAGTTGACGCATCAGCCGCGGGTGGCCATAGACTTCGCGTTGGCGCGTGCACAACACGCCGAATACGAAGAACGCCTGACCGAGGCTGGCTGCACCGTCGAACGGCTCCAGACGACACCCGATCTCGCAGATTCTGTATTCATTGAAGACATTGCCGTGGTCTTCCCCGAATTCGCGGTTGTAACACGCCCCGGTGCTGAATCCCGCCGCGCCGAGACGCCGGCCGTTCGGAAGGCCCTGGAAAAATATCGAACGCTTAGGTCCATCGAGGCGCCGGGAACCCTCGACGGCGGAGACGTTCTGGTCATGGGCCATCGGGTCTTTGTCGGACGCTCGCGGCGCACAAACCCGGAGGGCATCGAGCAGCTGCGTCGAATTGTCGAGACCCACAAATATCAGATCATCAGCGTTCCCGTCGAACGGTCCTTGCACCTCAAGTCGGCTGTCAGCGGCATCTCGGACGACACGCTCCTCATCAACCGCCGTTGGGTTGACGCTGACGTATTCTCAGATCTGTCGCTTGTTGAGGTCGACGAAAGTGAACCAGGGGCAGCAAACGCTCTCCGAATCGGTAACGAGATCATCTTCCCTGCCGGGTATCCCAAAACCACGGCTCGTCTTGAAGCGCAGGGGTTCCGGATGCGACCTATTGACGTGGGCGAACTCACAAAGGCGGAAGGTGCGGTGACGTGTTGCAGCCTGGTGTTCCGGGCCTGAACGATTTGCGAATGGCGATTCGTGATTAGTGAATCGTTGGCGATTGTTGAGTGGTGATTGGCGATTTATTGGTTGATCTCTGATTATGGATTTTTGTTCCGACGGAGAGCCTCGTTGGTGGTGGACAGGAATCGTTGGAGGAACTCCAACGTCATGCGCCACGACTCTTCCCTGGCCTTCGCGTTGATCTCCGCTGTCCCGCCCAATCGGAGCAGAATTCGTGGCGGTACGGGAGATACTTCGGCCTGCGGCACGCCGAGCACAGGATGACCAGTGCCATCGAAGCGCACATGCTCGTAAGACATCGGAAATCGTGCGCGGGTAAGCCTGTCGATGATCAGGTCGGCCATCAACGTCGATGGCCACACTCTGTCATCCGTGCCCGAAAAGAGCAGGATCGGACCT
>DATBJG010000452.1:0-8991 GCA_036556585.1 Vicinamibacterales bacterium
CGCCACGCGTCCCGTTGCGGCGAAGCTGCCGAAGGTCGCTCCGGAACAGCTCGAAGCAGGCAGTCAGGCCCTCGTCAAAGACATGAACCGGGCGGGGCTGACGTCGTTTGGCGTGGCCGGTTGCAACGCGGACGTCCTGGAGATCTTTGAACGATGGAAGGCACAGGACCGTTTGAATGTCAGGGTGTTCTGCATTGGCGGCGCGTCGGCAGCGACTCCGGAGCAGGTGGATCGCTCAATCAAGCAGATCGCCCAGATGAAACTGTTTCAGGGCGATGAATACATCGACCACGTCGTGTTTGGTGAGAGCGTCTACACCCCGCTCCACGATCGGATGTTTGCCGTCAAGTCGGATCCGCGTCCAGAGCAGCTCGAGTTGTGGCGGCGCATGGCCATGGAGATCGCGAGAGCCGGCTTGCCCTTGCATGTGCACGCCGAACTGCGCGACACCATCGACGCCTTTCTCGATCAGATTGAAGCCGTCAACAAAGAGGTTCCCATCAGGAATCTTCGTTGGGCGCTCGCGCACGTGAACCAGATCAACGCCTCACAGATCGAACGAATGAAAAAGCTGGGCATGTATGCCGCTGTGCATCCGTGGGCCGTCATCAACGGCGCGATCATGCACGAGGGGTTTGGTGACGGCGCGTACGACATGCCACCGCTTGCCACGATTCAATCGAGCGGCATTGCGTGGGGCCTGGGAAGCGACGGCACGGCGGCCAATCAGGTTCTGCCGTTTACGACGCTGTACTTTGCCGTCACCGGGAAGATGGCGGGAGGAACCAAGGTCTTGCGGCAGCCCGTCAGTCGCGAGGATGCCCTGATTGCACACACCAGGAAGAACGCGTACTTCGTCTTTCAGGAGAACAATCTGGGGTCGATCCAGCCGGGCAAGCTGGCCGACCTCGTGGCGCTCGATCGCGATTACCTCACGATCCCCGCCGACCAGATCAAGGACATTCAGCCGGTCATGACGATGGTGGGCGGACGAATTGTCTACGAGGCCGAAACGCGCTAACGTCCGGCTAAAGCCTGACGCTGCCAAGATCGGCGCCAGGAAGCCTCGTAGCATCCGGCTTCGGCCGGACGTCTCTTGACCGGGAAGTCGCGTGGGAGTAGCGTCTCGGGCAGGATGGGCGGATTGCATGTCCGCCGGAGGAATCCCCGTGAAAAACAACCCAAGAATCTCGCTGAGCATGACAATTGCCCTCACCGTCGGCTTTCTGGTGATGCCGAGCGCTCTGCTCGTCGCACACCACGGCGCCAACCTGTACGACACCAGCAAGCCGGTTGTCCTGAAGGGCACCATCACGAAGTTCGAGTGGGGCAATCCGCACAATCAGATCTTCTTTGACGTCCGCGACGACAAAGGCTCCGTGGCCCACTGGGTCGCCGCGACCGAACCACCGCTGGTCATGGTGGAGCGGGGCTGGTCCCGGAAGTCGTTGAACGCCGGCGATGAGGTAACCGTCTATATTTTCGCCGCCAAGAATGGCGCGACCGTCGGCAACCTTCAGAAGATCGTGCTCGCAGATGGGAAAGAGCTGACAGCGCGTTAAGGTTCCAGGGTTCCAGGGTTCGACAGTTCCAAGTTCTTCGTTCACAGGCTCTCAGTTCCCAACGGAGGCTCGAGATGCGTCGTCTATGGGTCGCTGTATGGATCGCTGCGCTGATCTACTCGCCCGCGGCGCTGGCGCAGGCGCCTGCGTCCACGTCCAAGGTGCCCGACCTGTCGGGCGACTGGGCCCCAGACCCCAAGCGCGGCGGGATCGGTCAGAGCCTGAGCCTTTCCGACATCACTGGAAAAAACAGGGGCATGGAATCGGACATTCCATATCAACCCTGGGCGCTCGAGAAGACGATGTCGGAGAAGCCCTCCACCGGGGTCAATTCTCAGTTCGACCAGACCACGGATCCGCAGGTTCTGTTCTGCGAGCCGCCGGGTGTGCCACACATCTATTTGTGGCCGATCAAAACCAAATTCCTTCAGACACCCGAAGCCGTCTACATCCTCCACGAGCTTGGGCCGTTTTTCCGCGTGGTCTGGCTCAACGGCAAGCATCCTCCAGACGTCGACCCCCAGTGGTGGGGGCATTCAATCGGCTGGTACGAAAACGGGGACACGCTGGTCGTCGACACCGTGGGGTTCAACGGCAAGCAGTGGCTGGACCAGGTGGGCCATCCGCAGACAGAGCAACTGCACCTGACCGAACGTTACAAGCGCGTGGACGCGAATACGCTGGAGCTCGACATGACGATTGACGATCCAGGCGCGTACACGAAGCCGTGGAACGCACGTCGAAACTTCACGTTGTCGAAAACGGGCTTCCTGCGTTACCAGCAAATCTGCTCCGTTCGCGAAAATCAGCAATTCTTCAACACGGTCGGAAAGCCGGCCACCACTCCACCGGGCAAGTAGCGCAACGTGACGCGTCTGCCGCAGCCCTCGAGATTCCGGACGGCCGCCAGCGTGGGAACGGCCCTTCTGTGCCTGTTCGGAGCCACGTTGGCGGCGGGTCAGACCGCACAGGCGCCGAAGCCGCTGATGGCGGAGGACGTCTTCAAGAACGTCCAGGTATTCAAAGGTGTGCCTGCCGACGAATTCATGGGGACGATGGGACTTTTCTCCAACGCACTGAGCGCGGACTGCAGTCACTGTCACGTCGGAGCCGGAGGCGGCGGCTGGGCGAAGTATGCCGACGACAACCCGCGCAAACAGACCGCGCGCAAGATGGTGCTGATGATGAAGTCCATCAATCAGACCTACTTCGGCGGGCGACGGGTGGTCACCTGCGTCTCATGTCACAACGGCCTCAATCGGCCGAGAGTGACGATGAGCATGGCGGCGGTCTACGGAATGGCCGCCACCGACGAGCCCGATGAGGTCCTCAAACAGGCACCGGGTTCGTTGTCCGCGGATCAGGTGCTCGACAAATACGTCCAGGCCCTGGGATCGACAGAGCAGTTGGCCAGGCTCGCCAGCTTCGTTGGCAAAGGCACCTACATCGGATACGGAGATGCCGAGAAACGGCCAATGGAAATCTTCGCGAAAGCGCCAAGCCAGCGCACCACGGTCATCCATACGCTCAGCGGCGATGCCACGACAGTTTTCGATGGTCGAGTCGGCTGGGCGGCGGCGCCGGAAACAGACAGCCCCATTCCACTGCGGGCATTGAGTGGCGGTGAACTCGATGGGGTTCGATTGGACGCGGAGCTGGTATTCCCGTCGCGAATCAAGCAGGCCCTCACCAACTGGCGCGGGGCCATACCAACGACGCTCGACGATCGTGATGTGCTTGTGATCCAAGGGACGAGTCCTCTGAAGTCCCCCGTGAAGCTGTACTTTGATGCCGAGACTGGCTTGTTGACGCGCCTGATCCGCTACGCCGACACGCCGGTCGGTCGCAATGCCACGCAGATTGACTACAGCGACTACCGGGAAGTTGCTGGCGTCAAGATACCGTTCCGGTGGGTGGTCGCCTGGCAGTCGGGACATGCAACCTACGAGTTGAGCGACGTTCAGCCCAACACGTCGATTGACGCAAACGTGTTTTCCCGGCCGGTCGCGCGGCGATAGGCAGTTGTCAGTTATCAGTTAACAGTTATCAGTTGTCAGTTTCAAGCAAGTCGGCGCAGACAACCAAACACTGATAACTGAACACTGATAACTGAAAACTGAAAACTTCCTATGGCCCAGTCGGTCTTTCAAAAACTGAACCTCAAGGATCATGCCGAAATTGTCGTCCTCAATACGCCCGACAGCTTCGAGCCTGAATTGAGCGGTCTTCGAGGCGTCAGAGTTCGGAAGAGTCTGTCGGGCGTCTCGAAGATCTCGTTTGTATTGGCATTTGTCACCCGCCAGCAGGAGCTTGACGTGCTCGGCAAGGCTATCGCGAAGCTGGCGGAGGGCGACGCGATTGTCTGGTTTGCCTATCCAAAGGGCAGCTCCAAACGGTACACCTGCGACGTGAACCGTGATACAGGCTGGAAGGTGCTTGGCGCGGCGGGGTTCGAGGGTGTGCGAATGGTGGCAATCGACGAAGACTGGAGCGCAGCGCGCTTCCGGCGCGTCGAATTCATCAAGACAATGGCGCGCCATGTCAGTGGTGCGTTGTCCAAGGTCGGCAAGGCCCGCACGACACGCAAGAAAAGATGAAGGACCAGTCAGCTGGACGTCGTGCGGCCGTGGCGGCGTCGGATTCCGCCCGCCGGGAAATCGGGCTTTGGCTCATGCCCTGCCGTTCCCGCCGCGAGTTGGGTGATGCCCACGCCTGACGGCGCGGCATGCACCGCTTGTCGGGGATTGAAAGGGCACGGATCGCGCAGACCGAACTCGCGGCGAGGAATCACGTCGCCCGATGAAGCCGCGTCGATCCGCGTCCCACGGAAAGATCCGCGGAATCCGCGTCGATCTGCGTTCCGTGATTCTGAAGATCCGCGCGATCCGCGTCCCGTGAGCTAGAAATCCGCGTCTAGAGGAAATACTCGAACAGAATCTCATCGTCGACGCGATTGTCGATGATCACCTGGTCCTTGAGGCGGCCGCACTCCACGAATCCAACTCTTCGATAGAAGGCCTGAGCGGTCGCGTTCGACGCCCTCACCTGAATCACAAACTTTCGGTAGCCAGCTGATCTGGCAAACTGGGTTGTTTCACGAAAGAGCGCGCGTCCGACTCCGCGTCCTCTCCATGCGGGCAGGAGATATGTTCCCAGCTGCCCGACGTGCGCCATTGACGTGAGAGGAGAGGAATACAAATCCACCACCTGGTAACCAATCAGGTCGCCGGACGAAGCCATTGCAACGTGAAACGCTTCCCGGTCTGACAGCGACACCAAATACGACCGCTGTTGGTCAGACGTCCATGCCCGCTCGATCGCCGAGTACACCCGTTCCTGGACGATGGCGTGGAGCACGCTGCTGATGCCGGCGGCATCCTCCGCCGTGCCTCGGCGAACATGAAAATCTGGGGACCCCATGTGTTTAGGCTCCGTACGGTTTAGCCACGCGCTGTTTCAAGCGGTAAACCACGAAGACACGACGAACACGAAGCCATCTGCGCGCCGCGACCTCGGTGGTGAAAGCTTTCCATTTGTCTCGCCTTCGTCGTGATCTTCGTGTCTTGTGGTTCAAGAAATCTTACGGGGGTGGCCTGTCGGTTCCAGTCGGATTCGGAAGTTCGTTTGAAGCATGACGGCCACACAGACAGGCTCGTTGTGGATGAAGGCCGACACGCGTGCCTCGGAAACGATGAGCGTTCGTCCGGCTCTCAGCACGGTTGCTTCGGCCACCAACCTGGGCCCGACCGCCGGACGAAGGAGGTTCACCTTGAACTCAGCGGCAACAACGTCTTCCTCGGGCCGCATGAGGGTGAGGGCTGCATATCCGCCAGCGTTGTCTGCGATGGCCGTGACCGCCGCAGCGTGGAAATAGCCGTTCTGCTGGGTCACCACCTCGGAATAGGGTAGCTCGATCTCGACACGACCGGCATCGACCCGGAGCAAACGCCCGCCCAACGCTTTCATGAGCCCCTGCCGGTCGAAGCTCGCTTGGACTTTCTCACGGAACCCGGGGCTTGGCGAATCCTCGGCCATATCGCTCGATGGGCAACGACCATAGCGCGGGCCGGTTCAGCTGTCTTGGATCTCTGTGCGCCCTATTTCCGGCACTCGACCGTCATGGAACCGGCTTTCTGCCACGCGCCAGGGCTGACACCGAACGATGCTTTGAAGCGTCGATGAAAGTGGCTCTGATCGGCAAAACCAAGCGCGAACGCGACGTCGGCAATCGCCATACCCAGTCGCAGGCGACGTCTGGCCTCTTCGAGGCGGACTTGCATGTGGTACGCATGGAGGGGAAGTCCGAATTCGTGCTGGAACTGCCTCGTCAATTGAAAACGGTTGATCGACGCCACGGCAGCCAGTTCGGCGACGCTGACCGGGCCTGGATGATCATGCAAATAGTCCCGGACGTGCCGCAAACGTTCTCTGTGTGCAGCCTCCTGCGTCACGCAAGGCTGATCAGCGTGGCGTGTTGCCAGGTGGATGAGGCTTCTGTGAAGCAACTCTTCGGATGCCAAGGACTCGGCCGAAGATGTCATGGCCCGCCAAGTGGCATTCAGCAGGCGGGCAAGGGTCGGGTCGACCAGCCGGGAGGCTTGAATATCGAGCCGGCCGACCGGGCGTTGTAAAGCATCTTCGACAATGTTCCGAAAGCTCGCGACGGATACATAAAACATTCTGTATGCGTATCCGCCCGACGCACCCGATCGGCCATCGTGTACTTCACCGGGATTGATGGCGATGACGTTGCCCGGCAGGCTGTCGTGCGTTTCGCGCCGGCACAAGAATCGCTGAACACCGCGGTCGGTGACACCAATGGCGTAGGTGTCGTGCATGTGCCGGTCGAACACATGCCGGTCGAACGCCGCCTCGAGGAGCTCGACGCCGCTTGGGCCGCGAGGGCAACGCACCCATTCATCTGAGGCACGAAGCACTCGACCGAAGGTCATCATACGGCTCAGCGTGGGCGTTTCAAGAGGACAACGGTGCCTGTTTGCGTCGAGGGCCGGACGTCAATCACCTCCCAACCCTCCATTCCCGCTGCATTCAGTGTGGCCGAAATGTCCTGTGCACCCGGGATATTCATCGTGCGGTACTCCCACTGCTGACGTGCAATGCGAGCCTGCACCACGCTGGCCGGGTCGATGGCCACGGTTGCGGGTCCTGCGAGTTGGACGGAAAGGGGACTCCTCATCGCGACGGCCTCCAGCACGATCGGCACCGCCTCGCCGGATCCTCGATTTTCAACCCATACGCTTGGTCGGGTCGGGTAGCCCGGGCGGTCGGTGTTTTGCCCGGGAGCTGCAGTCGTGACCGCACTGGCTGTCACGAGGATTGCCGTAGCAATGGCAAATGGACATGCATAAGACATCGGTGAGTCCTCCGAAATGCAAGATTGCCCGAACGAGGTTGATCAGGCGGTCGTCTGCGTGGTGAGGCCGAGCTCCTCGATCATTTGCTCGCGCATCCGAAACTTCTGAATCTTGCCGGTTACCGTCATTGGAAACTCGGTGGTGAAGCGGACATACCGCGGGATCTTGTACGTCGCAATCTGACCACGACAGTAGTCCCGAATCTCGTCAAGCGTGGACGATTGTCCATCTCGCAGGCGAATCCAGGCACAGACTTCCTCGCCATATTTCGTGTCCGGTACGCCAATCACCTGAACATCGCTCACTTTGGGGTGCGTATGCAAGAATTCCTCGATTTCGCGAGGATAGATGTTTTCGCCTCCGCGGATGATCATGTCTTTCAGCCGCCCGACGATGTTCACGTAGCCATCTTCCCGCATGACCGCAAGGTCACCACTGTGCATCCAGCGTGACCCATCGATCGAGGCCGCGGTCGCCGCTGAATCGTTCCAGTAGCCCAGCATGACGGCGTACCCGCGGGCGCACAGCTCTCCGGGTTCTCCACGCGGGAGGACCGCCCCGGTGTGCGGATCGACAATCTTGCACTCGAGGTGAGGGTGGATCGTCCCGATCGTCGAGACGCGGGCTTCGAGCGGATCGTCCACAACCGACTGAAACGAGACCGGGGACGTTTCCGTCATGCCGTAGGCAATGGTCACTTCGAACATGCCGAGACGGCCGATGACCTGCCGCATGACCTCGACAGGGCAGGGCGCACCCGCCATGATTCCGGTTCGGAGGGAATCGAGCCGGTAGGTCGCGAACGCGGGATGATCCAGCTGCGCGATGAACATGGTCGGCACGCCATAGAGTGAGGTGCACCGCTCGTCCTGGACCGCGCGCAGACAGGACTCGGCGTCAAACGACTCGGCAGGCAGAACGACGGCGCTCCCATGGGTGAGCGCCGCCAGGCTCCCCAGCACACATCCAAAGCAGTGATAGAACGGAACAGGCAGACAGATCCGATCCGCCGGGCTGTAGCGCACGCGCTCGCCCACGAAGAACCCGTTGTTCAGGATGTTGTGATGAGAAAGGGTGGCGCCCTTCGGGGCACCGGTCGTGCCCGACGTGTACTGGATATTGGCCGGGTCGTCGAATTGAAGGATTGCCTCACGCTCGCGTAAACGCGCCGGGTCGACGGTGTCGCCCAGCGCGCGGAGGCCGTCCCAGTTGAGCTCACCAGGTTGCCCGGGACCCAAGTAGACGACCGTCTTGACCGAGGGTAGCCGCGTTGGCACCAACTCTGTGAGCATGGCCACGTAGTCGGTATTTCGAAAACGGCGCGCGGCAATGAGAACCGACACGTTCGATTGCGCCAGCGCGTATTCGAGCTCGCGCAGGCGGTACGCGGGATTGACGTTGACGAGGATGGCGCCGGCTTTCGCGGCCGCGTATTGGGTGATCAACCACTCCGCGCAATTGGCGCTCCAGATTCCCACCCGATCACCGCGCGAGACCCCCAGCGCAAGAAGCGCGCGAGCCACCCGCTCGACCTCGGCGTGCAACTCACGATAGCAATAACGCACTTGCTGGTGACATGAGACCAACGCTTCATGGTCGCCAAAGGCGGCCGTAATGCGATCCAAGCACTGGCCGATGGTTTCACCCAGGAGTGGTAAATCTGAGGGTCCACTTACGTAGGACGCTGACATGGGGATTCGTGAATTGCGATTCGTGAATCGTTGACGATTGATGATTGGTGACGAGCGACCTGTTTGTTGATTTCTGATTCTGAAGATCGCGAATAACTCACCATTCGCAACTCGTCATTCGCCAACCAATCGCCAATCACCAATCGCAATTCGCTAATTCTTCCCGCTCCGAGCTCCTTTTTCGACGAGGAACGCCACCACGCTCTCGTATTTTTGCGTTTTCGCGGCATCGAGGGCCGTACGCCCGTCCAGGTTCGCGGCATTGACGTCTATCCCCAGGTCGACGGCCAGCTTGACGGTCTCGAGCGTCAGCGCTTCGCGGACAGAACGCTCCGGCAGCACCCAAGCCGTACCACCCCCCAT
>DATBJG010000453.1:0-1588 GCA_036556585.1 Vicinamibacterales bacterium
TACGTCCATGCCACGTTTCTCATCATCGTCGCCTGGATCGGCGTACTCCATTGGAACGAGAGCCACAGCATTGGCGCGGTCGTGGAGGGGGTTGGATTCATCCTGGCGCTTTTTGCGTGCGTGGTGATGCACGAGTTTGGCCATGCGCTCACGGCAGCGCGTTATGGGATCCGCACCCGCGATATCACGCTGCTGCCGATCGGAGGCGTTGCCCGACTCGAGCGAATGCCGGACCAGCCCGTTCAGGAGCTGAAGGTCGCGCTTGCTGGGCCCGCCGTGAACGTGGTCATCGCGCTTCTGCTCTTTGGCTGGCTGCAGGTATCCGGGGGTGGGGAATCGCTCGATCGGGTGGGCGTGGCCACAGGTGGGTTTTTCGAGCGGGTCATGCTCGCGAATGTCTTCCTCGCGGGCTTCAACCTGCTCCCGGCCTTCCCCATGGATGGCGGTCGCGCGTTGCGAGCGCTCCTGGCGACGCGGCTGGAGTACACGAGAGCGACTCAGCGTGCGGCGCTCATCGGCCAGGGCATGGCCATCCTGTTCGCCTTCTTCGGACTGCAGGGGAATCCGATGCTGATCTTCATCGCGCTGTTCGTCTGGATTGGCGCGGGACAAGAGGCCAGCATGGTCCAGATGAAGTCCGCGCTCGCCGGCATCCCCGTACGTCAGGCGATGCTCACCCACTTTCGGACGTTGTCGCCAACGAGCACCCTTGGAGACGCGGCGGATCTCGTCCTGACGGGGTCACAGCAGGATTTTCCGGTCGTCACGGATGGACGTCTCGAGGGCATGCTGACGCGGGTGGACCTGATCGAAGCGCTGACACGACGAGGTCGACACGCGACCGTCGGCGACCACATGAAACGGGAGTGCGCAACCGCCGATGGTTCGGAGATGCTCGAAACGGTGCTCGGACGTCTCCAAGGTCTGGGCTGTCACACCGTACCGATTACGGCGCGCGGGACCTTGATTGGTCTCGTCACGCTTGACAATGTCGGAGAGTTCCTCATGATTCAAGCGGCCGAGCAGAAACGATTGGCCGCAGCGAATCGCGGTTGAGAACTCCTGCTATCCTGCATCGTTGGGATCGGTCTGGGGAGGAAACGGTAAGCAGAATGAGCCGGTGACAGAGTGGGCACTGAAAGCCGAGCACCTGACGCTCGGATACGGGCGGCTCGAACCGGCTTACCTCGCACGGCCCACTCCCCAGCCAATCAACGCCCCCCGACCGTCAGTGGCACGTCAGGGCGGGTACTATCTCGGTTCGTGCCGCTGGTTGGGAGGCTGACTGCCACGGATGGGCCGTTGAATTCGAAACGAGAGGTACCACCACATGGGCACCGAAGAAACCGGACGTCTCGTGATCCTGAGTGGGCCTTCCTGCGTCGGGAAGAGCCCGCTCAAAGCAGCGCTGGCTCGGTTCCATCCTTCCCTGTCGGATCGGCTCACGAGGCTGGTCCTGTTCAACAGCCGTGCGCCACGTCCAGGCGAACGCGACGGAGTCGATTATCACTTCCGCCCGCACAGCCACGTCGACGCGTTGAAATCGCAGCAGCGATATGCCGTCCTCGACGTACGCGGCGATTTGCAG
>DATBJG010000454.1:0-10742 GCA_036556585.1 Vicinamibacterales bacterium
GCGCCGGGCGCCGAGCGCTTTCCGGACGCCAATCTCACGCGTGCGTTCGGTGACCGAAATCATCATGATGGCCATGACCCCGATCCCGCCCACCATGAGGGCGATCGACGAGATGACGACCAGTCCCAGAAACGTCGCCCGACTGATTTGATCCCAGAGTTGCAGAATCGCATCCTGCGTCACCAGATCGAAGTCGTCGGGCTCGTCGAGACGCAGTCCGTGGCGGACGCGCATGATTTCCTGGATCTCGCGCATCACCTGTTCGCGCGGGACGCCTGGATAGGGAACGGCCGAGATCAGAATCGCCCGCATTTCATCGCCGCGAGGGTTGACCTGTACGGCTCTGATGCCGAACTGTTTCTGATACACCGTCTGAGGAATGATCACTACGTCGTCCTGGCTGCCACCGATCCCACCAACCGTCGGCCGCGGACTCATCACGCCGATGACGGTGTAACGATACGTGCCGAGATGCACAACCTTTCCGACCGGATCGACATTCGGGAAGAGAAGCTGGACGGCCGTTTGGCCGAGCACGATGACAGGCCGCCGATGGTCGACCTCCGCTCCCGTAAAGAAGCGTCCCGACTCTAGTGGCGTGGCGTCAATTTCAGGGAAGCGTTCGCCCGTGCCCCAGACCTGAAGCAGCTTGGTCCGTTGATCGCCGTAGAACACCCGCTCCTGCGTCGGTGGGCCGCCGTTGCCCAGCCAGATGTCGACCAGACGCAACGACGGCGCCTGGGCCTCAAGGGCCTTGGCGTCTGCAACGGTCAGGTTGGGCCGTTTCATCAGCTCACTGAATTCTTTGCCGGATGCGATGCTGAGGCCGCTCAGGCGCGCAACGAACACGGTATCCGGACCGAGCTGCCGGATGTTCTCGCGCAGCGACTCGTCGAACCCGCGAATGAGCGAGGTCATGCCGACGATCGCCGTGATACCGATGACGATCCCGAGCACGGTCAGCGCGGAACGCAGCTTGTTGGTCCGCAGCGTTTCCACAGCCATCCTGCCAATTTCGCCGAAGAGTCCTGGATGCATGGCCATCAGTCGCTCACTCGCGTCTCAGTGCTTCAATCGGATCCAGGGCCGCGGCGCGAAGGGCAGGGTAGAGGCCGAAGAACAGACCGACCAGTGCGGTAATCGAGACGCCAAGCCCCACTGACCAGACCTGAATCGCAGCAGGCACCGGTGTCAGCCGGGCGATGCTGAGCGCAAGCAGAAACCCGAGCGCCGTGCCGACGATTCCTCCAAAGGTCGAGAGCGTGATTGACTCGGTGAGGATTTGCCAGATGATGTGCTCGCGACGGGCCCCGAGTGCCTTCCGCAGACCGATCTCCCGCGTGCGCTCTGTGACGACCATCATCATGATGTTCATGATGACGATGCCACCGACCACGAGCGATAGAGCAACGACGCCCACAAGCACCGCATAAATTCCCGCCGTCGCTTGACGGTAAATTCCAAGGATCGTGTCGGAGCTGAAGATCCCGAAATTATTCTCTTCTCCAGGCTTCAGCCGGCGCTGGATGCGAAGCGCCACGGTGGCATCGTCGATTGCCGGCTCTATCACCGATGGATCGGTGGGCTTCACCATGAGCCCGAGCGACTGTCTGGCGCCAAACAACTTCTGATACGCGCCAAGCGGAATCACGGCAAACTCGTCCTGAGACTGACCAAACGTGGATCCCTTCTCCTCGCTGACGCCGACGACGCGGAAGTGAACACCGGCAATCTTCACTGTCTTGTCGATGGGATCCGCTTCGCCAAACAGCCGGTCGGCGGTGCCCCAACCGAGCAGGACAACTGGACGACTCCGGTCGATTTCGATGGGACTCAGAAGCCGCCCACGCTCCGCATCAAACATGGAAAACTGCGAATATTCGCGGGTGACTCCCTGGACACGCACAGAATCGAGCGACGTGTCGTGATAGCTCACCTCCACGGTGCGTGTCGCCTGAGCCATGACAGCCTCGACGATGGGGCTGAAACGGCGAATAGCCTCGGCATCATCAAGCGTGATGAGCGGATTGTTCCGCACGCGATCCGCCTCTTCGTCGCTGCGAATGATGCCGGTGCGTTCGACGTTGAACGAATCGGCCCCAAGATCGGAAACGATGGCGTTGGTCACGTACCCGTTCATCCCCTGAATCAGTGACACCACAGTAATAATCGACGTGACGGCGACAATATTCCCCAGCACGGTCAGGAGAGACCGCAGTTTGTTGGCCCAGATGGCCTCCAAGGCAAGGGAGACGGATTCGAGAAACTGCATTGAAAGAAGAAGGTCACCCTAGGGACGTCGGTCCGCGCGTGTCGGGGTTGCCAACTTCACCGAGTCGCCATCGTTAATCTGCCGGACGGACGCATACGGTCCGGTGATCACCTGGTCGCCCTGGTTGAGCCCAGAAAGCACCTCGAAGAACTTCTCGCCCGCAATCCCCACTTTGACGGGCACGAATTCGGCCTTGCCGGAGCGGAAGGCGAACACACCTTCTGTTTCTTTGCGTGACTGGCCCTGTGGAAGCTCTTCGGCCGAAACGACATCGCTCGACGACGGACGACGTCGCCGACGGGTCGGGGGTTCACGAACGATCTTTCCTGCCTCGTCGTAGACGAGCTCACGGACGGTCACCGATTGAATGGGCACCGAAAGCGCCTTCGGCCGAACCGCCGTCGTGATGTCGGCCGTGCAGGAAGACCCCGGTCGGATTCCGGCCGGGATTGGCTCATCGAGCACCACGACGACCTTGAAATTCGTGGCCTGACGCGCCGTTGCTCCTTGCGTTCCGGTATTTTGAATCGGACTGTTGCCGATTTCTGCCACGTGCCCCTTGAACGTCCGGTCCGGGACCGCGTCAATCGTCACCTTGGCAATCTGGCCGATGGAGACGGTCGGCACGTCTGTCTCGTCTACCTCCACTTCGGCCTGAATGATTGACATGTCCGCCACGGTCATGAGCACGGTGCCTTGATTGTTCATGGTGCCCACGACAACCGTCTCGCCCTCATCGATGTTGCGACGTGTCACGAGACCGTCAATTGGCGATTCGAGCCTGACCTTGGTGAGCTCGTAGCGATTGGTTTCGAGGTTCGCGCTTTCCTGATTGATCTGCTGTTCTCGCGTGGCCACTTCCTGCCGGCGCGCTTTCAGCTCGGTCTCGCGCACCCTGACGTCGTTTTCCGCGCGCTCCAGGGCCTCGCGTGTGGTTAACTCGTCTTTCCAGAGATCCTGCTGCCGTTTGAAATCGCGTCGAGAGCGGTCCAGGTTGGCTTGTGCCGTTTCCACAGCCACCCGAGCAGCCTCCAGGCCTGAACGTGCTCCGAGTACAGCCGCCTCGCTGCGCTGAACGGCCGCCTGAAGCGTTCGCGCGTCAATCTGCAGCAGGAACTGTCCCCTGGTGACCCTGTCTCCTTCGTTGACAGCGACCCGGGTGACCTGGCCCATCGTGTTCGCGCTGATGTCGACCGACAGTTTCGGCTGGATCTTCCCCGAAGCCGACACGACGGCCTCGAGATCGCGCTTTTGAATCGTTTCCGCGGTGACCTCCAGATCGGTGTTCCGCTGGTAGTACAGGTTGACCACGACGAGCGCCACCGCGATCGCCACCATTGCGCCGCCAATCATCAGTTTTTTCGCAGACACTACGATCCTCCGGCCATCGTCGTAACAGTCGCCACCGCGAGCGCGATGATCAAATAGATGCCGAACAACGTCAGTGCGATCGTCCTCGTCGGACGCCGGAACAGTACCCCCAGGCCGATCGCCAGCACCATCACCCACCACACGAGGAACAAGTCAATAGTACCGAGAAATCGCGCCGGAAAACTGTTTTCCGGGAGCATAGGCAGAAAAGCCCCCAAGCTCGTTGCACTGGTCATCGTCTCGCGGAAGTAGTTCAGCGGAAGCACGAAACACTGCTGGACCAGGACTACCACGCCGGACGCAGCCACGACACCGAGCGTCTGTTTGAACGTGGCTTCGGCGCCAGAGATGATCGCGAATGCCGCCTTGATGATCCCCGCCAGAATCATCGTGACAAGTGGACCCACGACGAGCGAGTACACCGGCACGATGTACCCCATGAACCCCGCAATGCGCTCCATGGCGGCGTACTGCGTATCGTCGACCTCGGCGCCGAATGCCTCGCGCTGCCGTACGGCGGCATCGAGCCACGCAAGCTGACCCACTTCGGTACGGAAGAAAATGGCGGTCCCAACCGCTGCCACCAGCGAAACGAAGGCCAGCATCGCAAAGGGACGCGGATCCCGAGCGATGTGCGCGAAAGTCTCCTTCGGCGAAACGATGACGCCGACGACCCTGCCCAAAAACCCCAGTGACGGGCTTTGAGGCGCGACTGCCGAGGCAGACTGGGCTTGCACGGTTGGTTGAGTCATGGAGCGCACCTCGGTAGGCTTTACACAGGTGTTAGACGGGTATACGAGGGCCGAACCCCGGAAGTTCGGTGCCTTCAAAACCTTGACAGCGCATGACCCTTTCTTTAGGATTCAACGGCCGTGTTCAATCTCGTCCCAAAAGAACTGTTCTTTACCAAAGGCGTTGGGAAGCATCGCGAGAAGCTGACGTCTTTCGAGCTTGCCCTTCGATCCGCCGGCATCGCCGCCTGCAATCTGGTGCGCGTGTCGAGCATCTTCCCGCCGGGCTGTCGCATCTTGTCACGCGGCCAGGGCATGAAGCGCTTGAAGCCCGGCCAGGTCACGTTCGTCGTGATGTCAGAAGCAGCCACCCGCGAGCCGCACAGGTTGATTGCTGCAACCGTCGGCGTTGCCGTGCCGCGCGATCGCAAACTTTACGGATACCTCTCCGAGCATCATAGCTTCGGCGAAAACGAGGACACCGCTGGCGACTATGCGGAAGAGTTGGCCGCCGAGATGCTGGCGACCACGCTCGGTCTGGAGTTCGACCCGGACAAGAGCTGGGACGAAAAGAAGGAAGTTTATCGGCTTTCCAATCAAATCGTCCGCACTCAGAACGTCACGCAAACCGCGGTAGGCGACAAGAAAGGTCTCTGGACCACCGTCGTCGCGGCCGCTGTGCTCGTCGGCTGAGAACTGCTCGGTCGCTCGCACTCCTCGTTGCGAAGGTTCCGGGGCTAAGCCCCCGCGCTAAGAACCCCCGCTCGCTCAGACCCAACATTTTGACTACTCAAAACATACATTATGCCAAATTCGTCAAGTGGGGACAGTCCCCATTTTGGCGGCCCAAACGTGGTCCACTCGTGCTCGTTCTGTGGGCCACCCTGTGGATGATTCCGGCGAGCGGGCGTGCGCAGGTGACGGAAACGGTGGGCACCCGCGCGCTTGGCATGGCCGGCGCATTCGTTGCCGTAGCCGACGATGCGACAGCGACCTTCTGGAACCCCGCTGGCCTTGCAACGGGCCCTGTGTTTGATTCCGTCGTCGAGAATCAGGAAGTCGACACCCTGGATCCACTCAGGCAGGGCACGGGCGAAAGGTCGTTCATGATAGCTGTCGGCACGCCTTCCCTCGGTCTCACGTACTACAGGATACGGACTGTTGCCGCGTCGCCGGGGGCGACCCAGCCGGGTGGGCAGGGGACTTCAGCCCAAGAGCCGGGCCTCACCAAGCTGTCGACCCATCACTTTGGCGCTTCTCTCGTGCAATCGTTGGCCACGTTCCTGACTGTGGGAACCACGGTCAAGGGCGTCCGTGGTACGGCCGCCGTGGGAGCCTATCCTGGCGGCACCCTCGAGAGTGCACTCGACATCGCCACCGAGCTGGAGGGTCGAACCGAAACCAAAATGGATTTCGACGCAGGTGTGATGGCCGTATTTGGTCCGTGGCGCGTTGGTGTTGTCGGACGAAATCTTAGTGAGCCCAAGTTCGATCTTGCGGACGTGAACGATTCAGCGAATATCAAACTTGCACGACAAGTTCGAGCGGGTGTTGCGTACGCCCCTCGATCCCGCCCGACCGGCACGAACGGCCCCATGACGATTGCCGCAGATATCGATCTCAAACATGTTGAAACGCCTTTTGGTGAACGCCGAGAACTCGCGGTCGGCGGTGAACACTGGTGGTGGGGTGGCCGCGTCGCCGCGCGTGGCGGTATCCGTTTGAATACACTCAGAGACCAATTCACGTCGCAGGATCCGGTGGTTGCCGTCGGTGGAAGCTTCAGTCCGCGCACAGGTTCGTTGGTCGAAGGACAGATCACACGCGGTCGCAACGAGTTAGAGCAGGGTTGGGGCATTTCTGCCCGTGTGACATTTTGAGTCACTAATGGACAAGTTTTGTCAGACCGAAAAGCCATGGGGTGCTCTGGCGCAGTTAGCCGACAGCAACGATGGCCGTTCGAATCGGAGAACTTCTCCTCAAAGAAAAGCGCATCACGCCAGAGCAGCTTCAAGAGGCCCTGAACTATCAGAAGGGCAACGGAGGCAAGCTTGGCTACAACCTCGTCAAGCTTGGGTTCGTCAAGGACGAAGAAATCACCGCACTGCTGAGCAAGCAGTACGGTGTCCCCTCGATCAATCTCGCCCAGTTTCAAATTGATCCTGCAGTCATCAAGCTAGTTCCGTCGGAAACAGCCCAGAAGTACCAAATCGTTCCTCTCAGTCGTTCCGGCGCGACGCTGACGATTGCGATGACCGATCCGACGAATGTGTTCGCCATGGACGACATCAAGTTCATGACGGGCTACAACGTGGAGCCGGTCGTGGCGTCTGAGGCCGCGGTTGTCGAGGCCATTACCACGTACTACGCCGTTGCCAAACCACCCATCACGGGAGGGGCGAGCGCGCTCGAGGTCGCGACCAAAGCCCTCGAAGAGATGCCGCTCTCTGCCGATGGCGGCGACGTCGAGGTGCTCGAAGACCTCGAAGAAATCAGCGCTGAAGCGCTGGAAAAGCAGGGCAGCGAGGCGCCCATCATCAAGCTGGTGAACGTGGTGCTGATGTCAGCGATCCAGAAGGGCGCGAGCGACATTCACATCGAACCCTACGAGAAGGAGTTTCGGGTCCGGTACCGCATCGACGGCATCCTCTACAACATCATGGCGCCTCCAATGAAATATCGGGATGCCATGACCTCGCGCATCAAGATCATGGCGAAGCTCGACATTGCCGAGAAGCGCCTGCCGCAGGACGGTCGCATCAAGATCCGGTTTGCCGACAACGGCAAGACCCTCGAGATCGACTTCCGCGTCTCCTGTCTGCCGACACTGTTTGGCGAAAAGATCGTCATGCGGCTGCTGGACAAATCCAAGTTGATGCTCGACATGACGAAGCTCGGCTTCGAATCGGAGTCGCTCGGCAAGTTCGAGTACGCCATCTCCAAGCCGTGGGGCATGGTGCTGGTGACCGGGCCGACCGGCAGCGGCAAGACGAACACCCTCTATTCAGCGATCTCCAAGGTCAACACGCACGAAACCAACATCATGACGGCCGAAGACCCGGTCGAGTTCAACCTGCCTGGCGTCAACCAGGTCCAGGTCCGCGAGAACATCGGGCTGAACTTCGCAGCCGCGTTGCGCTCCTTTCTGCGTCAGGACCCCAACATCATCCTGGTCGGCGAGATCCGCGACTTCGAAACCGCAGAGATCGCGGTGAAGGCGTCGTTGACCGGGCACCTCGTGCTATCGACCTTGCACACGAACGACGCACCGAGCACGGTCAATCGGTTGATGAACATGGGCATCGAGCCGTTCCTGGTGGCGAGTTCCGTCAACCTGATTTGCGCCCAGCGCCTCGTCCGGCGGCTCTGTGCCAACTGCAAAGCGGAGCATCCGATGCCCGCGGCGGCGCTCACCCAGGCCGGTTTCTCACCTGAAGACGCCAAGGCCGTCGTGCCCATGAAGGGCAACGGCTGCGAGAAGTGCAACAACACCGGCTACAAGGGGCGCGTGGGCCTCTACGAAGTCATGGAAGTCACCGACGAATTGCGAGAGCTGGTCCTCGTTGGCGCATCGGCCCTCGAGCTGCGACGCAAAGCTATCGAGGAAGGAATGATCACGTTGCGGCAGAGCGGATTGCGAAAGGTGAAAGACGGTTTGACCTCGATTGAAGAAGTGGCGAGGGAGACGGTCAAGTAGTCGGTTGGGATTCGGGATTGGGGATTCGGGATCTGCGAATCCCGACAAGGAGACTGAATGGCGACACTGCCTGAACTCTTGAAGACCACGGTCGACATGGGAGGCTCGGACCTTCACATCACGACCAACACGCCGCCGCAGGTGCGAGTCAACGGCAAGTTACAGCGCCTCGGCATGCCAGACCTGGGAGCCGCAGACACCAAGGCACTGGTGTACAGCGTGATGACCGATGCCCAAAAGAAGCGGTTCGAAGAGAGACTCGAGCTCGACTTCTCGTTTGGCATCCGCGGCATTGCCCGGTTCCGATGCAACGTGTTCAACCAGCGGGGCGCGGTGGGTGCCGTGTACCGGTTGATTCCCGAACAAATCAAAGGATTCCAGGAGCTGGGACTGCCTCCAATCCTGGCAACGCTGGCCGAACGGCCACGCGGCCTCGTGCTCGTCACGGGGCCAACGGGCAGCGGCAAGTCCACGACGCTCGCAGCCATGCTCGACAAGATCAACAACGAACGTCGCGAACACATCCTCACGATCGAAGACCCGATTGAGTACATCCACCAGCACAAGGGTTGTCTGGTCAATCAGCGTGAGGTTCACAGCGACACGCAGGGCTTTGCCGATGCACTGCGTGCAGCCCTGCGTGAAGACCCCGACGTCGTGTTGATTGGTGAACTTCGAGATCTCGAAACGGTTGAGTCTGCGCTGCGCATTGCCGAGACCGGCCACCTGACGTTCGGCACGCTGCATACCAACTCTGCCGCCCAGACCATCAACCGGATCATTGACGTCTTTCCCTCCCATCAGCAGAGCCAGATCCGAACGCAGCTGTCGATGGTGCTCGAGGGCATCGTCTGCCAGGCGCTGTTGCCGAAGAAGAACGGTCAGGGACGCGTCGTCGGACTCGAAGTGCTCGTGCCGACGCCGGCCATCAGGAATCTGATCCGCGAGGACAAGATCCATCAAATCTACTCGTCGATGCAGACCGGCCAGGACAAGGTGGGCATGCAGACGTTCAACCAATGCCTCGCCACGCTCTACATGAATGGTCAGATCACCCTCGAGGCGGCCATCTCGGCTTCGTCGTTGCGTGATGAACTGCAGGACATGATCAACCGCGGCGTCGGGGTAGTGGCCGGTGCCGGACTGCATCGGACGCCACGACCTCCGGCGGCAGGTACGCCGGCAGTGAGGCGGTAGGGACTCGGGTTCGGGGACTCGGGATTCGGGGTTCGGGAACTCGGGATTCGGGGTTCGGGAACTCGGGATTCGGGGTTCGGGATTAGGGATTCGGGATCGGGCCAAGCAGCGAAGGGAAGGTTATGCCGACTTTTGCGTTCTCAGGTCGCACGCGTGCTGGGGAAACGGTCAGTGGCGAACGGGTCGCAGACAACATAGACGGCGCCGTTGCCGCGCTCCGTCGCGAGCAGATACTCGTCACGCGCATCACGCCAGCCAAACCGGCCGCCGCACCGGCCAAGAGAGGCAAGCTTGGTAAGAAGGTGGCGGCCAAGAATGTGGCGGTCTTTACCCGCCAGTTCTCCGTCATGATCGACGCCGGCCTTCCACTGGTGCAGTGTCTCGAGATCCTCGGCAATCAGGAAGAGGACAAGAACTTTGCCGAGACGATCCTACAGACCAGGTCTGATGTCGAAAGCGGCGCGTCGCTGGCCGACGCGATGAAGAAGCATCCCAAGGTCTTCGATCCGTTGTTTTCCAACATGATTGCCGCCGGAGAAGCGGGCGGCATCCTCGACACGATTCTCAAGCGGCTTGCGACCTACATCGAAAAGTCCGTCAAGCTCAAGAGTCAGGTCAAGTCCGCCATGGTCTACCCGATTGCGGTCATCGTGATCGCGACCCTGGTGGTGGGTGTCATTCTCTGGAAGGTCATTCCAACGTTTGCCGCCTTGTTTGCCGGACTGGGTGCCACGCTGCCGTTGCCGACCCGCTTCGTCATCTGGTTGAGTAACTCGCTCGTCAACTTCATGCCCTTCATCATCGTCGGTCTGGTTGCCTTGTCTTACGGGGTGAAGCAGTACTACGGCACCGACAAGGGGCGTCATGTGATCGACCGTCTCGCCTTGCGGGCGCCTGTCCTCGGCGTCCTGATGCGGAAGATTGCGGTAGCGCGCTTCTGTCGCACGCTGGCGACGCTGCTCAGTTCGGGAGTGCCTATCCTGGATGGTCTGGACATCACGGCAAAGACGTCGGGCAATGCCATTGTCGAAGACGCGATCATGGCAACCCGCAAAAGCATCGAGCGCGGCGAAACGATTTCGGCCCCGCTGCGTGAGACGAACGTCTTTCCGGCGATGGTCACGCAGATGATCGGTGTCGGCGAGACGACCGGCGCATTGGACACGATGCTCAGCAAGATTGCCGACTTCTATGAGGAAGAAGTCGACACGGCGGTTGCAGGTCTATTGACCCTGCTCGAACCCATCATGATCGCCTTCCTTGGCGGCGTGGTTGGCGGCATCGTCATTGCCATGTACCTGCCGATCTTCGATTTGATCAGCAAACTGACCTGATGCCTGAGCACGAACTGCGGCGCAAGCTGTATTGGCTGATTGGAATCCGGCTGGCTGTCGGCACGGTGTTGCTGGGGTCTGCCATCCTGGTCCAGATCAACACCCCCGGCGCCCAGCCGACAGCGCCGTTCTACTACCTG
>DATBJG010000455.1:0-7380 GCA_036556585.1 Vicinamibacterales bacterium
GCGGCACGCGGCGGCCCGAAGTCCGAATGAGTGTATAGTGAACGCGCATGCCCGTCCACATCGTCGATCACCCGCTCGTACAGGACGCGCTCATCGAACTGCGGGACATTCAGACCGACGCCGAGCGATTTCGCCGCGTGGCTAACCGGATCAGCGTGCTGCTCGCCGCTGAAGCCCTGCACGACGTGCCAACGAGGTTGGACACCGTACAAACGCCGCTCGGACCGGCGGACGGTCGGCGAGTGAATGTCGATGTCGTGGTCATACCGGTGCTGCGCGCGGGTCTCGGAATGCTGGACGCCGTTCTCCAGTTGCTCCCGGGTGCACGGGTCGGCCATATCGGGCTGCAGCGTGACGAGTTGACGGCCGTTGCGTCGCGATACTATTCGAAGCTGCCGGGCGACCTCTCGAACAGCTATGTTCTGGTGATCGATCCGATGCTGGCAACGGGCGGAAGTGCGGTTGCGGCGCTCCAGCTTCTACGAGCTGCTGGTGCTCGTACCATCCGGCTCGTCTGCATTGTGGCCGCACCCGAAGGGCTCGAACTGGTCCGACAGCACGACCCCGATGTGGCGATCTTTACGCCCGTTGTGGATCGCTGTCTGAACGCGCACAAGTTCATCCTTCCCGGCCTCGGCGACTTCGGCGACCGCTTGTACGGTACGCAATAACCGATTACCGACCGCATCCGCCGGCGCACACTCGGCGGTGCAGCCATCGATACCATCAAGGAAGGCACCTATGCCCGACCGGCCCGAGGTGGATGCCGCACAGGATCGACGCGACTCGTCACGTTCGTCGGCCTCCAGCCGATGGAGGACTGCCATCACGCACATCGAGCCCAACAAGATCCTCATCCGCGGCTATCCGGTCGACGAGATCATGGGACGACTGAATTTCGGCGAAGCCATCTATCTGCTGCTGATCGGCGAGCTGCCAAGTCCCACCGTCGGCAAAATGATGGGCGCCATTCTCAGCTCCTCGCTGGACCATGGTGTGACCCCCCCCTCGACGCTGGCCGCTCGCAACATTGCCACGACGCGGGCGCCGCTGCACGCATCGGTGGCCGGCGGTGTCCTGTCGTTCGGCCCGCGACATGGTGGGGACATCGAGTCCTGCATGCGTTTTCTCGACAGTGGCCTTGCGCTCGTGCGAGGCGGTCAGTCCCTGACCGCCGCCGCGGACGAGATCGTCACGCGTGGTCTGGACCGTGGCGGAACGCTTCCCGGCTTTGGCCATCGGTTTCATACCCGGGATCCGCGCGCTGCGCGGTTGTTTCAAATGGCGCTCGAGCTCGAGCTCGAAGGCGATCACATTCGCATGGCTCGCGCCGTCGAACGTGCGCTCGACGCGCGACCCGGCAGTCGGGAGCATCCACTCCCGATCAACGTGGATGGCGCGCTCGCCGCTATTGCGGGCGACTTGGGATTCGCGTACGAGCTTGGCAACGCGATGTTCATCATCTCGCGTGTACCGGGTCTCATCGCACACGCGCACGAAGAGGCGCGACGCCAACAACCGATGCGGCAGATCGATCCCAAGGATCATCAGTATGACGGTCCCCGCGAACGGCGACTTCCGGAGACTCGCAGGTAACGGAGGGTTGGTTGGTTCTTGCGATTGCGCTAGACTGAGGGTCTTCAGAGTTGGGCGCTTGGCTCAGCGGTAGAGCATCGCCTTCACACGGCGGGGGTCAGTGGTTCGAATCCACTAGCGCCCACCATCCTTCGCTCAAGCATGCGGGCGAAGGATGCCCAACCCAGCGCGATTCGCGCGATCGTAGATTCTGCCTGGCACACCGATCTTCCACGTCGCAGGAACTTCCACCGTCGAAGCCCCAGTGACGTTTCTCGGTGGATGTCCGCATGGCACGCGGTCTGCTCTCTGTCGGACGCGAGCGATGCGTATCAAGGTTCAGAACGGAACGGTCTCGAACAGCGAATCCAGCCTGTGCAATACATGCCGCCACTCCACGATCATCCGCGGCCGCTCCCTTGACGAGGAAATCGTGCAATGTCAGGCCGTTGCGATGCGGGTGACACAGGTGACCTTCAAGGTCACCTTCTGTTCCGCCTATTCTGATGAGCGGCTACCCACATACGTGCAAATGCTCGAGGACGCCTGGATCCTGCAGCCGGGTTCCAAAAAGCGCCCGTCGGGCTTCGTACGGGGTAGCGAGCTGCGCGATGAGGAGTTGGCCAGCATCATGACGAACCTGCGAGGGCGAACCGAGGAGTAGGCGCGACCGGGGTTACTGGACGTCTATGGCCCCTTTCAGGAGGGGGTTCCCAGGCTGGAGTCTGTCGGTGTAAACGCACCTCCCCGGGCGCGCAAACCCGGCCGTGGCCCGGGATTGCCCAGGCGCCAGCAGTCCCAGCTGCTCAATCTCGGGGCAGGGCGACGTCATGTTGTGAGAGAAGTTGTCGTCGTTGTTGATGAACGTCACGCGCGTCCCTTGGGAAACCGTCAATTGAAAAGGTTTGAGGCCAAAGCCCGTAATCGTGACCTCGGCTGCCAATACGGGTGGGTTGAGAGGCGTGGGCCCGAGTGGAGTCCCAGCTGATCCACCATCGGTATTCTGGCATCCGGCCATTGTCGCACCGAGCACGAGTGCGCCCGCTGCCGAACCTAGCCAGCGTTGAGAACCTCTCGCGGCAGTCTTCATGGGCTTCCTACAAAAGTGGCAAGCGCAAGAACCATACCTTCGCCAACGCGCAACGGATGCCGAGCTGCGCGCCTCTGACGCGTTGGACGGATTACCGATCCGGCGAAACGATTACCAATCAGTGAGACTTATCGAGTCGAGTTCAGGGGTCGGGCGAGGGTGATTGACCAACTTTCTCGGGCCTGTATCGTTGCAGCACCAACTCGTTTTTCTGTGCCGCGATGCCAGTTGTCTCTTGACAGACCAGAAGCACGTTCCTATATTCCGGGGTACTGCACGACACGCCCGATACAGCGCCTTCAGGTTGTTCTGTGCGGGTGGCTTTGCTGAGTACTCGCGAAGCGGTGTCAGGCAGGGAGACGCCCTTTTCCGCCAGGTCAGGTCACGGGTGGCCCGCATTCAATGCGGCTGACTCGTTACCAAGCGCTTCCTCCACGCTAGCCTCTGGAGCAAGCCGCCTTGCCGGGCCGAGAAGGGCGTTTCACTTGTACGCGTGTTTATTTCTTGGCTTGCTGAATGAGCGTTGACAGGATCTCTGCGTATTCGGAGTCGGCTGTTTCGAAGTTCTTTTTGTACTCGGCTTCAGACGCGATCTTCTGCTGTCGCCATTGACCATTGAAGATCCATCGAATTTTCGATCCCCGCTCGTAGCTGTCGGGGCCAGCGTCTTTTTCGACCGCCAGGCCATCGGCTCCGACGTCATCGATGAAGACTTTCGTCTCTGGAATCTGGGCGCCGTTCAAGTCGACGTACACGTCGCGATAGTTTTTCTTCTCGAGCTGTGCCATGAGAATCGGTGGGACCATGTATCTCGCCGACACGACCAGCAACTGGCCGGGGAAATACAGGGCAGCCGCAAACCGGTCGGGCTCGCTCTCCTGACGAGCTGCAATGGCGTCGAGCTTGCCCGCCTCGAGCAATTTGGCCAATTCAGTCGCCAGCGGCGCCGATTTCGAGGCTTGTTGCGCAACCGAATCCGAGCCCATGAACGCGACAACGAGACAAGAACCCAGGAGACGGAGCATCCTGTCTGAATGGCTCGGCATGAACAGCCCCTTCGTAGAGTTTGGAATTTCGGGATTGCTGACGGGGCTTTCTACCACCTTGCCCCCGGTGGCGTCAATCACCCATCCGGGCGTCAATCAAATGAAGAGGGCTTCTTCGTCGTCTCCCCGTTTTCGGTCGGAGCGGAATCCCCGAAATACGCCAACCGCCGTCCGAAGCCCGGTCAGGATGGCTACCCACTCTCTGGCCGGCGCAATGATGATTTGCTGAACGGTGTAAAGCGTTTCGTCGATTCGGACGGCCAGGTCGCCGAACAAGCGGTCGGCGCGTTCCACCTGAGCCACGGCTAGTGCGGTTGCCCTGGCGGCGTCCCGCCCGATAGCGTTCGCGCTCCCCAGCAACGGCTTGAGCTCGCGATCGACGTCGTCAACCATTTGGGTGAGCCGGCGTGCCAGCCGACCGGCGTAAACGACGAGACCTATTTGCACGATCGCCGTGCCGAGCGTCGCCACGGCAATAACGCCCAGAAAGAACAATGCCCAGCCGTTCACGCCTGATCCTTTTCCGATAGGGCCTGGAAGTATGCCTCACGGCCCCGGTCGATGGCGCTGACGATGTTGTCGCGCTGTTTGTTCAGCAAATCACGCCCCTGGCGGGCAAACTCGGAGGCCTTGTCCTGCCCTTCCCTCGCCTTTTCCGTGAGGTACTCGCGTGTTTCGCGTCCCGATGCTGGCGCAAAGAGCAAAGCGACCGTGGCGCCGGCAGCCGCGCCGGCCAGGAACGCCAAAATGATATCACCCGCTCCAATTCGTCCGTTTGACATGTGACGCCATCCTTTCGATAAGCCTACCCACGCGTCCCAATCAATTCTGCCGCAATCCTTGCCGTCCTTCCACAGAAGTTTTCGGAACCCCGTGTGACTTCCCGTCCGCTAAAAGATGCTGACCCGCACGCTCAGGTATTTCCTGGGGTCCTTTCTGATATCCGCAAGGAGACTCCGTAGCTCCGTGGCCGCCTGGTTGAGATTCTCGTAGAGCTGCTTGTCATTGAGCAGCTTGCTCGCCGAACCTTCACCCTCACTCAGCTGCGCCGCGACCTTTTCGAAGCGTTCGGTCATGCTGTTCAGTCGTTTGTACAGAGCATCATCGGTGAGGAGCTTGCCAGCCGTACCTTCCCCCTTGTTCAGGCGAGCACTCAACGTTTCGAAATTCCGTGTCGTTTCGGTCAGTGTCTGCGCAAACTGATCGTCTTGTAACAGCTTGCCGATGCTGCCGTGACCGGAACTCAATCGTTCCGTCACAATCGACAGGTTTTTCATTGAGGTTTCCAGCTCGCGGGCGGCGGTTGGATCGTTGAGGAGTCGACCGAGCGAACCGCGGCCTCCCTGGAGGTTGCGCATGACTTCGGCTGCGGCTCCGGTAAGCGCCTGCATCTCTCTGTACAAAGCATCGTCGGTCAAGAGACGGCCGGCCGTTCCCTTCCCTGACCGCAAGTCGCCTACCAGCAAATTGACTTGTTCCAGACTCTTGACCGCTTCGGTGGTGACGTCAGACAAGCTGCCGACACCGCCACCATAAGGCACATATCCCCACTCGGGGATAGGTGAACCGTCGGTTCTGGCGGTGATATCCACGGCTCCCTCGCCAAGCAACGAGACCGAACCAATCGCGGCCACCGACGTGGTGCGGACGCGCGCCTGCATGTCGCGAAGCAGTTCCAAGTCCACCTCGACCTGCGATCCCTCGAACCGCACAGCCGTGACGCTCCCCACTTCCACACCCGCGACTCGCACGGGGGAGCCTTCCTTGATGCCTGCCGCGTTCGGGAACCGGGCCTTCAGGTTGTACCGCTGCCAGAAAAACCCTCCCTGTCCGCCAAGCGTGAAGATCAGCGCTGCGGCAATGACAAGGGCGGCCACCGAGAGCATGCCAATCTTCAGCTCTGACCAGGCCATTGAACGGGTTCGCGGCATGCCGTCTACCTTCCTGAAGTCGGAAACCGAACACCGACCATTACGACAGGAACTCTGTTAAGTATGGATCATTCGAGCGCCGAAGTTCCTCGGCGCTCCCCTCAAACGCAATGAGCCCATCTCTGAGCATGATGAATTCGGCCTCGTCGCTTTTTTCCGCGGAGGCCGGCTCGATGACGATCCGCCCTGCGCGGCGTTCGGCGGCATGCGTGGCGACATAGAACGCGTCCCGCAGGTTGTGCGTGACGATGATCGAGCTGACCTCTTCGAGATCACGAAGCTTGATGATCTCGTTGTCGACGGTTGTAGACGTAATCGGATCGAGGCCGGTCGTGGGTTCGTCGTAGAGAAGAATCTGCGGCTTGGCCGCCATCGCCCTGGCGATAGCCACCCGCCGCCGCTGCCCGCCCGAGAGTTCCGACGGCATCTTGTCGATATATTCTCCGAGTCCGACAAACCCCAGAACCTCCTCAACACGCTGATGCACGACGTCAAGCGGCAGATCCGTCTCTTCGTACAGCTTGTATCCGACGTTTTCGCGGACTGTGAGCGAGTCGAACAATGCGCCTTCCTGAAAGACCATCCCGAGGCTCGCACGGACCTTGATCAGTTCCGTTTCTCCCATCTCGTCGATGCGTTGACCATTGACCCAAATCGCGCCGCCATCGGGACGCCAGAGCCCGAGCATCAGCTTGAGAATGGTGGACTTACCGGCCCCGCTGCCGCCAAGGATGATTTTGGTATGACCGCTGAAGAGTGAGAAGCTGACCGATCGCAGGATGACCTTGTCATCAAATGCCAACGAGACGTTTTCGAACACGACTACCGCTTCGTCTTCGTGACGTCGCTCGTTGGCGAGGACCGACCTGTGCTGGGAATTCAGCGCAGCCATCAATACATCAGGCTAAAGAGCAACCTCGTCACGAAGAAGTCCACCGTCAGGACGGCAACCGATGCGGCCACGACCGCCTGTGTCGTCGCCCGCCCCACGCCCTGGGTTCCCCCCCTCGTCCGCAGACCGACATGACATCCGATGCTGACAATCACAAACCCAAGCACGAAGGGTTTGATGATGCCCATCCAGGCATCCTCCACGTACAAGCCCTCGATCACCGACGTTCGATACACGCTCCACGCCACCTGCAGCTGCGTCACCGCGACGACGCCTCCACCAATCATGCCCACGAAATCCGCGACGATCGTGAGGATTGGCGCCATGAACAAACCGGCAATGACCCTGGGTACGACGAGCTTCCGTACGGGATCGGTCCCAAGCGCCCTCAGCGCGCTGATCTGATCGGTGACGACCATCGAACCCAGCTCGGCAGCAATGCCCGATCCCACTCGTCCCGCCAGCATCAGGGCCGTCAGCACCGGACCGAGCTCCTTGACCATTGACGCACTCACCAGGCGTCCGACCACAGGACGTGCACCGAACTGATCGAGTGTGACGCCGGACTGCAGCGCGAGCACCGCGCCCGTGAAGAACCCCGTCAGGAGCACCACGGTCAGCGAGCCCACGCCGATGACTTCGAGCTGTTCGATGAGGTCGTGGTAGTAGAACGGTCGCGAAACCCCACCGCGCAGTACGGCCCACACCAGGCGCACGTACTCCTGCACTTCCAGAACGGCGGCTTTCAGCCAGTTGTTGGCAAATTTCAGCACGTGATCATCGGAAGCTTCGGCTGGCCGTCAAGCCAAGCTCGCGGCTCTTGAGCGTCTTGATGCGGTCGCGCAG
>DATBJG010000456.1:0-11448 GCA_036556585.1 Vicinamibacterales bacterium
CGGAGGCGCGACGGCCGACGCGTCACGCAGCGCCTGCGACGTAACCCAGTTCTGGCAGTAGGCGCAATGCAGATCGCAACCGAGCATCCCGAAGCTGTACGCCAGCGCTCCCGGATGGGCGTGGAAGAACGGCTTTTTCTCCACCGGGTCGCACTGGGTGCCGCCCGTGTACCCCCAAGGGACCCGCAGCCGGCCACCCTCGTTGAACCGGACCTTGCAGACGCCAAGGGCGCCATCGGGAATGCGGCAGTCGTGCCCGCATGCATAGCAATGCACCCACTGACGGTCGAGTGACTCGTACAGTTCCCCCTCGCGCGTTCGCGCCGATAAGACGTCTTGCAGGGCGGCCACTGATTGGTATTGTACGTGCGGGCGAAGAGAATTCAAAGGCGCGCGAAATCGCGTGCTAGAATCGCTTACTTTCACACTTCTGCGGCTTCAAGACGATGATGATTCTGCTGACCAATGACGATGGCGTGCACTCTGATGGCCTCAAAGCGCTTGCCGAGGCCTTGCACCCTCTCGGTGAGATCACCATCGTCGCCCCGTTGCAGGAAGCGAGCGCGATCGGGCATGCGTTGACGCTCCGGCGGCCACTTCGGCTTGAAACGCTCGACACGAACGTGTTTGGCGTGGATGGCACGCCCACCGATTGCGTCAACATTGCGGTGACCACCGTGTTGCGGCAGCTGCCCAATCTGATCGTGTCGGGCATCAACAAGGGCTGGAATCTTGGGGACGACATCACTTACTCGGGCACGGTTTCGGGCGCTCTTGAAGGCGCGCTGCTCGGCGTCCCGAGCATTGCCGTGTCACTCGAGCGAAGTCGGCAACCCTTCGATTTTCGCGAATCGGCGCGCGCCGCCGCGGTTGTTGCCGGCGCCGTCCTGCAGCGCGGATTGCCAGCACGCACGTTCCTCAACATAAATGTTCCTAAACGACACCCCAAAGGTTTCCGTGTGACTGTGCAGGGGCGCCGAAATCATGTGACGACGGTTAACGAGCGCACTGATCCGCGGGGTCAGGCATACTTCTGGATCGAAGAAGGGGAGAACCATTGGGAGTCGCACGATCGATCCGACTACCAGGCCGTCGTGGAGGGGTACATTTCGGTGACGCCTCTGCACCCTGACATGACCGCCCATTCCGTCCTGCCCGCGGTAGAGGAGTTACCGTTCGAGACGACGAGCGAGGTGAACTAGAGTTTTCAGTTTTCAGTAATCAGTTCTCAGTGCAGACTTGACGTCAAAGTCTGAAAACTGATAACTGAAAACTGAGAACTTCGCCATCGTGCCTCTCACACTGTCCGACCTGCGTCGATTTGCAGTTGTCCGGAGCCTGTTCACGCCAACCACACTCAAACGAGCCCTCGATCGATTGGGGTTTCTGCAGGCCGATCCCATTCGCGCGCCCGCACGTGCGCAGGACCTGACGCTGCGTCACCGAGTGAAGGGATATCGAGCCGGAGACCTCGAACGCCGCTACTCGAAACTCGCGATCGAGGAAGACTGTTTCATTAACTATGGCTTTGTGACCAGGTCGGTGCACGCCCTGATGCATCCGCGCGCAGGGACGTCACAATGGCCGGCTGCCCGGAGGAAGAAGGCACACGCGCTCCTCGAGTTCGTGCGCGAGCGGGGGGAAGTCCACCCGCGCGAGGCAGACGACCGCTTTTCGCACGGCACGGTCACCAACTACTGGGGCGGGTCGTCGAATGCGACGACGCATTTGCTCGACGCCATGCATTACAGCGGCCTTTTGCGAGTGGTCCGGCGAGAGCGAGGCATCCGTATCTATGCGGCGAGGGAGCATTCAAGCCTGCTTTCCAACGGCACTGCCCTCGAAGCGCAGCTCGACGATCTCGTTGACGTGGCAGTGCGGAAATATGCACCCCTGCCCGCTGCAAGTCTGGCTGTGCTGGTTGGCCGACTCCGGTACGCCGTACCGCAATGGCAGCCAGAACTGAAGACAGCGCTCCAGCGTGCCAGACACCGTCTCGCGCATGCCCATGTGGACCGAATCGATTGGTATTGGCCGGCCGGGGAACGCGTGTCCGTCGAAGAACCGCTCGCGGTCCGACTTTTGGCGCCCTTTGATCCGGTGGTCTGGGACCGCCGCCGTTTCGAGCTGTTGTGGGGCTGGGCCTACAGGTTTGAAGCGTATACCCCAAGATCGAAACGCAAACTGGGGTACTACGCGCTTCCGCTCCTCTGGCGCGACAAAATCATTGGCTGGGGCAATGTTTCGGTCAAAGGAGGCACCCTCGATTTCGCGTTTGGCAGCGTCGACTCACGGCCGAAGCGAGATCGTGGATTCAACCGCGAGCTCGAGGCCGAGCTCGTCCGTATGAAGGTCTTCCTGGGGCTCGAATCCTGACCGGCGGCTCCCGGGGGTCCCCGCAAATCGCTCAAAATTGACGCCCACCCTCTCCAGTTTTCAAATAATCGACCGAAATAGCCAATAGGTTCTCGCAGGTTCTCCAGGGTCGTCCTTTCTCGAGCCTTCGCGACGGTTGGTGCTGAGCGTCGAAGGAGCAAGCCATGCAGAGGCATATCGTTCTGGCTGCAGCGTTTCTGGCAAGCGGCTGGGCGCTGGCGGACGCACGCGCCGTTGGAGCGCAGCCGGTCGCCGCCGGCCCGGCGAACTCCACCTACCAGTCCGAGGTCCCGCCGGACAAGTGGTCTACCACCTTGCTGCAGTGGTGTCTCGACCTTCGCGCGCAAGACGAGATTGCGCTGACCGAGCTCGACCGTGCGATTCGCGAGAACGCACGGTCTGCCGAAAACCTGGCATTTCCCGACAAAGAACGCCGTGCGCGCGCCAAAGTCCTGGCTGCCGAGCAGAAGCGATACTTCGCGCGGTTGAGCTTTTTTCTGCTGGGCGACAGAGCCCGCTCGTTGCGTCCGGGGGAAGCCGGACCGGCCCAGGGGCCGGATCCGCTGCAACAGAGCCTGAAGCTGCTCTTTGGTGATGCGACGGCCTGCGAAATGGAGGCCTTCCAGGCGACGCTGCTCTTTGCCTATTTCAACGTACCGTTTACCGAAGCTCGGCTGAAAGCTGCCAGTGCAAACCGGCGGGGCAGGAGTGCCGACGCGGACGAGGCGTGCCGCGATCAACAAGACGACGAGGCATGTCCACATCGGGACGCCACCCTGGCGGACGAAATCGTCCTTCGGGACGTGGAACATGGCTTTCACAACCAGGCCGTGCAGGCGGCAGAAGCCAGCTATCGCTCTTTCGATCGAGACAAATCGCGGCGCGCGCTGGCATATCCGCGCGATTTGATGCGCAGGCTCAAGCGTGTGGCCTCGAACGACGTTGCCCAGGAACGGGCGATGCGCGCTCAGACCGGGTCCGAGGCGGAGTTTCGTAACGACCTCGAGCGACGGCTCCGTCAGCCCGAACACTCTCCCGAGGCGGATCGGCCGACCCGCGACGACGAGGAACTCACCGCGCTCCTCAATCGGATGAACACGTACATCGACCGCGCGGCTGAGCCGGCTCGCATTCGCACCTACGTGCACGCGCGCACCGACGAGTTCGAAGGAGCACTCCGTACGGCGATACCCGAAAAGCAGGTTCATCGACTCGAGTCGCTCATCGACGAGACGCTGTTTCCGACCGAGGCGGCGCTGGTGATCCTTCAGAGCCAGACGATCGACCAGACCATCGCACGCGTCAACCTCGTCGTCGACAAGTGGTTTCGTAATGACGCGCTCCCGGCAATTGAAAAGTCTTTGTTCAACGACCCGTTCTCCGCTTACTGGTTCTTCGTCCAGACGGGCGGACTGCCGCGTGGTATGCGCCCATACGCGGGATCGCGGCTGACGCTGACGAGCGGCGTGGAATTCTCACTCGATCGTCTTCGGGGCAATCCGACCGCCGACCTGGTGAGCCATCTCCTTGAGCTGAGAATCCCGAGCAACTTCAGCGACGAATACGCAGCGCTCGAGCAGGAGTTGCGGGAGACCACGGTGACACGTCAATACGCGCTCGAGATGGTGGCCAATGCCAGGCACCTCTCGCCAGCAACCAAGGACCGGCTCCTGCCGTTTCTGCAGAGTCCGCAAGAGACTGACATCATTTCAACGATCGACGTTTATCGCTGGGTCATTGCCGATTCCAACAAACTGCAGGGATCCATCGATCGGGGTCTCGTCAGTGCCGGTCTGGAACTGATGCGTGGGGTGAAAGCAGAACAATTGAACGCCTATCTCGACCGGTTGCGACAAGCAGACCCCAGCGAAGAAGGTGCGCGGCTTGCCGGGTACCTTCGCAATGCCGGTGAGATGATGCTGGAACTCGAGAGCCGACAGGGAACAGACGGCAGGTTCCACCAGGGAACAGAAGCCGGGGTCGTGGGATGGTTGTTTGGCGGGTTCCTGTTCGGCAACACGGTTCCAATTCAGCTCTGGGTGCCCGGTGGCGTGAACGGTCAGGAATTTGCCGAGCTGATGAACGAAATCTCCCCCAAGAACAAGAAATCAGGACAGAACTATGAGGCCAAGGACGCCACGCGAATAGCTCTCGTCCATGACGGTGTGGAGCATCTCGAGACTGCCGAGCGCATTATCGACCAGGCGCAAGACTTCGTAAACGTCGCCGGCTTCGACTGGAAGCGTGATGCCGGCGGTCGCCGGCTGACCTACCGGGTGATGGCCAAGAAGCTGGGGATTGTTGGTTCAGATTTCGACGAATTCCTCGAGAGCTTTGGACAAGGTCTTCGTCTCGATCGTGATGATCAGGCAGGCACCCGCCTGTATGACATCCCGGCGCCGTTGATGAAGAACCTGCTCGTCTATCAGCTATTCAAGATTTCTCCGTCCTCAGAGCTGTCAGTCGTCCGCGACGCCCTTGCGAGCCTCGGACGTGAGTTCGAGTGTCCGACTGTCAAGACGTGCGGCGATTTGTCGCCGATTTTCGAGCGTGCAGGGCGCAGGTACGAGCCGCAACGAGCCGCGGGCGACGCGGAATACGCAGCAGCCTGGCAGACGTTCCGCACATTGCAAAGTCTGTTCGAGAAACGCGAACCCGACTGGAACGACACCAAGCCACGCGCCTCGCTTTCCGCGTACCTGGACGATGGTGACGATGTCCGGCGCTTCGTGAACAGATTCGGGCTTCATCGTCGTGACATGCCCGGCACCCCGTTGCCCATCAACATCGTTGTCGACGGCAAGCAAAGCCTGATCATGAATTCAACGTGGGGATTTGCGGGCGATCCGCCTTATCTCCGCGACACGCCCATCAACGACCTCTACGAGCCGCTCTTGGAGTTCGGGTGCCAGGTCGTGCTCTGGAAGGGCGTTCTGGAATTTCCCTGGCACATTGGACCGGTGCCGGTACCGGGTCGCAAGGTATTTGGCAAGATTCCAATGCCGTTCATTCCATACCCGTGGCTCGCGGCCGTGCCTGGCTTCGGCTGGGCTGGGACAGGCATGAGCCTCTTTCTGCAGTTTGCTGCGGCCACCGACCCGAGAAACTGGTGGGCCATGGTGACGCACGTCAAGCACTTCTCGAACGAGCGGGAAGCCATGGAGAGCGGGCTGGGGATCGGATCCAAGTACAACAACGAGCATCAGGAGTTCAAGACCTGGCACGACATGGGTGTCGTGATTGAAGGTCCCATCGTCAACGACGCCAACGACTACTTCGTCTGGATTTTCAATCAGGCGCGAGTGAACAATTCGGGGAATGCCGGATCGAAGGGCGTGCGCATCAGGGAACTCGAATACACCGACTATCGCTGGCAGGACGTCACTGCGGCCGCCGATGGGATGCGCAATCCATCCTGGTTCATCACCACTCACCCCGAGCATGCGGATTTCAATTACCGGGCCGCGCTGCTGTCGGCCTTGGCCGCTGCTCAGGACAACATCTACCTGGAGTCGTCCTTCTTTTCAGACCCGGTCGTGCCGCGAATGCTGATTCGCAAGGCCAGGGAATTTCGGGCTCGTGTGAACTGTGCGGAAGTCGAGGCGGTCGAGTGTTCCGAGCTCAGACGCGAGGCGGTTCAAATTCATCTCATCCTGCCGGGGGCATCCGACAAGCCCGTCCTTGATACCGTGGCGACTGCCGAGTTCCACGAAATGTTGCACCTCGGAGTAAAGATCTACCGGTGGGATCCTCCGGATAACTGGTCCGCGACGAAGATGCTCCACACGAAAGCCTGGCTCGTCGACTACGAGCCGGGACTCGGCGGGCTTGCGTACGTCGGCTCGTCCAATGCGACGCAGAGAAGTCATATCCTCGACGAGGAGGCAGGCATCGTGTCCACCTCACCGGCGTTTGCCGACGATGTGTACGAACGGCTGTTTGCGCCAGACATTCATCGGGACTCACGCGTCGAAACGGCAGAGAATTTTCACGTGACCCGATCGACCAATGCAGCCGTCCGTTCGGGCCGATGGATGCGAAGGTTCCTGCTGGCCTTGTTCTTTGTTTAATGTGTCGTGGGCCCCACCCCCACGACCTGTACCTCGCGACCTGCGGTCGCTCGGCGTCTGTTGCTGCAACGATCCGCTCAGTGCATAGCTGTCTGTTCCGCCCTCTCTCTCTCTCGAGCCAAGCACCCTCTGCTGCCAGACGCCGGCGTCGCCGAGGACGTAGTTCTTACTTCCAAGGTCTATTTCACTTCGATCATCATGTCCGCGGGCTGACGATCGCGATCCGTGTCCGTCATCCGGTGTCGCCTGCGGCGTCACGGTAGACCTCCGACCGCGGCTTTGTGACCTGGATGTGAACATGCGTTCAGGTCGCGCGTAGTCGCCGTGTACAGCTTCTTCAAAAGCGCAAGGTCGGCTTCGGAGTTGCAGGCTTCGCTCTGAACCGTCAGTTGCCGCAAAGGAATCAGACAGGAGGGATCATGAAACAATATCTTGTCGCAAGTACGATTGCGTTGATGCTGGCGACCACCGTCGGCGCGCAGAATCCGCCGCCCGGTGGCCAGAATCCACCGCGAACCCCCGGCATACAGAATCCGGCGCAGACTCCGCCACCAACTCCCCCAAGGCCCACGGTGTCGTCGGCACAGGATTCGCCTCAGATCGCCACGGTCGAAGGATGTTTGATGCGTGAGGAAGATGTTCCTGGCCGCAAGCCGAATGTGGCCGAGCGTGCGGGCATCACCCAAGACTACATTCTGACGAGCGCGAGAGTCGTCAAGGGCTCAGCGCCGGGCACGTCAGCGTCGGCCGCCAAACCGGGCGAGACGCCAAGGGGCACATCCGGCGCGCAGGCGATGTTCCAAGTGACAGGCATCGACGATGAGAAGCTGCAAGATAACGTGGGCCGTCGCGTGCAGATTGAAGGCACATTCGACGACATCCATCGCGCGCAGGGCGAGGCGAAGACGCCCGGCGGCGATCTGGTGGAGCTCAAGGGGACGGTAATTCGTCAGGTTTCGGGCGACTGCGCGAAACCGTAGTTCGCACCCAGCCAACCCGCGCCCGCGCACTGACGCCGGGGTCCGATTCTCTCATCGGACCCCGACGTCAATTTGAAGTAAGATAGGCGTTCGCTCACCTCGTCAGGGTCGGGGCGTGGCTCAGCCTGGTAGAGCACTCGGTTCGGGACCGAGGGGTCGGTGGTTCAAATCCACTCGCCCCGACCACTTTCCGCAGGGTCCATTCCGGACACTTGGGTAAACAGTTCATTCCGCCAGCGCCTTAGCCGTCGAGAACGGTCGAGCTCCACGTCGGCGACAGTCGTGGTACTTTCGAGCTTCCTCGTCCAAACGTTGTGAGGGCGCCGGGCCGTGACGACCTGGGAGGGCGGCTGTGTTCAAAAGTGAACAGAAGCTCGGCTGTCGAGGATCTTAGGATAATTCCTTGGGGAGAGCCGTGCCCCGACAAGAGACGTTTGTTCGGGCGTCGTCCGATCACCGGGCAGTGGTCTGAGTGATGTCCCCCTTACAGGTCGCCGAGGATTGATTGATGGCAGTTCACCTGGTTAACCCCAGTGATATTTCGTTTGGCACGGCGGTGATTACTCCTCGATGGCTCTATGTGATAGCGGCGGCGACACCCTCGGATTTTGGTGAGCCCATCATCGTCGACGAAACGCTCGAGCCGGTCGATTTCGCACGGGTGCAGCCTGGAGATGTCGTCGGAATCGGGATCCACACGAGTAATGCGCTACGCGGGTATCAGATCGGTCGGGAGGCTCGGCAGCGAGGCGCCTGGGTTGTCTTCGGCGGTATCCACGCGACACTCTTCCCGGAAGAGGCGTCCGAACGCGGCTCCGCCCACAGCGTCGTCAAGGGGGATGGCGATGTGGTGTGGGCACGCGTACTCCACGATTGTCGGAACGGCCGTCCTGGGCAGGTCTATGAAGGCGGTCGTGTAGGCGCCGATCGCTTTCTCTCCGCACGATGGGATCTCCTGCCGCCCGATCGCTACATGTGGGCGTCGGTCCAGACGGTGCGCGGCTGCCCGAAGCATTGCTCGTTTTGTTCGGTGTGGAGAACGGACGGACAGGAGCCGCGCCAGCGGAACGTGGAGGCCGTCGTCCGAGAAGTGGTCGAACTGCGGCGCCTCGGATTTCGGTTCATCGCGTTGGCCGACGACAACTTCTACCCGGTCACGCTGGAGGATCTGGAGATGGCCGCGCGCCGGTCGGACCATCGCCGTTTGCAGGAGCTTCAGGACCTGCGCGCCGAGCGGTTCGAACTGATGGCGCAGCTGTCCAAGCTCCCGCCCGATCTGGTTTTCTACACCCAGATCACGATGGAGGCCGCGGAGGATCCTGCGTTTCTCGAGGCGATGTCCAAGGCACACATCCGCGGTGCGCTTGTCGGTGTGGAGTCGGTCACCGAAGCAGGACTGAAGGATGTCTACAAAGGCTTCAACCTGTCGGGCGAGGCGCTGGTCACGCGGCTTCAGGCATTCAGGCGCCACGGGATTCATGTGCTGGGATCATTCATCTTCGGATTGCCCAGCGATCGCGCCGAGACCTTCGAGGCAACGGCGACGCTTGCCGAGCGGTCCGATCTGGCGTTTGCGCAGTTCGTCATGTTGACGCCGTTTCCAGGCACGGTGGATTTTGCCAAGTGGGAAAAGGAGATGGCAAACACAGGTGCGAACATCGACGGCATCCCGATCACGCGACACTGGCTCATTCCCCAGGAACGGCGGCCCAAGGTCTATAGCCCGCATCCCACTCTCTCCGCCGATGAGATTCGCGCGCGTACCCAGGCCGTGTGGGATCGCTTCTACAGCCTGCCGCAGATCTGGGCACGGTCGCAGGTGGTCGCGTCGCTGCGCGCCAGAGTCGCATTCCTCCTAATCTCCAAGCTCTATCGCCAGATGTACGCGAACACGGGCATCGCGACAGACAGCGCTCGGACAGCTCGATCCACGCGCTGGGCAAGATGGCTCGCTCGTCCCTGCCGGCGTCTCTTTGTCACCTCGCCGATGCCGCACCTGGAGATCCCGACCTCCTGAGACGGTCTGGTCGCGTGTATCCGGTCCAGGTGCCCCGTCCGACTGGCTCCGGTCGAAATCCCGTCCGATGTGCACTTCTGCACAGGCTTCGCCGCCGCGATCGTGCAACCATCGGACGATGAAGTCCAAGAGCAAGCCCATCACCAACCTGCGGGCGTTTCTCGACTCGGCAGGCAGCCCGGGGAAGATTGTCGCGTATCGACGCGGCGAGGTGATCTTCTCGCAGGGCGACGCCCCGACTAGTGTCATGCACGTGCAAGAGGGCGCTGTGAAGCTCTCGGTGCGCTCGGAGCTGGGCAGAGAGGCCGTGGTGGCGGTGCGGGGTCCTGGCGACTTCTTCGGCGAGGGGTGCCTGGCGGGACAACGGGTCCGGACTGGTACCGCGACAGCAATCACGCCGAGCACGATTCTCGTGCTCAGAAAGGCGAAGATGGTTCGGCTGCTCCACGATCGGCCTGAGCTGACCGACCGGTTTATCGCTCACATGCTCAGCACGAATATTCGCATCGAGAGGGACTTGCTCGACCAGATCTTCAACCACTACGAGAAACGGCTCGCTCGGACGCTCTTACTGCTCGCGCGCTACGGCAAGCAAGGGAAGCCACAGCGAGTCTTGCCGAACCTGTCGCGGGACACGCTCGCGAGGATGGCCGACACGACCCGCGCGAAAGTCGATTTCTTCATGAAGAAATTCAAGAGGTTGGGGTTCATCGAAAATGACCGCCAGATCAAGATTAACGATTCCCTTCTCAGCGTCGTCTTGCGCGAATAGGGAGTGGGAAGGGTGATAAAATCAGCGCGTTGGCGTGTCAATGACCAAGAGCAAAGTAAGCAGGGCGAAATCGATAAAGCCTGCCTTCGAGCCGCAGGCCTTTCTCGACTCAGCGGACATCACGCGAAAGGTCATGGAATTTCGCCGTCTGGCGGTCATCTTCGCTCAAGGTGATCCGTGCGACAGTGTCATGTACATTCAAAAGGGCGCGGTGCGGCTCTCCGTGCTCTCACACTCCGGTAAAGAGGCGATCGTGGCGATGCTGGGGCCAGGCGACTTCCTCGGGGAAGGGGCGCTCGCAGGTCAACCGGTCCGCATGGGGACTGCCACAGCCGTCGCCGTGAGCACCGTGCTCATTCTCCCTAAACAGCAAATGACTCGACTGCTCCACGAGGAGCCTGGGTTCTCGGACCGGTTCATCCAGTACATGCTTTCCCGGAACCTCCGCATCGAAGAGGATCTCGTCGATCAGCTGTTCAATTCCAGCGAGAAACGCCTCGCCCGCACGCTCCTCCTGCTTGCGCGCTACGGCAAGGAAGATAAACCTCACCGGGTGCTGCCGAAGCTTTCGCAGGAAATGCTCGCGGAAATGATCGGCACGACTCG
Organism: Vicinamibacterales bacterium; assembly: GCA_036556585.1. Classification (GTDB taxonomy): domain Bacteria; phylum Acidobacteriota; class Vicinamibacteria; order Vicinamibacterales; family JAMQPK01; genus DATBJG01. The sequence continues at coordinate 10,822 of DATBJG010000456.1, forward strand.
GTCGCGCGTCAATTTCTTCATGAACAAGTTTAGAAAGCTGGGCTTCATCGAGTACAACGGCGGCCTCAAGATCAACACATCCCTGCTGAGCGTCGTGCTCCACGAGTGAACCGCCGCGACTGACGGCAATCGGGTGTTCGCTCAGAACACCGCTCGATCGTCGTCCACAGCTCCGCGCCAAGCTGTGCATTTGTTGTCTGTGCAAAACGGGACAGCCTTTCTCTCGGCACCCCGCTATCATGCGCTGGCTGAGCACCTTCCCGCGTTCTGGGCCGTGGCGGCTTCGAAAGATTAGAGGGCAGCATGACGGAATCTGAACGCCTGATCGATCACCGAAAACTGCATCGTCGGAGGAACGATCGCTTCGAGCAGTATGTGAGTAACGAGATCGCGAGCCTCCGAGCGGCACTCGACATTCAGTTCAAACGCATCGCTCAGATTCAAGCCGAGCTGGATCTGTCGCAAGAAGCGATCGACCGACGTGCAACGGCCGACCCGCCGCTCAAGCTCTCGAGTAGAGGCAACGGGAGTGACCGCGGTTAGCGGATGTCCACCTTGGTCGCACGCCCTTCCTTCTCGCCCCTCATGGTCGCACAACCGACGGCCTCGCTGTCGGCGCTGACAGGC
>DATBJG010000457.1:0-5449 GCA_036556585.1 Vicinamibacterales bacterium
TCACCACGTTTCGCCCGCCGGAGGTCACGCCGGAGTTCACTCAGAGCGGCACCTCAGTAGGAATCCAAGACCGCTTTGCGCTGTCGTCGACGATGGTGCTCGAGAGCACGTTTGCGGGGCGCTGGTTTGAAATCGACATGAATACCGCGGGTCGCACGCCCATGGTGTACGCGCCGGAAACCCAACGCGGCAGCTTTTTCAATGACCAGCGGCGCGAGGTCCACAGCGTGCAGTGGATTCAGGCGCTGACGGTGCAACGCGATAACTGGCACGGGCAGCACGTGTTCAAGGTGGGTCTCGATTTGCAGTACTCGGGATACACGGGCACCAGTGCGAGTCGGCCGGTGGAAATTCGCCGGCTTGATGGATCGCTGGCCGAGCTCGACGTCTTCGAGCCACCGACGACCCAGGAGGTGGGCGGGGCGGAGTTCTCGCTGTTTGCGCAGGATCGCTGGCGGATGGGATCGCGCGTGACGCTCGAGCTCGGCTACCGGATGGATCGGGACCACGTGGTGGACAAATTCAACTGGTCGATGCGAGGCGGGGCGTCCATTGCGGTGCTGCCCGAAGGGCGCGGGATTCTCCGCGGGGGCGCCGGCAATTTCACCGCGCGGACCCCCTTGAACATTGGCGCATTCGAACAGTTCGAACGACGGACCGTGACGCGGTTCGGGCCCGACGGGTTCCCGCTCGGGCCCGCGGTGACGTTTTCGCATGTCATCGCGACGCCCCTGCGGACGCCCGAAGGGATTATCGGCAACGTCGAATGGAACCAGCGGTTCGGCCGGCGGGTGCTCGTCAAGGCCAACTTCCTGAAACGGACCGGGACGCGCGAGTTCCTTCTCGACCCGGATCCGGTGCGGGGCGTGGTGGTGCTCTCGAGTAATGGGGAGTCACGCTACCGCGAGCTCGAAGTGACCGGACGGTATCTGGGAGGGGCCCGGCGCGATCTGACGGTGTCGTACGTGCGATCGCACGGGACGTCCGATCTCAATACCTACGACCAGTTCTACGGGAACCTGCGCAGCCCGATTCTGCGCCCGAATGAACGGAATCTCATCCCGGTTGATGTGCCCAATCGGCTGATCGTCCAAGGCACCATCGGGTTCCCGGGCCAATGGGATTTTGCGCCGGTGCTCGAGATTCGGTCCGGGTTTCCGTTTTCGGCCATCAACGAATACCAGGACTTCGTGGGCGAGCGGAATCGCGCAGGCCGGCTGCCGGCCGTGCGGACGCTCGACTTTTCGCTGGCGCGTCCCTGGCGGTTCAAGAAGTACCGGTTTCGGGCCGGCCTGAAAATCTACAACGTCTTTGGGAGCTCTGCAGACCGCGACGTCCAGAACAACCTGACGTCTCCCAACTACGGCCAGTTCTATAACCCGATCGAACGCTCCGTCGGATTCGTCATCGGGTCCGCCAAATAGGCACACACCGCTATTTCTGTGCCTTTCGCAAAGTTGTTGTTCGAGCTAGGATTGGCACGCATGCTCTCACCATCTGCCAGTGGCCGACCCGCACGCGCGCGCGGTTGGCTCAGGGACCCTGCCCGCTGGGTTGCCAGGCTTGGCGTGATCGCGCTGGTGGTCACGGGCCCGGCGTCTGCCGAGGAAGTGCGCGTGATGATCTCGGCTGGTTTCTATTCGGTCTATGAACAACTGGGCCCGGCGTTCGAACGCGCGAGCGGCCACCGCCTGATCACCACGCGCGGTCCGTCGATGGGCGACTCTCCGGAGGCAATTCCCACACGCCTCGCGCGAGGTGAGACTGCGGATGTCGTGATCATGGATGGAGCCGCCGCTGACGAACTTGCAAAGCGCGGATTGGTGCGCGCCAACAGCAAGGTCGATCTCGCCCGCTCGCAGGTCGGGATGGTGGTTCGGGCGGGGGCCGCGGTTCCCAATATCAGCAGCGTTGAGGCGTTTCGAAGGACGCTCGTCGCCGCGAAGTCGATTGCCTACTCGGACAGTGCGAGTGGCGTTTATCTCTCCACCATTCTGTTCGCGAAGCTTGGCGTCGCGGACCAGGTGGCAGGCAGGAGTCGAAAGGTGCGCGGACCACCCTCCGGCGAACCAGTGGCGGCGGTTGTGGCGCGTGGCGAGGTGGAGATCGGCTTTCAGCAGGTCAGCGAGCTGATACACGTGCCTGGCGTGACCTTCGTCGGACCGATTCCGGCCGAACTCCAGCCAGGATTTTCCTTCGTCGGAGCAATCACCCGTGGTGCCCGGCAGCCGGACGCGGCTCTCGCGCTGCTCCGCTTTCTCTCATCGCCCGAGGCAGCATCGACGATCGGGAAGGCTGGGCTGACGCCGCCGTAGTGCTCAGTCGCCAAGTCGAGTCATTGTCTGTCGAACACGCGGACTGTCGTGACCATCTGACCCTGGGGATTTGTCGTGCTCAGCATGATGGTCATGGTCCTGCCGTCTTTGGATACGACTCGGCTTCCCGTCGTTGTGACCCGCCCGTCGCGTCGGAGTGTGACGTCTGCGCTGTACGCGTCCAGATTCTTCTGAGCGTACATGATCGGTGTGTGTCGTCCGGTCGCTTGGAGATCGGCCAACGTCGATGCGGTGTATTCGGGATAGTCGCGCCCATCGGGCTTCGCCGCAAACTGGACAAAGGCAGGATTACCCTGTGCATCCACACTGACGGCCAATCCGACCAGAAAGCCGTCTTCGCGCAGCCAGTAGCGCCGTACCTCCATCTGCGGTTTGGGACCGGGGAACCGCGACTCTTCCAGATTCAGCTTCCAAGTTCCGATGCTTCGATCAGTGTCGACCGCGCGATCCTGGGCCCTCATCACGACTCCCGGTGACAGCAGGATCAGGCCACAAAAGGCCGCGCCGGCTTTCAAAGTGACCCTCACGTGAATGGCCTCCTTTGGCGTCCATTTTGTCACAGCCGAAGATCGGCGATCACGCCCGGAACGTACGATTGCGATCGAGAACGGTCAACCCCACGATTCCCACCGTAAGGAGCAGCGCGAGACTCATGAACGCCCGGCAAGGGCACCAACAGCAATCCCGCAGACTCAGGGTCGCGTTCGCAAACGCGGCCAGCACGAATGGCCGTGTGAAGAGCGGCGGATGGACGCCGGCGGCTGCGCTGGTCCGAGGGAAAGCCTCGTGGTTGTCGGAATCCGATCGGACGTCACGACTATTGCCGGATGGCTGAAACCCGTACGATCTCCAACTGCGGCTTCGCGCGAATGATGGGCGCCATGGCCGGACCGGCCTTGAACTCAATCGAATAGAGCCGATTGGCCTCCCCGCTGAATGTGCCGAAGACCAGCGCTCGGCTCTTCGGATCCCCGCCACCCCCGCCGGAGCCCGTGTCGAGGATGCCAGTCGCGCCTTGCTGCCCTGTCCCGCCGGTTATAGGCTTGCCACCGTCGAGTACCTGCCACACAAAATCGAACCGCGCCTGGGCATCGTCGCTTCGTGGGGCCCCGTTCACGAGATCTCGGACCTCCTCGACTTCGATTGGTTGCCGGAAGTTCAGCGTGATCGCATAATCCGCAGACACTGCCGGAGTAAATGACGCATGGAATCCATCCAGATCTTGAGGGGTGAGCTCACGTTTCAACGCGAATGTTTTGTCGGGCGGTCCGGATCCCGGCGCCTCGGTGCAACCAGACACGATACTCAGGATCACGACGGCCAGGAAGATGAATCGACGCATAAGCCCGCAGCATAACGCGGAACTGGCGGAAGGTCACAATGTTCGGGCAGCTCGCGCGACGGCAGTCTGCCACGCAAGGTCACCGAAGGGCAATCGGCGCGACGCTCGATCCGGTCCCGCCTTGAATTTTCAGCGGTTGCACGATAAAGGCGAATTCGTGGACGCGCTTGGCGGCGAGTTCGTCGAGTTTCAGGTTTTCCAACAGATGGACACCGTTGACCACGAGCATGATTTGGTGCGTCGGGAGTGAGAGCTGTCGATCCGGGTTCGGATTCACCTCGACCGCCGCCGTATCTGCGCCCACCAGGATCGGGCTTTGGCGGACCAACCACTGCGACGCCGCGACGCCGATACCGGGGTTGGTGGCCGAATACCTGGTGTTGTCCTTCCCCCACAGCTTCCCCCACCCAGTGTGGATGATGACGGCGTCGCCCCGCTGCAGCCCGATGCCCTGCTTCGCCAACGCCTGCTGCAGGTCCTCGACCGTGATCTCGTACGTGTCCGGCAGCATGTCGACGTTCTTCAGCGCAGCGATGTCGATCAAAACGCCCCGCGTCACGATGGCTCCGACGTTCTGAATCCCGAGCCGACTGAACCCCGTGCGGGTGGAGACTTCACCGACCCTGAAGCAGTTGTACATGCTGTCGCCGATGGTCTGATGGGCGAAGCCATCAAACTGGGTGCCTACCTGCCCAATCTCGGCGAGCACAAGCTCCTCATTGGAGCCCCGACGATTCGACAGGGGATTCATCGTAGTCCGCTTCGTGTGAATATCGAACTGCCGCGTGGGATTGAGCGGCATGTCCGCGGACAACACCTGCCCCAACTCGATTACTTCGCCGGTGCGAATCAGATTTGTCGCACGCAGGATCAATTCCGGACTCTTCAGATTTCCAGCACCACGCTCATCCGTTGCGCCCCATTGTGATGGACAACGGTCGGAATCAGCCGGAGGCTGCCACGTTTGTGAATGAGCGAGTCCAGTTGCAGCCAGGCACGCCAGGACCGCAAAGACAAGGTTTCGCACAGCCATGAAATTCCTCCCGCGCACCGGTACAGTTACCGAGACCCAGACCGTCCAACCTGCCGCACGCGCGCGTGCACGATACCACTCGCGAGAGGGGCGCGCGTGAGCGCGCCCCCGCCCGTCAGGTGGGCAGCGGGTTGCTAGGCCGCTGCCCCTTATCGAATGTCCATGGGCGCGCTGGCCGTCAGCATCGTATCGGGGCATCCCAGGAGTCGATGGCAGTGTCTTGGATCAACGATTTGGACGTCAACTTCGAGGCTGGCAGGCCCAAACACGATGCCGGGCACCATTGTGGTTTCGTTCCACTCAAAATGTGCGCCGGGGGCAAGCAGAAAGCGCTGTTGGCAATTAGGATGATCGACGACGTGCGTCGAGATGCCAATGGGTTCATTGCCGTCTGTATCGTTGTCGGGAACGATCCGGACATTTCGCGACACGCCGACGCACGCGTCGATGGGGCGCCGTCCTGAGCTCTGCAGACGAAATCGGAGCGGGGTCTCCTCACCAACGACCACAACGGACGGGATCACGAGCGACAAGGTAAGAGCTTCGCGAAACTGCGAAAGAACTCGCCGGGCTTGCTCCGAGCGCGACGCACACCCCGGACTACAGATTACTAGAGATGCCAGTGCAAAGGCCGCAACTGATCGCATCGATACCTGCTGGTCGCCGCTCCGGTTCGCGGCAAGCGGCGCGCACCGCTGCCACAACTAGAATATCCCGCTCCAGGGTCGAGCTGGGGGC
>DATBJG010000458.1:0-7441 GCA_036556585.1 Vicinamibacterales bacterium
TTTTCGTTGGACTCTGCATCGAAAAGACTCCCGACCCCTTTTCTGCCTTTTCTGCTCCCCCCGAGAAAGTCGGCCACCTCCTCGATGGGGCGCACGGTTGCCGACAGGCCAATTCGCTGGGGACGGGGTCCCCCCGCCTTCATGACCAGATCGTCGAGTCGAGCCAGCGACAGCGCGAGATGAGCTCCGCGTTTGTCGTCCACCACCGCATGAATCTCATCGACGATGACCGTTCGTATGGTGCGGAGCGCCGCACGGGTTCGTTCCGCCGAAAGCAGGATGAACAGCGATTCTGGCGTCGTGATGACGATATGCGCTGGCTGTTTGGCAAACTGTTGCCGTTCCCAGACTGGCGTGTCACCGGTTCGAAGCGCTGTCTTGATGGCCGGCAGCTGAACCGCACGTTCTGCGGCCAGAGCCGCAATTTCCGCAAGCGGACGCTCGAGATTCTTCTGAACGTCGTTGCTCAGGGCCTTGAGAGGCGACACATAGAGGACATGAGACTCATGGGGAAGCCCTGCGTCGCTTCCCTCGCGCACGAGGCGGTCGAGACAAATCAGGAATGCGGCAAGCGTTTTCCCCGAACCGGTCGGGGCGGAGATCAACACGTCATGGCCATTCTGGATGAGCGGCCAGGCTTGTTGCTGCGGCTCAGTCGGGCCCGCAAATCGGCGATCGAACCATTCGGCGAGGAGAGGATGAAGTGAGAACATGCGAGGGACGTACGCAACGGTTGGGACGACGGGCGGAGGATCGCGTCGCCCCAACCGGACCGCGGCCTATCTCCGATTATATCCGCTAGCGCTTGGCGCCTTCGTAGATGCTTGCCGCGCCGCCGCCAATTGCGGCTCCGACGAGCGCTCCCTTCTTGCCGGCAACCAATCCACCCACGCCGGCACCGGTGCCAGCCGAGCCACCAATCAGGAGGGCGGATTTTTGCCACGACCGCTTCTTTTCAGGCACTCGTTCCGACACGACACGCCGCTGCGCGGCAACCGTGGACCGGGCTACCGGCTGCGGTGCATAGACCGGCTGAGCCGCGTACACCGGTGCCGGCGCGTATGCCTGCTGCGGCGAGTAAGCCGCCTGCGTCGCTGCCGGCACGACGGGCACTGGACGGCCATACTGGTCGGTGTAGACGACCGGCTGCGGGCCGCCCGGACCCACGCACTGAATGTTGACGTGGGTTTCGCCGTTCACGATCGTTTGACGGACGATCGCCTGCTGATTCGGTTCGCAGTTGACGGCCACGGTGGCCGGCTGCGCCGCGGTATTGCCCGAGGCCGCCCACGGAGCCTGCACCAGAAGAATTGATCCCAACGCAACAACTGCCACCAGTCGCGCGCGTGGTCGACGAAGACTTGGTAACCGCATAACCGAACCTCCCTGGGGGATGCTGGACCTTCATCACTCCAACTCCCGTGCCATTGTTCCGCCCCGCAACTTGTCGCGGCTTTTCGCAGCTTTGCCGCGCAAAGTGTCCTCGACCTGCTCGTGACTGTCGCCGTGACAGCACAGTGGCGGAGCTTGACCGATCGCTCGGTAACACCTGATAACTGAAGCGTCCGGCTTGAGCCGGACGACTCAATGGCCCGCAGTTCCGGAACGGAACACGGCCAACCGCGCGGACAGGAGGGAAGGTATGAAGCTCACTCGGCGAAAGATGGCGGGCGGGTTGGTGTTGGGACTACCGGTGGCCGGTCTGCTTGCGGAGACGCCGGCTGAAGCGGCGCAACGATCGGGAGCGTCGGATTCGGACTATCGAGAGATGGTGAGGCATCTGGGGGACATTGTCGCGTTCATGCGGCCGTACGGCGATCCGGCGACGCTGCAGAACATTCGCGAAGTGCAGCGAGTGTACCTTCGGACCAATCAGAAGTTTCCGGAGTACATAGAAATCGGCATCTCCGTCTGGGAACAACTGTACGACTGGCACATCCGGACACAGCAGGCGCTGAATATTGTCCGCTTTCCGGACGGTCGCTACGGCATGCAGGCCCTTCTCAGCACCTTCGTCCTGCGGCCGGACGCTCAACCGAACTACGTCGGACCTGGAGGCGAGACGCTGCAGTGAGGACGACGGCCGCGCGTGCCGCTTCGGCATATAATCTGCCGTTTGTTGTGGTCCAATGATTATCGCGCGACGCTTCCTGGTGCGCGGTCGTGTCCAACGGGTCGGGTTCAGGTACTTTCTCGAGGAAATGGCGCGTCTCGAGGGCCTCAACGGGTTCGTTCGCAATCTGCCCGACGGTCGTGTCGAAGCTCTAGCGGAAGGTGATAGCGAATCCGTGCTTCGATTCGAGCGGGCCATTCGCCGTGGCCCACCTGGTGCCCGTGTCGATGACGTCGAAACCGAGTCGATCGAGCCCGCTGGGCTTGTGACGTTCAGGGTCAGGGGATAAGTAGCTATCAGCCATCAGCCATCAGCCATCAGCCATCAGCTATCAGCTATCAGCCAACAGCCTATGACCAGAGCCGATTCGCTGAAAGAGAAGATCCGTCACATTCCCGATTTTCCCAAGCCCGGAATCCTTTTTTACGACATCACCACGCTGCTGCGTGATCCTGATGGCCTCAAGCAGGTCCTGGACGTGTTGGTCCAGCCATACGAAAAGTCGCGGGTCGATCTTGTCGTCGGCATTGAAAGTCGGGGTTTTATTCTTGGCGGTGCCGTGGCTGACCGATTAGGAGCAGGCTTCTGTCCGGTCCGGAAGCCCGGTAAGTTGCCATCGAAAACGGTGCAAGAGCGGTATGCACTGGAATACGGGACAGATGCGCTCGAAATCCACCACGATGCCGTCGAAGCCGGTCAACAGGTGTTGATCGTGGACGATGTGATTGCGACGGGGGGAACTGCGAAGGCCACGGCAGCACTCGTTCGCAAGCTGGGCGGAGACATCGTGGGACTCGCCTTCCTCGTCGAGCTCGTGGCATTGAATGGTCGAACGCAGCTGGCGGGGGAAAAGATTTACTCAGTGCTCCAGTATTGATGCTCTTCGTCCTCGTCCTGGTCGTCATTGTGGGCGCCGTCGTTGGTTATGCGGCACTGCAGCTACTGACGGCGTACACTCGCGCCAACCGTGACCGCACTATCTGTCACCTTCAAGCGTTGTTTGCACCCGCTCTGCTCGCGGTCGATCGAGATCCGCAGCAGTTGCTCACTTGGTACCCCCTGGCACAGGCAAGCCGTCGACTGTTTCCGGAGGCTTGTGCCGCGCTCGATGCTGCAGCGGGACGGCCATTTCCGTTCACGCAGGCGCAGCTGCAGGATGCGCACGCCCGATGGACCGCCAGCTGGCTGGCGTGGGAGCGATCCCACGATGGTGAATATGCGTTGAAGGCCTCGGCGCTGCAAGAAGAGCTCACACGAGCGGGGGAAGTGGCCACACCGCTTGGCCGCGCACGAGTGGCGGCGCTCGAGCGCGAGAAGCTCGAGCGCTATCAGGACAGGTATCAGGAATACGTCCGCGCTGCGAAAGCTCTGCAGGCTCTGATCGAATCCTCCAACTGAGGAGGCGGGCTTTGGTCCTGCCCGACCACAATTCAGGAATTTCAGATTCCCCGTGGACTGCGGCTTCGCGTACAATCCCCGCATGCGGCAAATCTTTCTGCTGTCGGCTCTCTGGGTTGTGTGTCTAGCGGCTGGTGGTTGTTCCAGACAGGAGCCCCCACCGTTCAAGGTGATTGCAACCCTTCACGAGGTCATGGAGGGAAGCGTGGCGCCGCCAGCGGAAGTGATTTGGGACTCGGTCTCGACGATTGTGGACGAAAAGGGGATTCACGAGCACTTTCCCCAGAACGACGTCGAGTGGGAAATCGTCGAGCATGCGGCAATTGCGCTGGCCGAAACGTCGAACCTGCTGATGATGGAAGGACGAGCCAAGGACACGGGCAACTGGCTGAAATACTCGCAGCAGCTGGCCGAAACGTCGATGCAGGCTGCCGAAGCGGCGCGTGCAAAGAATACCGAGCAGATCCTCGAAACCGGCGAAAAGATCTACGATGTCTGCACGGCTTGCCACATGCAGTACATCGTCGAGAACGGACAGTCGCAGTAACCCTCACCAGACGCCATGCGTCTCTATCGGGGCCTTCTCGGCGAGATCATCGTGATGGCCCTCGATACGTTGCGGCTCAACAAGCTGCGCTCGGCGCTCACCGTGCTGGGTGTCGTCATTGGTATCACCGCCATCGTGGGCATGACGTCGCTCATTCGCGGCTTCGATCAATCGCTGCGCGACAGCATTCGCACGCTCGGTGACCGAACGCACGCGCGAAATTGGCGTGCGCAAGGCGCTCGGCGCACGACGACAGGAGATTCTCTGGCAGTTTCTCATCGAGGCCGTGGTGCTGACGAGCATTGGCGGTGTGCTTGGGATCGTGCTCGGAAGCGCGGTGGGTCTCGGGGTGCATTTCCTCTCGGGGTTCCCCGTGTCACTTCCCTGGTGGTCGTTCGCGCTGGGGATTGGGTTTTCCGCCACGGTTGGCATTCTCTTCGGGATGATTCCGGCAGTGAACGCATCGCGGCTGGATCCGATCGAGGCCCTGCGCTACGAGTAACGGTCAACGAAATGTCTGCAACAGGAACGCGCTCGAGCCTTGAGACTCGAGTCTTGAGACGTGAGTTTGCCCATGGCTGACATCATTCAGGACCTGCGTTACGCCTTGCGCACGTTGACCAGGACGCCGGGGTTTACGGCGGCCGCCGTAGCGACCATCGCGCTGGGAATCGGCGGAACCACGGCACTGTTCTCTGTCGTCGATGTCGTCCTTCTGCGTCCGTTGAGCTTCGCCGATTCAGAGCGACTCATCATGATTCGGCCGACTTCCGGCTCTCGACTCTCGCCAGGATACTTCAACGATTGGCGTCTCGAGAGTCGGGCATTCGCCGATATGACGAGCTGGTACGACGCACGGGTAAACCTTACTGACTCTGGAGAGCCCGTCGAAGTGCGTGCGGACAAAGTAACTACAAACTTCTTCGATGTCCTGGGAACCCCTGCGTTGCTGGGTCGCACGTTCACTTCACGTGGCGACCTGCGCGACGTGCAGCCGGAGGCCGTCCTCAGCCACGGATTCTGGCTGCGTCGTTATGGTGGAGACCCTCGGATCGTGGGTCGGTCGATCAGGCTGGACGATGAAAACCTCACAATCGTTGGCGTCATGCCGCAAGGTTTTACCATCCGCACCACAGAATTAGCCGAATCGCAGGCTGAGGTCTGGATTCCTTTCAGGTTGATTCCCGGCAACAAGGTCGGGATGGGAGGTTTTCTTCATGTCGTTGCACGCCTCGCTCCCCGAGCCACGCCTGAAGAGGGACAAGCCGAGCTTTCCTTGATCTCGCGCCGGATTGAAGAACAGATCCCTTCGTACAGTCGTGACTGGCGTGTGCAAGTCATTCCGTTGCACGAAGCGACCGTGAAGGATGTGCGGCTTGCACTGCTCGTGCTGTTTGCAGCCGTGGGAATCCTCCTGCTCCTGGGGTGCGCCAATGTGGCCAATCTGGTGCTGGGCCGCACGGCGCGACGCCAGACTGATCTCGCGATCCGAGTGTCACTTGGTGCGACGGTGGGACGACTTGTGCGCCAGCAGCTGACCGAGAGTCTGGTCCTGGCTACAGCAGGGGGAGTCATCGGCGTGCTGGTGGCGCGCTGGACGATTCAGATTCTGATTCCACGCATTCCTGCGGGTTTCGAGCTTCCGCGTGCCGGGGCAATCGATGTAGACGGGAGGGTAGTGGCCTTTACGTTTTTCGTGACGATCCTCACCGCCATTCTCTTTGGCTTGGCACCGTCGCTCGGCTCGGCCAGGATGGCGCCGCAATCGATCCTCGGCGGCGTCACGCGTGGCTCGTCAGTGGGCCGACACTGGAACCGCCTCGGAGGCGCCTTGATCATCTCGCAGGTCGCGCTCGCGACCGTGTTGCTCGCAACTGCCGGTCTTCTTGTCCGCAGTTTTTGGACGCTCAGCCGCGTAGACCCTGGATTTCGCACCGACCAGGTGCTGACGCTCCGCACGACACTCCCGGCGTCGAAGTACGCCACCGAAGATCGGGTTCGCTCGTTTGGCATGGCGCTGCTCGAACGGATCGAGAAGCTGCCCCGTGTGTTGCACGTCGGTTCGGTGGGGTACTTGCCGATGAGCCGTTTCGGCGGCGCGGCGACGTTCAAGATTCAAGGACGTCCTGACGGGCGGCTCGAGGATCAGCCAGTTTCGTGGGTGAGCGTCGTAGGCGGTCGCTACTTTGAAGCGATGGGGATTCCACTCGTACGCGGCCGTTTCTTCACCGATGCGGACACCGAGAAGACAGAACCTGTTTTCGTCATCGACGAGCAACTCGCCCGTCGCTATTGGCCCGACCAGAATCCAATCGGGGCCCGTATCACGTGGGATGCTGATCTTGAGCCGCAAATCACCGGAATCGGTAGCGACACCAGCAGCCTCAAGGACGAAGGCAAAGAGCTTACTGGTGAGGTCATCGGCATCGTCGGAAGGGTGCGATGGGGGGGGATGGCCGTCGATCCACAGCCGACCGTCTATTGGTGGTTCCGACAGGCTTCAGCCCGTCAACTCGTTATCGTGACGCGCACGATGGGGGATCCAGTCGCGTTGGCACCTACGATTGCGAACCAGGTGAAAGAACTTGACCCCAACCAACCAGTCGCGGACATTCGCGCTCTGCAAGATTTTGTGTCCGCCGATCTCGCTCAACCACGCTTCACCGCACTGCTCCTCGGCGGTTTTGCTGCAGCCGCCCTGCTGCTGGCCGCAATCGGGCTCTACGGCATCATTGCCTTCAACGTGGCACAACGTTTCCGGGAACTCGGTGTCCGCGTGGCGCTGGGGGCCCAGCATGCGGACGTTCTTCGACTGATCATGCAACGCGGGATGATTCTGACAGCAGCCGGACTCTTCATTGGAATTGCACTGGCTCTCGGGCTCGGATCAGCCATCTCAGGGCTGCTCTACGGTGTCGCGCCTTACGATCCTGCCACGCTGGCAGGCGTCGTCCTGTTCCTTTTTGTCGTAACAGTGTTCGCGAGCTATCTTCCCGCCCGGCGCGCAGCCCGCGTCGATCCACTGGTTGCGCTGAGAAGCGAGTAGCGCGAAAATCAACTGCTTACCAACACGCGCCCGTAGCTCAGCAGGATAGAGCATCGGTTTCCTAAGCAGTAGATCACAGGAACAAGACGACCCCACGGAGACCAAGCGACCACAGAATCTAAGGAAAACGGTACTGAACTGATACGGCTCGTGGTCGCTTGGTCTCGGTAGAGACCGCTTGTTTCGCCTTCCGTGCCAAACTCGTGACAATCTGCTGGAGCGCACCACTCGAAGAATCAGCGCCCTGCCTTTGGCGCTCTTCCAGGATGGCTTTCGGTTATCAAGCACAGACATCTGGATTCCAGCTTTGGAGGGTGCTGGAATTTTTTCTTGAGAA
>DATBJG010000459.1:0-4617 GCA_036556585.1 Vicinamibacterales bacterium
CAATCCAGATCGTTACGGTCATCGAGCCGCTCAGGCACTATGGCGAGCGGTTGAATTCTGTGGACATGCGCTTTGGAAAGATTTTTCGTTATCAAGGAATCCGCGCCAATATCAATTTCGATGTCTTCAACATCTTCAACCTGGACACCGTGCTGACCGAGAATCCAGGCTTTGCAGTTTACCGACGTCCGACCGGGATCGTGCAGGCACGGTTCCTGAAGATTGGAGCCACGTTCGACTTCTAAACGCGGATCGAAACGGGGACGCGGATCCCGCGGATCAACAGGGACGCGGATCGCGCGGATCAGAAACGCAACGCGGATTCCGTGGAGGCAGGATAAGCGCGGATCACGAGGAGTAGGACAGGCGCCGAAGACTCAAAACAGCATAGGGGAGCTCAGGAGACGCCTTCACACGAGCGTTTCCTGAGTTTCGGGGTCTTGTGCGCTCACCCCACCGGGAACTGTGACATCAAATCGCCCTGCTTCGGCAACCTGCCAGGCCATACCGATTTCGTATCGGATGTGACCAAAATAGTATTGGACACCCGCGACAACTTCACTACGCTGAGACCCATCTGCACAATTGCTCTTGCGGAGCGGGAAGGGTCCTGAACCCTTCTGACAGTAATCCGTCCCGACTCCGCGCGGCTTCGTCGCAATGAGGGAAGCATCGCCGATGAAGGAGGCCTGACATGGGTCGATTCTGCGGAATGGTGTTGGCGTTCGCGGCAATCGTCTTCGTCCCGTCGGCGGCCTACGCTCAGGCGTCCATTACCGGTTTGGTTCGAGACACGTCGGGAGCGGTGCTTCCCGGAGTGACTGTTGAAGCAAACAGTCCGGTCCTGATTGAAAAGGTCCGAACCGTCGTAACGGACGGGAACGGCCGGTACCAACTGGTCGATCTGCGTCCGGGTGACTACACGGTGACCTTCACATTAACGGGCTTTAACGCCATCCGGCGTGAAGGCGTCGTATTGACGGGCTCTGCGGCCGTGGCCATCGACGCTGAGTTGCGCGTCGGTGCAGTCGAAGAAACAATCACGGTGACTGGCGAGACGCCGGTAGTGGATGTGTCAAGCTCTACTCGGCAGGCTGTGCTGAGCGCGGACGTTATCGACGCGTTACCGACCGCTCGAAGCTACCTGACCCTGGCACGACTGCTTCCGGCCGCGGTCGGCGGTGGAAGCGATGTCGGCGGGTCGAATCTGCAGCTCGTCGGGGGATTCGTGACGATCCATGGCAGCCGCGCTGAGGATCAACGCGTCACGCTCAACGGCATCAACACGATGACACTGCAGGCGGGGGGCCATCTTGGTGGGCAGATTCCCGACGTGGGGTCGGCCTCGGAGATGACAATCGACCATACCGGGGTGTCGGCAGAGCTGCCGACCGGCGGCGTGCGGATCAACTTCATCCCCCGGGACGGTGGCAACCGCTGGGCCAACGCCACGTTCTTCACGTTTTCGACTGGCGCACTCCAGGGCGACAACTTCACGCAAGAGCTGAAGGACGCGGGGCTGGGGACGCCGAACGAGATCAAGAAGAACTGGGACCTCAACACGTCGTTCGGCGGACCAATCAAGCGAGACAAGGTCTGGTACTGGGCTTCGTTCCGGTACAATGGTGTCGAAAACTACGCGCCGGTGTTCGATAACCGGAACGCCTACGACCCGACCAAGTGGACCTATGAGGCGGACACGAGCAAGAAAGGGCTGCTCGAGGGGCGCTCCTACAATAGCAGCCTGCGTGCCACGTGGCAGGCGACGCCGCGGAACAAGATTGCTGGGACCTACAAACAGGACCAATGGTGCGACTGTCCGAACGGGATTACTGCGACGGTCAGTCCTGAGGCGTCGCGCGACTTTCGCTTTCCGTTGCTGCGACAAATCCACGGCGAATGGACCTCGCCCGTGACCAATCGCCTGCTGGTTGAGGCGGTGGGCATGCACCTGTTCGAGCGATGGGGGTTTATGCATCGGGAGGCGTCGACGGGATCGGCTCCAGACTTTGAGGCCATCGCCCCACAGATGATCTCCGTGACCGAGCAGTCATCGGGGCTGACCTATCGTCAGACGTCGCTCAACCACAACAACACGGCCGTACCGAACTTCACCTACCGGGCGGCGCTTTCGTATGTCACGGGCACGCACAACTTCAAGTTCGGCTTCAACAGAGTGCACGGCTACCAGGAAACGCGAAACTACAATTTGAACTCGCTGGCCTACCGGTTCAACACCATCAATGGCGTGTTGACGCCAAACCTGATCACGATGCGGGCGAATCCTGTGCAGTTCCGGAACAATCAGGACAACGACCTCGGCTTCTTCGCTCAAGATCGGTGGACAATGAGTCGTGTGACGTTGGGCCTGGCGCTGCGGTACGACTATTTCGGCACGAGCTTTCCGGAGCAAGTAGTCGGGCCCGCTGAGCTGGCGCCGAACCGGAACTTCGTCTTCCCTGCAAAGGACAACCTGTCTTGGCACGACATCACCTATCGGAGTTCGCTCGCGTACGACGTGCGCGGGGACGGCCGGACGGCCCTCAAGGTGACCTTTAACAAGTATCTGCGCGGGCAGACGCTCAATGCGCTCGGCACCGAACCCAACCCCGTTAACACGATGGTCACCTCGGCGACGCGGGCGTGGACTGACGCCGATGGCGACTTCGTGCCGGACTGCAATCTGCTCGATTTCGCCTTGAACGGCGAGTGTCAGCCGATAGACAACCGCAACTTCGGCACAGCCGTGCCGGGTGCAACGTTCGACCCGCTTCTCACGACCGGATATGGCCACCGCGAGTCCAATTGGGAGTTCTCGGCCGGTGTGCAGCACGAGGTAGTGCCTCGCGTCTCGGTCGATGTCGGCTACTTCCGGCGAATCTGGTCTAACTTCCGTGTCACCGACAATCTCGCGGTGAGTGCGACGGACTACGACACGTTCAGCATGAGAGTGCCCTCCGATCCCAGGCTTCCTGGCGGCGGGGGCTACACGCTCGATGGCCTCTACGCTCTTAAGCAGGACGCCTTCGGGCGGCCAGCTCGGAACCACAATACGCTGGACCGCGTGTATGGCAGCCAGATCGAGCACTGGAACGGCTTCGACGTGAACGTCAATGCGCGTCTGGGCGGTGAGTTGACGTTGCAGGCGGGGACGAGCACTGGGCGAACGTCGAACGACGATTGCGACATCACCGCGTCGGTGCAGGAGATGCTGTTCTGGGCGCCTCCTGGGGCCCCGAACCCGGCGAGTCCCCGTGCGTGGCGCCCCGCCCAGTTCTGCAACCGGCAAACGCCCTGGTTAACGCAGGTCAAGGCGTATGCCGTGTATACCGTCCCGCGCGTCGATGTGCAGGTGGCCGGGACGTTTCGGAGCGTGCCGGGAGAGGCCATGAGGGCGGTGTTCAATGCGAGCAATCAATACCTGGCGGCAAATTCGACCCTAGGTCGTCCGTTGGCAGGGGGTGTGCCCAACATCAGCATCGATATCATCGAACCCGACACACTGTTCCTGGATCGGCGAAATGAGCTGGATCTCCGGTTCGGGAAGATCCTCCGCGCCGGGCGGGCTCGTTCGGTCGTCAGCATCGACCTGTTCAACCTCTTGAATTCGGACGCCGTGCTGACGATGAACAACAACTTTGCAGTCTGGCAGCGGCCGACAACGATTCTCAATGCTCGACTGGTCAAGTTCACCGTGCAGTTCGATTTCTGAACGCGGATCAAAACGGGGACGCGGATCACGAGATCAACGGGGACGCGGATCACGAGATCAACGGGACGCGGATCAGGAGATCAACGGGACGCGGATCACGCGGATCTGACACGTCAAGGATGCTGGCCCCCGGGGAAGCGCATCTTCCCCGGGTCCCGCCGGCCCAGCTAGAACCACCGCTGAGGGCCTATTACCGCCAATCGAACACGTTTCGCCTGCCCAGGCGACATTGCCTCGCGGGTGGATTCAATGGCGCTCTGACTGCGTCCTGGACACCGTGCGAGCGAACGGGCTGCGCGTCTGACACGTTGGGCCCGCCGCGGCAAGATGCCGAAATCCGACGTCCTTCGAGCCCTGATCGACAGAGCAGGGCCGATTGAGACTGGAGACGATCTCATCGAATGGGTCGAAGCCTCAACAGGCAAGGGCTTGGGCCTGGTTCAAAGAAAACCCGGAACCGCCCGGTCTTGCTCGACACCTCGTTTCTCGTCGCGCTCGATCGGGAAACTTCCGACAGCGAAGCGGGCCCCGCTCGGCGATTCCTGCCTTCCTTGGGCGGACGTCGACTCGTTGTGTCAATCGTCAGTGTGGAGGAGCTCTTGGAAGGCGCGGCCGACGTTGCCGCCGCGGTAGCGTCGCTGCAACGGTTCAACATTCAGGGTCCGCACCTCGCGCAGGCTCGACGGTGTGCGCTCCTTCAGCGTCGCGCGCCACGACGACTCGGCGAGAATGATGCCTGGCTGGTTGCCACCGCTGAGTCAATGGATGCCGACGTGGTGGGCGCAGATCGCGCGGCCTTTGAGCGACTGGGTCCGCGTTACCTCCGGTTTCGCGACAACTGACAACTGACAACTACTTTTATCGCAGCCGCGGCCTCGGATAGTGAACTGCGTCGTCCTGGCTCC
>DATBJG010000460.1:0-5250 GCA_036556585.1 Vicinamibacterales bacterium
AGGCGGAGCGTCAAGTTGGCGGAAGCGTCAAGTCACGGCCTGCCGATCAGTCGATACTGCGACCGCTGCATAGGATTCGCAGATTACGCGGCGCTGACTGGGGAAGTGTTGCAGATGGAAGGAAGCTGTTGAGGAACTCGCTCCCGGCACTGCCAGCGCTGGCCAGTGCCGAGAGCCGCACATGCAATCTACGGTGTTGCGGGGTGGCGCATCAGGAAATCATCAACCTCGCGTTTGGCTTCGTCCTT
Organism: Vicinamibacterales bacterium; assembly: GCA_036556585.1. Classification (GTDB taxonomy): domain Bacteria; phylum Acidobacteriota; class Vicinamibacteria; order Vicinamibacterales; family JAMQPK01; genus DATBJG01. The sequence goes on from DATBJG010000460.1 coordinate 249, forward strand.
CGCATAGCCGTAGCGTTCCTGAATTCTGCCCACCAATTTGTCGAAGTTTCCTTCGACGCTCATGAGATCGTCATCCGTCAGTTTTGCCCATCGGGACTTGACCTCACCTTTCAGCTGTCGCCACCTGCCTTTCAGCACGTCATCTGCCATGATTTCCTTCCTTTCACGGAGCAGAAAGGCAAAGAGCATGCCGGCCAAGAACGCGGTGTAGAAGTTGATTTCCGGAGACGCTGTGTCAGTAGACGAACAGAGCGTCTCGGTTGAAGACGCATCGGTTATCGCCTGCGCAGCCACATTTTCAGACGTTCGCTAATCAAATCGCGTCGCTCTACGCCGTCTCGAATCCCCTCGATGATCTGCGGGTATTCGTCCAGGAGCGCTTCAGCAAACGCCGAGTGCTCTTCCCGCCACTGCAACACCTCGAACGGACCCCCGTCTATTTTCTCGCGCCATTCCCTGAGGGTATACGGATTGAGGGTTTCCAGACGGCGGCAACGGCGACGAGCCTGATTGTGGCCCTCGCGCTCGGTCACGAAGCGTCGATATTCATCGAGCGTGAGGCGGGCATGGGCCCAGGGAATGTCCACGACGCCGCTCTTGTGGCAACCACGTGGAAAGAAATACGGATCGGTGCTGAGATAAATCAAGCCGCCCGGCCGGACGACACGTGCCATTTCATCGAACGCTTTTTCGACCGCCCCGATGTGCTCGATGGCTGAGCGTGAGACCAGAAGATCGTAACTGCCGTCCTGGAATGCCATCGCCGACGCGTCCATTTTGAAGAATCGGAGCGGCAGTCGCTCGAGGACGGCTTCGAGGTTGCCACCGAGGCGTGAGGCAACGCACACCTCGGACGTGAGCCGTCGAACACGGTGCCGTCGCTCGACCGCCTCCAGGAGTGGCAACTCCATGTCGATGCCCACGACCGATCGAACGGGCCAGAGCGCAATCAGCAGGCAATTAATCCCGTCTCCGCAGCCCATATCGAGCACCCGTGCTCCTTCGATCCGTCCGCCCCAGCGGGCAAACTCAGCCAGGAATCGTCCGGTCCGCTTGAGCTTCTTTCGGGCCGCGGCTGCAAACTGCCGCGGGGTCCAGTCGGCGCGAGGTGAATAGCTGGATCTCGCTGAGAGCAGACGCTCCCGGTAGCCCTCGATCACCGGCACTGTGCGCCCGTCATCCCTGATAAACACCTGCATCGTCTTCTCCTGATGTGCTCTCTAATCCGGCAGCAACGGGACTGACACGTGCCGTGTGCGCCGGCATGCCCCCAGGGCCAGCTCGAGGCGTCGTTCACATAGGTCGACGAGCACATCGGCGTAGTGAAGCCGTTCTCGAAACTGGGTACCGAGAAAGATGTGTCGCACGAGTGTGAGCACGGCGTACGCCTGGACGCCTTCTTGGGTCGTTCCGTTGGAACGCTGCAGAAACCGATCTTGAAACACGGATTCGCACTCCGAAAGGGCATCGGGATGCCCCCATTTCCGCAGGCTCTGCTCGGTCAGGTGTCCAAGGAAGTTGCCTGCATCGAGAGCAGGGTCCCCTGAGGCATACAGATCAAAGTCGAGAAGGTACAAGCGATCTCCGTTGGAGATGATCTGATCGGCGTAGAAATCCCGGTGAATGCCTGCAGGCCGGGATTGTGGCATGACGGCTGCGAGATCGACCGAGCGCGCGAGAATTCGCTCGAGTCGTGTCTGATGACGGGGATGGCGAGCGATGACCCTCGCGATCCTCTGCCGCAGCGTGGCAATTTCGTCGGCCAGCGTATGCCTGCGATCCGTCTCGACCCCTGAACCATGGATCTTCGCGAGGGCATCGGCAATGCGGGTTACGAGCAGGACAGCGTCATTCTGCTCCAGGAGCGAAGTGGCCAGGGAACCTGAAACCTTGCGCTGCAGCCACAAGTGCCACTGGACAATCGTCCCGAGCGGCTCCGGGACGGAAATTCCATCAGTACTGGTGTCCTGGAATCCCGCATTCCAGAAGGCCTTCTGGATTTCGTATCTGCGACGCGAAGCTCGTGCGCTGATTTTTCCCAGCAGCGTGAGTGGGTTCGAGCGCAAGCCGCCTGGCTGCAGGTGATATTCAATCAGGCAGCGGCGGCCCGGTTTGTACCGCAGTACCTGGATCGAACGAACGTCAACCGGTTCGTGAATCACGTCCGCAAGGGTTCGTGTGAGCTCCTCCCGAAATTGGAGGGGATCGAGAGCGCGAGCAAGAAACGGCAAAGCGAAATCGGAAAGGATTGCCGGCGGCACGTGAAGACCGACGCCAGCGGAGCTTGACGCGAACGTCGTGTCGCGGTCGTGTCGTGTGGGGCGGAGCGTTCTGTTGAGACCGAATTGGCTCACAAGTGCTGCCAGCTGCCTGCCGGTGTCTTGAAGTGAGAATTCTCGGATGCAGCGAGCCCTTGCCCGCTCGCCCAGCGCTTCTGCTTCAGTTGGCTTCTCCAGGAGTTCGAGAATTGCGGTGGCCAATTCTTCAGCATTCCCCGGGGAGACGAGTTTCCCGCAGCCCTCCATAATCGCTGGCAGGTCGCCGACCGTCGTGGTGACGATCGGCTTGGCCATGGCCATGGCCTCGAAAATCTTCATAGGCGTTTGGTAGGACCCGGCCTCGGTATCGAGTTGCGGCACGGCGACGACGTCTGCGGCCGCCAGCAGCATCGGCAGAGATGAATACGGCACGAGAGGGATCCGGGACACGGGCAGGTCTTTCCATCCCTCGTCTGCCAGATCGTCAGCCCGACAGGTGACGACCAGTCGGATATCAGAAATCTTCTGGATTGCGTGCGCGAGACACTGCAGCCCCTTGTGCGTTCGTGGCGCGCCCGGAAACAACACTGTCGGGCCCCGGAAACCGAACGCCCTCCGAGCCTGCTCTCGATCGACCAGCGCAGGATCGAACGCCCCGGTGTCGCATCCATGGCGGACGAGCGTACCGCCAAAACGCCGCTGGAGAGCCGTCGACGCGACGGTCACTGCGGATGCGGCCCCGACACATTTGGTCAGGAGTGACACGTAGACCGCGGATCCGGGTCGGGACAGATCCGTCATGGCGGGGTTGTCATCCCACGCCGACCGAGGGGCCAGGGCCAGATCCAGGTCATCGAAATCGAGAACAACGGGCACACCGCGTCGCTCCGATGCGGCGAGCGCGACACCGTACGAGGCGAGTTGAGGCTTGACCGCGAGAAGCACGTCACCATCTGCGGCGTCGGTCAAATCCAGAAACGATGCCATGAAGTGTGGAAAACGCGTCTTCGGAACGGATCGAATCCACGACTCGTTGGGCAATGCCGGCCAAATCCCATCAGGGTCCACCGGTCCAATCAGCTCGACAGTGGCAAAACTGAGGGCTGCGGTTGCGAGCCGGTGGGCGCGCATTGCGGCATTGGAGGAGAGATCGTGGCTGAGGACAGTCAGTTTCACGAGACCATCCGTAGTTGTTGCTGCGCTTCTTGAAGCAGCCGAGGCACGACCGATCGTTCCGCGGGCCACAGCTCCACGATGCTGTACGCGATTCGGATCAACCCAGCGGCAATGTGAAACGGGAGTCGCGGTCGAACGGCGGCTTGCGGACGAAGGGAGTCGTAGAGCGCCACCGCTCGATCGAGCACCAACCAGTGCGGCAGTTCACGCTGCCGAACGTTCCAGGCCCAGCACCAGGTGCCCAGATACGCCAGGTCCCGGGCCGGATCGGCGGCCTGGAATCGATCCCAATCGATGAGAACCAGACCGCTTGAGCCAAGCACGAGGTTCCGCGGCGAGAAATCTCCATGGGACGGGACCAGCGTGACATCCTCCACGCGCCCGGCCTCCAAGGCTTCCGCGGCTGCGGCAAATGCGCCCTGAAATTCCTGAGCCACCGTGCCGGCCCTTTCTGCCTTTCGCTGAATCGACCTGACAATTCGTCTCGACGAGCGTATCTGCCTGGATGTCGCAGTCGAATTGTGCAGCGACGTCAGCAGGTGAACAGCACCGTCGAGAGCTGACTGGTCGAGGGGCTTTCGCTCCACGAGCGGGGATCCCTCAACCCGTTCCATGATGAGAATTCCTGGCTCGGCAAGATAGTCAACCGGTCGTGGCAGGCCTGGTGGCCGGCGTTGCTCGCCGAACGAGGACTGCCAAACGTCGACCATGTTGGCGAAGACACGGTCTCCAACACCGGCCGGGTACAGCTTGGCCACAAGAGACAGACCAGCAGCGGTGGTGAGAGGGAACGTGACGCGGTCGGGACGACCAGTCCGAAAACGGCTTTCTGCAATCGTGTAACCGTGAGCGCGCAGGTTCTGGACAAGTGGTTCCATATTCGGATGCGTGACACTCATGCCGGTGAACGCCGATCACCAAAGGTTCCGGAAAGACAGGCGCGTACTGTGCGCGGTGTAGTCCCGATCCAGATCGTTCGACGATTGGGTATCGACGCTGTACTCCATCAGCATTTCCAGGCGCGCTCCAAAGCGATGTACCCATGCGACGGACGGAATCCACTGCTGGTCGTGTCTGGGCACGTCAATGTCATCGACCTCGACAAGACGGGTGCGATAGCGCTGCGAGCGGAATTTCACATTGAGGCTGACGACGTCGTGCCGGGTCACCGTGGTTGAATAACCGGTTTCGTACGTCAGACGCAGATACCGATACCGTGGACCGTCGGCATCATTGTCTTCGTACCGATACCCGATCTCCCATGTATCCCCGGAGTCCAACCGCCGCTGCAGCTCGAGCCCGACGTAGCGGTTGATCGCGTTGCGCTCGGTGTTGATCGAATAGCGTTTCAGGCGGTGGGCGGCGTAAAAGCGGATGCGGTGATCACGAGGAAGCCGATACTCCACTCTGGGCGTGAATATCGCTTGATTGACGATCTCCTGCTCTTCGGACACGCCGCCTGAAGTGAACTGGCCAAGGGCTTCGACGCTGAGCCGCCTCGTCAGCCGCTTTTCGAGGCTCGTCCTGACGAAATGGCTGAGTCGGCTCCATCGCTCTGCTGTCGGATA
>DATBJG010000461.1:0-2652 GCA_036556585.1 Vicinamibacterales bacterium
GATTCCCGTGCAGGTGGTCGTGGGAGCCGAGGATGCGCTGTTGAATTCGCAGGAGACGCGCGAGCGAGTGGAGCGCCACGTGCGGAATGGCACGGTTACGTACGTCGACGGTGCGGGGCACCTGCTTCCGCCGCAGACTGAGACAGTGGCGCAGTTTCTGGGGACTCTGGAGTGGAAAAGCGCGTGCGCCTGACACAATCAAATGCGCGGAACGGCGTGCTCCGGATGAGACGTTAAGCCAGAGCCGCGTTTTTCCGGCCAGCTGAGTCGGTTTCGAAGCGAACCACCCGAGTCAGCCGCGCGGAATCGCCGTCGAGATCAGAAGATTTCAATTGACCACCTGTGGGGCTTGTCCTTAAGTTACGGCATCCGAAACAGTACGGTGTGGTTGGTCACGTTCAACGACGATCGGAGGCCTACATGTCAACAGCAGAAAACAAGGACATCGTCGTGCGCCGATGGTACGGAGAGCTTTGGGACAACTGGAATGTTGGTGTGGCCGATGAGCTACTGAGTCCAGATTACGTCTTCCACTTGCCGGGAAGTCCGACGCCGGTGAATCGCGATGTGACCAAGCAAGTTGTCAAGATGTTCGGCACCGCGTTTCCGGACCTTCGGCACACTGTGGATGAGATGATTGCCGAAGGCGACGTAGTCGTCGCGCGCTGGACGGTACAAGGTACGCATCGAGGCGATTTCCAGGGGATCCCGCCCACCGGTAAGCCCGTGACGCTGTCGGGAACTACCGTGCACCATATGACGGGTGGCAGGATTCGGGAAACGTGGCTGACCTTCGACAGTCTCGACCTGCTCAAGCAGCTTGATGCGGTCCCTCGCCCCGCTCATGCGTAATTGGACCGCGGAGCGTGCTCTTCGCTCGTCCGCCGTTTTGTTACGGCATTCAAAGGAGCGTTGGACGTGACATCCAATCGCGTTGCCCGACTGGTTGGCGCTCTGGCGGTAGTGTTCTCGCTGTCGTCTTCGCTTGCACCGATCGTGTCGGCGCAAGTGAATCCGGTCCCGACCCTGCCGGCCAAACCGTATCCACCCGCGCCGCGACTTGCCGATGGCACGCCAAACCTGGGACCGACGGAGCCGAACAAAGGCTATTGGCATCTCTCGCAGTTTCAGGATTACAAACAGATCCTTCTCCATCCCAAGGAGATTCCTTATCAACCGTGGGCAAAGGCCCTGGCCATGCAGCGCCGCGCGGACCGGTCGAAATACGACCCTCAGGGCTATTGCATGCCGCCGTCAGGACCGCGGCTGATGACGACCCCGTTCCCCATGGAGATCATTCAACTGCCCGAGCAGAAGCGCATCGTCATGATCTACGAGGGCGGTACGCATATCTGGCGGCTGATCTATATGGATGGTCGGCCGCATCCCAAAGATGACGAACTGAACCCAACCTGGTTGGGTCATTCGGTCGGACGGTGGGAAGGCGACACGCTCGTCGTGGATGTCGTCGGGTTCAACGATGGAAGCTGGATCGACATGGCTGGCGATCCACATACCGAACAGCTGCACGTGATCGAGCGGTACACTCGCAAGGATCTCTACACGCTGCGCTACGAGGCCACGATCGACGATCCGGGAGCCTACACCGAACCCTGGACCATCGGCTTCGACATCGTGTGGGACAAGCAAGGCGTAATCCAGGAGTATATCTGCCAGGAAAACAGCCCCTGGATGCGACGCCTGTTTACCGAGATTCGAGAGAAAACAGAGGGTAGGTAAGCTCGTCCCACAAGTCATGTCCGGGCGATCCCGTCGGCTCGTTTTCGCGATAACGATCGCCGTCTTTGGAGTTCAGACCACGCAACTCGCGTGTGCGTCTCGCGCTCCGCGTCTGGAGATCTCGGCCGCACCTTCGCTTCTTACCTCGCCGGTCGACGGTCGCCTATTCGTTGTATTGAGCAAAAACGCCACTCCAGAGCCACGAACCATCATCGGTCGCACCGGTATGGACGCCGCGCCCGTGTTTGCCATCGATGTCGAAGGCTATGACGGCCGCCAGCCGGCTATGATCGACGATCGTGCCGCGGCATTCCCGGTGAAGCGGCTTTCCGATGTTCCGCCCGGCAAGTACGTCGCGCAGGCGGTACTTGACACCAATACCGACGTGAAATCAGTGAACGCGCCCGGCAATCTGTACTCGGCGCCGGTGCCAGTTTCTATCGATTGGCCGGGTGACAGCGTTCTCCGGCTTCAGTTGTCCCAGAGGATTCCCGACGAGCAGTTGCCGACGTCGACCAACTTGCTCCGTTGGATCAAGATTCGATCAAATGCTCTTTCCGAATTCCATCAGCGGCCCATCTACCTCCGAGCCGCGGTGATTCTGCCGCGCGACTACGACAAAGACCCCATTCGTCGCTACCCGTTGCGCATTCATATCGGCGGCTACGGTGCCTCCTATCGGAACGCGGAAGTCATGCTGCAAAAGGACGGACCGTTTCACAAAGCGTGGATGTCGGACGACGCCCCTCGGATGATTCTGTTACACCTGGACGGCGATGGGCCGCTGGGCGATCCCTATCAAGTGAATTCCGCAAATCACGGACCTTACGGGGACGCTCTGGTCAAGGAGCTCATCCCGCACGTGGAACGTGAGTTCCGTGTTATTGGCGCGCCGCACGCGCGAGTGCTCGA
>DATBJG010000462.1:0-8420 GCA_036556585.1 Vicinamibacterales bacterium
AGTGGGAATCGATCATTGTTTGGTTCGCGTGGGGCCCCAACCCCACGCGCGGCCGTCGCTTACGCTCCGGATCTTGCTACGTTCGATGAGCCGGCTCACATTCACGTTTTCACACTCGATTGGCACACCCTTCACGCGACATATAATTCTAGATTCCCAGAGGACTCTATGGCGAACCTGCGCGCACTGCCGGCTCTTCTTGCCCTGATCGTGCTTTTTCAGTTCGGCGTCCGTGGCCAGGTCGCAACGGTTGTGCCTGGTCCAACGCTCACGGTCGAAGGCATTCCCGCCATTCCAGCGTCGCTCGTAGAGGATGTGCGACGGTATACGGAATCGCGCACGGCGAGCTTCGTGGACTGGCATCCGACCAGGCGAGAGCTCCTCATCGCCACACGGTTCGCCAATGCTCCGCAGATCCATTACGTAACCATGCCGGGCGGGGCTCGGACGCAGCTTACCTTCTTTGACGAGCCAATCACGCGCGCCACGTTCGAGCCGGTGGCCGGCCGGTACTTCGTGTTTTCGAAGGATGTGGGGGGCAACGAGTTTTCGCAACTCTATCGGTACGATCTGGACTCTCGGCGTATCACCCTCCTGACGGACGGAGGAAGGTCGCAGAACAGTGGAACGGCCTGGAGTCGTCGCGGGGACCGCATCGCGTATACATCCACCCGCCGAAATGGTGCCGATCGGGATATTTACATCATCAACCCGTCCGATCCTCGCAGCGACAGACAGCTGCTGCAACTATCCGGAGGGGGCTGGAGCGTTCACGACTGGTCCGCGGACGACACGAGGATCCTCGTGAAGGAGTATCTGTCTGTTACGAAGAGCAATTTGTGGGTGGTCGACGTGGCGACAGGCGAGAAGTCGTCCCTCTTGCCGCAGACTCAAAACATCTCGTTCGACGAAGTGCGATTCAGTCCAGACAACCGTGGACTCTTTCTCACAACCGACAAGGACAGCGAGTTTCTTCGCCTCGCGCACCTGGATTTGTCGTCCGGGACGATTGAGCCCATGACGAAGGATATTCCCTGGGACATCGAAGGGTTTGAGGTGTCGCACGATGGTCGCATGCTGGCCTTCGTTTCCAACGAGGCCGGGTTGTCGAGGCTGTACCTGTTGGACTTGTCCACGCGACGGTATCAGCTGGTCAAAGATGCACCCGCCGGGGTGATCGGCGGCTTGAAGTGGCGCAGGGGCGCCCGTGAGTTGGGGTTCACGGTTGGCTCCGCTCGAGCAGGTGCCGATGTATTCGCCCTTAACGCGGACGATGGGCGCGTGACGCGGTGGACCGAAAGCGAGCTTGGCGGTCTCGTGTCATCGGAACTGTCCGAAGGGGAACTGGTGCGGTGGCCCAGCTTCGACGGCCGCGAGATCACGGGGTTCTTGTATCGACCGCCCGCGAAATTCACCGGCAGACGACCGGTCGTGATCAACATTCATGGAGGACCCGAAGCGCAATATCGACCGTCGTACCAGGGCCGCTGGAACTATTACCTCAACGAGCTGGGTGTCGCCATCATCTATCCGAACGTGCGTGGTTCGTCTGGCTACGGCAAGACCTTCGTCGATCTCGACAACGGTCTCAAGCGGCTGGACAGCGTCAAGGACATCGGTGCGCTCCTCGACTGGATTGCGCGACAGCCCGATCTGGACGGGAACCGGGTCATGGTCGGAGGTGGCAGCTATGGCGGGTACATGACGCTCGCGGTTGCGACGATGTACAACGACCGTATTCGTTGCGCTGTGGACGTGGTGGGGATTTCGAATTTCAACACGTTCCTCACGAACACGGAAAGCTATCGGCGCGATCTGCGGCGGATCGAGTACGGGGACGAACGCGATCCGGCGGTTGCGGCCTTCTTCGAAGAAACGGCGCCGCTGACCAACGCGCACCGAATCACGAAGCCGCTGTTTGTCATCCAGGGTGGGAACGATCCGCGCGTTCCCCGTACCGAGTCGGAGCAAATGGTGGCGCGCGTGCGCGAAAATCGGGGACCGGTCTGGTACCTGATGGCCTCGGATGAAGGCCATGGTTTCGTCAAGAAGGCAAACGTGGACTTTCAGTTCTACGCCACGCTCATGTTCGCGCGTCAGTACTTGCTTCAGTAGAGCCTGAAGCCCAAAGTCTAGAGCTGGTTTTGCGCGTCGAGCCAGCTCTTGAGCGGCGCGAAATAGTCGAGGATGGCCGTCGCGTCGAGCTTCGATTCGGCGCCGAGCGCCGCCAGTGCCTCTGGCCAGGGTCGACTGGCGCCCAACTCGAGCATCTTCGCCAACTTTGCTCCCGCCTGTTTGTTCCCGTAAATCGAGCATCGGTGCAACGGCCCTTCATAGCCCGCCTCCTTGCACAAGGCCCGATGAAACTGGAACTGGAGGATGTAGGCGAGGAAGTACCTCGCGTACGGGGTGTTCGCCGGAATGTGGTACTTCGCACCGGGATCGAAGTCCGTTTCGGTGCGCGCGATTGGCGCGGTGACTCCCTGGTACTTCTCCCGCAACTGCCACCACGCGGCGTTGTAGTTGGCGGGCGTGATTTCACCTGAGAACACCTTCCATCGCCATTGGTCAATCAGAAGGCCGAACGGCAGAAACGCCACCTTGTCCAGCGCCGTATCGAGGAGATACTCGAGATCGCCCTTCTCGCTTGGCACGCGATCCAGCAACCCAATTTCCTTCAGGTATCCTGGCGTCGTTGACAGCCCCAGCACGTCACCAACCGCCTCGTGAAACGCGTCAATGGCGCCGCCGCGGTACAAGAACGGCTGCTGCCCGTAGAACATCGTGTAATAGTTGTGGCCGAGCTCGTGATGGACCACGAGGAAATCCTCGCCGGTGATCTGAACGCACATCTTGATGCGAACATCACGCGGGGCGTCGAAATCCCATGCGCTGGCATGACACACGACTTCGCGATCTGCCGGTTTGCGGAAGAGCGATCGCTCCCAGAAGGTTGCCGGCAGCGCCGGATAGCCCAGGGAAGTAAAGAAGCGCTCACCGTATTTCACCATCGCCCGTTCGTCTGTCTTCCTCGCTTTGAGAATCGACGTCAGGTCATAGCGCTCTCCTGACGCTGGCGCTGCTACGAGCGGATAGATGTTCCCCCAGTGCTGCGCCCACATGTTGCCAACGAGGTGTGCCGGAATCATGCCGTTAGCCGGCATGACGTCGGCGCCATACTTCTGCGCAAGCTTGGACCGCACGTACGTGTGCAGCGATTGGTAGAGGGGCTTCACTTCGGTCCAGAGTCGCTCGAGCTCGGCGGAAAACTGATCCGGTGGCAAATCGTAGTTAGAACGCCACATCACGCCTGTGTCAGCAAAGCCCAGCTCGCGCGACCCTTTGTTTGAGAGCTCGACGAAGCGTTGGTACCGCTCGCGCATGGGCGAGCCGACACGGTGCCATCCCTGCCAGATGTCCAACAGCTCCTTTGGATCGCGGTTCGTGGCCAGAATGCTCGATGCGCGATCGATGTCGAGACATTCTTCCTCGCCCTTACGGCAGTACTTTCCACGGCCGTATTCGCCGTTGAGCCAGGCACCAATGGTGGTCAACTCTTCGCGCTCTTTGGCATCACTTGGCGCGGGTGCTGCCAGCTGCAGCTTGAGGAGCTTCAGCTTGCGCGTCTCGTCGGGCGGGAGCGACAGACCCTCGAATCGCTTGGCGCTGATGGCCAACTCGGTTACCGCGGCGGCCAAATCGCTTTGCGCATCCGCCGACATCTTCTCGGTATCAGCCGTAATGAAGTTCTGTTGAACCCAGTCGGCGCGGTTTGCCTTCTTCGCGAGCACATCCAGGCGCGCCTCGGCCGCGCCCACGAATTGCTTCGCCTCTTCGACGGTTGGTGCCGACGTCTCACCGCCGGAGCGGCACCCGGTCGCAATCGCCAGGACGGCTGCAAGAAGGATTGCCGATGCGTGTTGTCGCCTGTTCATCGCTTCTCCTACTGACTCCCCGGCGGCACGACGCCGTTCATCCTGAGATAGACGACCAGCTGCCCATAATGATCCGAGGCATGCCAGACCGCAAGCGTTGTCAGGCCGAGTCGTGTACTCTGCCCACCATACGGCCCACCTGCCGGGTCGAGGGCATTGGCCGGCGTCATACGCTTCATGACCCCGCTGGCATACGCAAACGATTCACGCAGGTACTTGAGTAGCTCAGCCTTCGTGCGCGCGGGGTCGGGCCCGCCCTTTTCGCACCCGGCCGGAGGCGTCTTCTGTTCGATTTCCAGGAAGAACGCGAAGTTCCCGCACGCCACGTGTTTGATCTGTTCGCCAAAGGTACGGACGTTTGTGAACGCCCCGTCGCGCGGGGCGAACGACCACTTGTCTTCGGGCATGGCTTCGGCGACACCAATCAAGGACCGTTCGATCATCTGCCAGATGGGCAACACAGCCGAAACCATCATCTGGTCCTTGACAGGCGCTTGAGCCCCTGCACTGTCAAGGCCGATGGTCACCGCTAATGTGACCGTCACAACCACGCCGCTCTTCCATCCCATATAACTCCCTCGACTTTTCTTGCTGCGCGTCCTGAAGCCCAAAGCCCTTAGCCTAAAGCCCAGCGTTACCGCACCCTCGTTCCGGGTGCTACCTCCCCGTCAATCTGCAGCAACATCGGTCTTCCACCGTCTGCCGACGCCGCAAGCAGCATCCCGTTCGATTCAACTCCCATCAGTTTGGCCGGCTTGAGATTCGCCACGATCACGACTGACTTCCCCACCAACGCGTCCGGTTCGTACGCGTCGGCAATCCCCGCAACAATCGTACGCCGCTCGGCACCGACATCCACCTCGAGCTTCACCAGTTTCTTGGAGTTGGGCACCCGTTCGGCGCCGAGGACCTTGGCCGTGCGCAGCTCGACCCTGAGGAACTCGTCGATCGACAGGCGGGTATCAGCCGCAACAGCCGGTGGCGGTGGTGCAGGGGTTGGTTCGGCAGATCGTGCATCGGCAGGCTTCGAGGGTTCGTTGGTCATCGCGACGGTATTCCTTTCCTTCGCGGCAACATCGGCTGACTCTTCCAGCCGTGGCCAGAGAGCGTGACTTTTGACGATGCGGCGGTCGCGATCGGTCACCCATTCGGTCGCATTCGCCAGCGTGAGCGACGAGAGATCGCGCCACTCGCCCATACGGCGGAGGATTTCGGTCGCTGATTTCGGCATGACGGGCAGTAGTAAAGCGCCGACAATCCGGACGGCCTCAGCCGCGCGATAGAGCACATCGTTGAGCCTGGAACGATTCGCCTGGTCACGCACGAGCGTCCACGGCTCTGTTGCCGCAATGTACTCATTCGTCGCGTCCACGATCCGGAAGACCGCGGCTGCACCTTCATGGAGCGCGTACCGATCCATGGCCGTCACGTAGTCCGCAATGCTCTTCTTCGCCACGTCCTGAATCGGCTCGGGGGCCGATGTGGTGGGCGTCAGTTGCCCCTGCTGGTACCGATCCACCATTGCCGCAACCCGACTCACCAGATTGCCCAGGTTGTTGGCGAGATCCACGTTATACCGCTCCTGAAAGCGTTCCCAGGAGAAGTCCCCGTCCTGACCGTACGTAATCTCCTTCACCAGGTACAAGCGCAAGGGATCGGGACCAAATTTATCGACGGCATCGAGCGGGTCGACGACATTGCCCAGAGACTTGCTCATCTTCTGGCCCTTGAAGTGCACCCAGCCGTGTCCGAATACCTGTCGCGGCAACGGCAGTCCGGCGCTCAGGAGCATGCCCGGCCAGATCACGCCGTGGAAACGTGTGATGTCCTTGCCCACGACATGGACGTCCACCGGCCACCATTTGTGGAAGCGGTCCTCGTCCAAGCCGTAGCCAACGGCGGAAATGTAGTTGGTGAGCGCATCGAACCAGACGTACACAACACTATGGTTGTCGAACGGCATCGGGATGCCCCAGAGCTGCCCCGCGCGGCTGATGGAGATATCCTCGAGCCCCCCTTCGATGAGGCGAACGATCTCGTTCCGGCGGATGTCCGGCTCGAGAAACGACGGATGCTCGCGATACAAGGCCAGCAGCGGCTGCTGGTACTTGGACAATCGGAAAAAGTAGTTCTTCTCTTTGATCCACTCGGGCTTCTTTCCGTGGATGGCGCAGAGGCCGTCCTCCAGGTCCTTTTCCTGCTTGAAGGCCTCGCACGATTCGCAGTACCAACCTTCGTAAAACCCCTCGTAGATGTCACCGCGTTCACGTACGCGTTCGACGAGCGCCGTGACCGCAGCCCGGTGGCGTGGTTGCGTCGTGCGAATGAAGTCGTCGTAGGAAATGTCCAGGCGAGCCCACACGTCCCGGAAGACCTGCTCCATCTGATCACAGTACGCCAGAGGTTCGAGTCCGAGTTCCTTGGCTCTCCGAAACACATTCTGCGAGAACTCGTCATTTCCCATCAAAAAATGCGTCGGAATTCCGGACAGCCGTTTGTAACGTGCAATGACGTCGGCTGTGATCTTCTCGTACGCGGTCCCGAGATGCGGGCGGCTGTTGACGTAGTCGATAGCGGTCGTGATGTAGAAACGGGACATGCTCGGCTCTCGGATCTTGGCTTTCGGCTCTTGGCTGGAATCTGGCTCAGTGACTGGCCTGAGCTACGCCTTTCGATCCAGATAGGCTTTCATGACGAGCGCCTGCGCATCTTTCACGGATATTCCGGCAGCAGACGCCAGGCGTGCGCAATCGTCAAATTCCGGTGCGGCATTCACGACGGCACCGGCACGCCACGCAAGCTTGACACGCGCCGATCCATGCGGCGTCTGAACCTGCACCACTTCACGTTCGAGTCGCTCCCGTTCCGCTGCATGCCACCTGAGACCGATCGTCGTTGTTTCGCGGAAAATGATCGACCCAAGCGACTCGCGCCGCTCCGGCGGAGCCAGCACAGTGATCAACGTGCCCGGTCGATTCTTCTTCATCTGGACCGGCGTAAAAAACACGTCAAGCGCACCGGCGGCTTGCAAGCGGTCCATGAGCGCACCGAACAGTTGCGGATTCATGTCGTCGATCTCACACTCGAGCACCATCAGGGGCTCGACGAGCGCATCACCGGCCGCTTCGCCAACCACGAGGCGCAGCACGTTCGGTCGGCCGGTAAGGTCGCAGTCGCCGGCGCCATATCCGCTGGCTTGAACGGTCATGGCCGGCATGGGGCCGAACGCATCCGCATATCCGGACACAAGCAACGCACCCGTTGGCGTCACCAGTTCCACCTCGTGACCGCTCGAGTATACCGGCACGCCTTGAAGAAGGCGCAGCGTGGCTGGCGCCGGCACCGGCATGACCCCATGTGCGCATTGAACCGTGCCGCCTCCGACGTTCAACGGTGAGCTCACGATGCGGTCGGCATGAAACCACTCGAGTCCGAAGACACAACCGACGATATCAACGATCGAGTCAAGCGCACCAACCTCATGGAGGTGCACGCGTTCGATGGGCATTTGATGAATGGCCGCTTCTGTTTCTGCCAGACGATCGAACAAGGTGCTTGCCCGCCGTTTAGCAGAGCTCGACAGCCCGGACCGATCAATCAATCCGTGAATCTCGGCAAGCGTGCGGTGAGGATGTTCGCCGGCGGTACTGTGATCTTCTGACAGGTGACGATGATCGTGGGGTTCGTGGCCGTGATCGTGGGGCCCATGGTCGTGATGGTGCGAGGGATTGTGATGATCCTGGCGGTGCGCGTCAGACCGAGTTTTTGTGTTCGGCCCCATCAACCGGAACTTGGTGGCCGTCACACCAGACTTGAGCACACGGTCGGCCGCCAGATCGGCACCAGATGGCAGCAAGGGACCGATCGCCTCGCGCAACCTGTCGAATGGCAGGCCCGCGTCCAGAAGCGCGCCGAGAACCATGTCGCCCGCGGCACCCGAGAAACAATCGAAGTACAGAAGCTTCACCGAACTGAACTCTATAATTTGTCATGCCGCTTGACAACTTGCGCCCGGTGCGTCGGGGACCGCAAGGCCACCTGCTTCGCGATGTGATTCGCCCGGGCGTTCGGGTGTTGTTCGTCGGCATCAATCCAGGTCTTCGCTCAGCTGCCGTCGGTCACCACTTCGCCGGGCAGTACGCAGTAAGTTACGAGTCACCAACGCGCGAAAATTCCAACGGCCCCCTTCTCCCTTCTCCCTTTTCGAACCCATAACCCTCATCCCCGTTGTCGTCGCCGACGCACCGATTCAGACAAACTCGGCGCAGGCGGCACCTTGCCGTCGTGGCCGGCGGCGGCTCGGGGCCGTGCGCTGACCGCGCCAGCGAGGGGAAGCAACTTGAAATGCCCACCAGCGGCCGCGACCCGCTGCTCGTAGTCCTCCAACAACTGCTCGGTAAGAATCATCGACCGTGTCCGTTTTCTAGGTAACGACATGCAGCCTCCTGCCTTCGTAGTGAAAAGCGTGCGTGGATTTGATGAGCC
>DATBJG010000463.1:0-13085 GCA_036556585.1 Vicinamibacterales bacterium
GCGCGCGCGCTGGATCTCGAGCGGCGAATCCTCGCGAATCATCGCGCCGGGAACCTCGAGCTCGCTGGAAGTCTGGCCCGAGAGCTGCAAGAGCTCAAGGCTGACCTGACGATTGATTCCGAGGAGCTGAAGGAGACGGAGGAGGCTTATCAGGCGAATCTCCGGCAGGCAAAGGTCTCCCAGCACGAGTTCGAGGACAAGGTCCGGCGTCTCGAGAAACAGTTGTCGCAGGTCAAGATCAAGGAAGCGCAGGCGGAGGCGGCAACGGCGTTGAGCAATGTCGCGTTCAAGGTTGGAGATCTCGGTGACACGATGAAGACCGTTGAGGACATTCTCCAGAAACGGTACCAGGTCTCGGCGGGGAAAGCGCGTGTCGCCAAGGACATGGTCGATATGGCGCACGTCGAGGAAAAAGAGAACGAGCGCAAGGCGCTCGAGCAGGTGGCGCTCGCAGAGTTCCTGGCGAGTCAGGGCGTCCAGGCCACACCCGCGATCGAAGCACCAACCGCCGCCAAGGAAATCGGGCCGAAGGAGGGATGACCCATGGCAGAGCCCCGGTTCACGCTGCTCGGCAAACTGGTCTCGGTTGTGCTCATCGCGGGCCTCGTTACGCTCGGCGGCTACATGATCATGCAGCGCCGTGGCAGTGGCCCTGCACCGTCGACCGGCGAGTCACCAGCGCCTGCGGGAGCGCCGGAAGTGGCGGAGGTCCAGGTCGAAGTACCGAAACTTGCGCCGCCGGCACCCGTGCAGATCAAGGACAACATCGTCCCCATCGAGATCAGTGAGTATGCCGGCTATGCCGGCCTCATTGCGGCCAACGGCGGTCTCGAGCCCAATGAGAACTCCGTCTTTTTCAAGGAGCACGGCTTCAAGGTCAAGCTCACAGTCAGCGAAGACGAAGACTGGTCGCAGTTGAACGAAGGGAAACTGGCCGCGTCGGTGACCACGGTCGATGTGCTGGCGATCTACGGTCGTCAGTTTCACGCGGTTGTGCCGGCACAGATCGGTTTTTCACGGGGTGCCGACGGCCTGGTGGTGCGGAGCGACATCAAGAGCATCAACGGACTCAAAGGCAAGATCGTGGCCACGGCCCAGTTTACCGAAGTGGATTTCTTCGTCCGCTACCTGGCGCAGGAAGCCGGGTTGGCCATCAACCCGATGGGCAGTCTCGATGCAGCACCTCATCCAGACCGCATCAATTTGATCTACACGCAGGATGGCTTTGCGGCAGGCGATCTGTTCTTGAGCGATCTGAAAACTGGCAAGAACCGCCTGGCGGGCGGTGTGACCTGGGAGCCCAAGATGTCCGAAGTCGTGGAGCAGAGCGGCGGCAAGGCGCATCTGCTCACGACGAATCGGAATCTGTTGATCGTGGCCGACGTGCTGGTCGTGCATCGGGGATTCGCCGAGCAGCAGCCGAAGATGGTGGCCGGACTGGTGCACGGACTCCTCGAAGGGAACCGCATGGTCCGTGAACGGCCCGACAATTACCTCGACGTGGTGGGTCGTGCCTTCAAATGGACACGCGACGAGACCAAGTCCGAGCTCGCCAGCGTGCACCTCTCCAACCTGCCGGAAAACCTCGCCTTTTTCTCTGGCGAGATAGACGAGGCTGGCAGTTTTGGCGGTATCTACCAGTCGGCTATCTACGCGTATGGCAGCGCGCTCGTCAAAGACCCGATCGATTCCGAGCGGTTCGTCGACTTGACGCATCTCCAGGCGCTCGATAAATCGGGCATCTACAAGGATCAGAAAATCGCGATTGCTCCCATCCGCACGGCTGCGACCGGCACGCTCGAGTCGGACCCGCTTCTGAGCAAGGACATCCGGTTTCTTTTCGAGCCCAACTCGGCAATGCTCGATCTGGCGAATCAGGAAAACGTCGCCAATCTTGACGCCATCAAGCGCCTTCTGCAGGTGAGTCCCGGATCGACACTGCTCCTGCGCGGGCATGTAGACAACGCGCTGGTGTCGAAATTCCGGGAGCAGGGTGGGGAGGCGTACGTCCGGACACAGGCGCTTCGCGCGATGGAGCTGAGCAAGAATCGCGCGGGCGAGATTCGGCGACTGCTCGTTGAGAAGTACAACATTGCCAGTATGCGTATCGATATCGTCGGCCGGGGCTGGGAAGAGCCGGTCGCGGCCGAGTCGGAGCGAAATCGACGGGTGGAAGTTCAGTGGTTCACGATTGAGTAAGGGATTGGAGACAAACTGAATGCCGCAGCTCTATTCACACTTGCGTCGTCGCTTCGGACGTGATGGCGGGATGTCGCGTCGCGAGATGCTTCAAGCCAGCCTGGCTGCCGCAGCCGGGTTGTTGTTGAGCGAGCGGGCCGGCCTTCAGGCGCAGGCGGGCAGGAGGGTCGTCGTCATTGGTGCAGGCTTCAGCGGTTTGACGGCGGCGTACGAACTGATGCAGGCGGGTTATGACGTCACGGTCGTCGAAGCACGCAATCGCGTGGGCGGCCGTGTCGTGTCGTTCGGTGATCTGGTGCAGCGCAAAACGGTCGAAGGTGGTGGCGAGCTGATTGGATCGAATCACCCCACATGGGTGACGTACGCCAAGCGGTTCGGTCTCGAGTTTCTCGACGTGACCGAAGAAGAGGATTTCGAGTTTCCTATCGTCCTGGGCGGCAAACGATTGACCGCGGACGAATCCGAGGCGTTGTGGATGGAGCTCGAAAAGGTCGTCAGCTCCATCAATGCTGATGCGGCGCGGGTTACCGATCCGGATCGGCCATGGACGACGCCAGACGCCGAAGCACTGGACCGGCGGACGCTCAGGTCCTGGGTCCAGGGGATTGCGGCGTCCGAGCGGTGCAAAGTGGCCATGGACGCGATGATGACCGCTGACAACGGCGTTCGGACAGAGTGGCAGAGTTATCTTGGCAATCTGGCCATGATCAAGGGTCACGGCCTGGAGAAGTACTGGACGGACTCCGAGGTCTACCGCTGCAAGGGCGGGAACCAGCTCCTCGCCAGGCGCCTTGCAACCGCAATCGGGGACGCACGCATCCTCCTCAACTCCGCCGTCGATGCGGTGACCGTCCGTGACACATCAGTCAGCGTCAGACTCGGCAACGGGCGTGTGCTCGAGGCGGAGGACGTCGTTGTGACGGCGCCCGCACCCGTCTGGAACAAGATTGCATTCGACCCGCTATTGCCGGCCGCCCTTGCTCCGCAAATTGGCACCAACGTCAAATGCCTCATTGCCGTACAGAATCCGTTCTGGCGCCGCGCGGAGCTTGCGCCCGATCTGCTGTCGGATGGGCCAATCAACATGACGTGGCACGCGACGGACGGTCAACCCGGCGCGGGAACGGTGTTTACGACATTTTCTGGTGGACCGGATGCCGATACGTGTCGTGCCTGGCCGGCAGCACTTCGCGTCGAGAACTCTCTCGCTGAGCTGGCGAAAGTCTACACAGGGATCCGTCCTGCGTTCGTGAGGGGCCGCTTCATGGACTGGCCGTCGGATATCTGGGTGCGGGGCTCGTATTCGTTTCCGGCGCCCGGTCAGGTCACCACGATGGGACCGGTGCTGTGGAATGCGAAGAGCCGCCTGCGGTTTGCGGGGGAACACACGAGCTACGCGTTCATGGGCTTCATGGAAGGTGCCCTGCACT
Organism: Vicinamibacterales bacterium; assembly: GCA_036556585.1. GTDB lineage: Bacteria > Acidobacteriota > Vicinamibacteria > Vicinamibacterales > JAMQPK01 > DATBJG01. The sequence continues at coordinate 3,630 of DATBJG010000463.1, forward strand.
CCGGAGCCCTCGTCGCACGCTCGCTCGCCGAGCGTGACGGCGTGGCCAAGAAAGTTGCTTGAGTCGTGAACTACCGACACTCACGTAAGGGACAGGTCTTTGGCAATCTCATCGGCCTCGCGCTCTTCGTGTTCATGGCCTTGTGGTGGATGTCCCCGGACCGGCGACGGAACGATCGCGAGGTCGATGTCGATCGTGTCGCCGAGATAGAGCGCGAGATCACCCCGCCGGCGGCAGGAGAGCCGCGAGAAGGGATAGCCGCCGTAGTTCTACTGGACGTGTCGGGCAGCATGGCCGACGAGGTTTCTGAATCGGGCGGCGGTCAAAAGATCGACATCGCGCGGCGTGCCACCATGGACCTTCTGGGCCAGTTCGATCGGTACGCGAAGGCACATCCCGGCGAACCCGTAGTCGTTGGGCTTTTCGAATTCAGCGGCGAACGCGAGCGCGGGCCCAATACCCGCGAAGTGATTCCCCTCGAGCCCCCGAATCTCGCGCGCGCCGAGGACGCGCTGGCGCGAATGACGCCGCAAGGTGGTACGCCGATCGGTGACGCCCTGGTGGCTGGGAAGCGAGCGCTCGACAGGACGGGCTTTACACGACGTCACTTACTTGTCGTCACCGATGGTGAAAACACCGAAGGCTATCGGCCAGCGGACGTGATGGCCGCGTTGATGCGTCGTCCGGAAGCAGAGCGTCCGTCGGTTTACTTTGTTGCGTTTGATATTGCGGCAGCGCGCTTCGAGGCCGTCAAGAATGCCGGGGGCCTTGTGCTGGCCGCGGCCAACGCCCAGGAACTTACCGATACGCTGGACTTCCTGCTGACGGGGAAGATTCTGGTCGAAGGGCAGTGATCGCCACCCGCAGCCGCCTCGTCGTTCTCGCCACCGCAATCCTGACCGCCCCGTGCTTCACTGCTTGCCAGTTCGGCGCGCCTCAGGAAACTGTCACACCGGCCGACTTGGTCCTTCGCGGAGGGCGCATCGTCACCCTGGACGATAGTGCGCCGGAGGCGCAGGCACTCGCTGCGCGCGACGGCAAGATCGTCGCAGTCGGATCAAACGCCGACATGGCAGGTTATGTCGGCTCGTCAACCCAGGTGATTGAGCTGAACGGTCTTTTTGCGATGCCGGGTTTTATCGAGGGGCACGCACACTTTGCAGGAATAGGAGAAAACAAGCTCGGTCTCGACCTCATAGAGGCGAGGAGCTGGGATCAGATCGTTCAAATGGTCGCGCGAGCCGTCCAGGCCGCAAAGCCCGGCCAATGGATCATCGGACGAGGCTGGCACCAGGAGAAGTGGACCTCTGCCCCTGAACCGGCGGTGGAAGGATTCCCGACCCACCAATCGCTCGACAAAGTCTCACCGAACAATCCGGTGATGCTGACGCATGCCAGCGGTCACGCGTCGTTCGTCAATGCAAGGGCGATGGAGCTCTCGGGTATCACCCGCTCGCAACGGAATCCGAACGGTGGGGAAATCTTGAGGGATTCGAAGGGAAACCCAACAGGGCTCCTGCGGGAAACTGCAACACGTTTGGTGCGTCGAGGTGCCGGCGAACCACCGGCAACACCTGAAGAGACGGAAGCACGCGCGCGACATGCGCTCGAACTGGCGGACCAGGAAGTCGTCTCGAAAGGCATCACGAGCTTTCAGGACGCCGGGTCGTCCTTTGCCGATATCAACCGCATGAGAAAGATGATTGACCTTGGCGGGGTTCGTGTCCGGCTCTGGGTGATGGCGCGTGCCGACGACGCTGCCACCCTTGCAGCGGGGATGAACCGGGAAGGGGTCGTGGGATACGGTGACAACAGGCTCACCGTCCGCGCAATCAAAATGCAGATAGACGGTGCCCTCGGATCCCGAGGCGCGTGGCTCCTGACACCGTATTCGGATGAACCGGGCAGCACGGGGCTGAACACAACGTCCGTTGAGTTCATCAAAGAGACCGCCCAGCTTGCGATAGACCGCAACTACCAGCTAGCCATTCATGCCATTGGGGATCGCGCCAATCGCGAGGTCCTCGACATCTATGAGGAAGCTTTCAAGAGGGGTGGCAAGAACGGCAGGGAGCTGCGATGGCGTATCGAGCACGCACAACATCTGTCGGCTTCCGACATACCACGGTTCGGCAGGCTCGGCGTCGTGGCCTCGATGCAGACGGTGCACTGTACGTCGGATGCGGTCTTTGTACCGGCGCGCCTCGGTGCCGAACGGGCTGAAGAGGGCGCGTACGTCTGGCAGAAGCTCCTGAAATCTGGCGCCATTGTGAACAACGGCACCGATGCGCCGGTCGAGGACGTCGACCCGATTGTGAACTACTACGCGGCGGTGACGCGCAGGCTGCCGACTGGCGAGATCTTCTACGCGGACCAGAAAATGAGCCGCCTGGAAGCGCTCAAGTCATACACCGTCTGGAACGCGTTTGCCGCGTTCGAGGACCACGTCAAGGGTACGCTCTCGGTGGGTAAGTTAGCCGACATCACCGTGCTGACCAAGGACATCACCGCGGTGGCGGAGGAGGAGATCAGGCAGACGACAGTGGCGTACACCATCATCGGTGGGAAGGTCGAGTACACCAGCAAAAAGTAAGGCCGGGCCTTGCGGGCCCGGCTATCGACTACTTCGCCGCCGGCAGTCTGAGCGCGAGCAGTTCCCCACTGTAATTGCCGCCGCTAATTGCGATCACGATGTACTGGCGGCCATCCAGCATGTAGGTCATGGGCGATCCAGTTTGGGGTGCGGGCATGTAGACGGCCCCAACTTCCTGGCCGGTCGCCTTGTTGTACGCGCGCAGCATTGCGCCGCGCTGCCCTGAAGGCGTCGTGAAGAAGCCGCCTTCGCCGGCAATGAGCAATGTCTTCGTGACGAGCGTCCCCATTCGCCCCTGCCGTCCCGTCCGCGGGATGTTCAGCCCCTTCAACGCTGGGTGATTGCGGACGTTGTCGGGCGTTTCGCCGTGAGCAATCTGCCAGGCGATCTCTCCTTTGTTCATGTCGTACGCGGTAATCCTTCCCCATGGTGGCTTGACGAGCGGCAGTCCCTGAATGTTGAGGGGGCCGCCCGCGGTCGCACCTTCTGCCTGAGGGGCAGGGACATCACCGACGCCACCAGTGACCTGCGGTGTCAGCCCTCCGGGTGGAACCGCTCCAGGTGCTCCTCGGCCTGCAGCCGCAGGGCCGGCAGGTCCAGCCGCGCCGCCCCGACTTCCTGCGGCGGGTGGAGGCGCTGCCGGATTTGGTGCGCGACCCGAGGCGTACCCGAAATCGCTCTTCGCCGGATCAGCCGGCACCAGTCCAACCGCGGTGGGAGTCGTGACCGAGCCGACGTACACCATGCCCGTTTCTGGATCTGCCGACCCGCCAGCCCAGTTAACGCCACCGCCAGCCGACGGCAACATCAGCATTGCCAGCGGGCCTTCCCACTTGCTGACCACGGGCGGCGTATAGAGCGGTCCGATCTTGTATCGCGAGATGAGTTTGATGGCTTCGGCTCGCAGCTCCGGTGTGAAGTCAATCAAGTCGTCAATCGAGAATCCCTGTCGGTCGAAGGCCGGCGGTTTTGTCGGGAACGGCTGTGTTGGCGAGTACCACTCGCCGGGTACGTCACCCTTCGGCACCGGCCGTTCTTCGATGGGCCAGACGGGCTGACCGGTCGCCCTGTCGAACACGTACATGAACGCCTGCTTGGTCGGATGCGCGATGGCTTTGACTGGTTTGCCGTTGACGGTGACGTCGATGAGGATCGATGGAGCTGGATTGTCGTAATCCCAGATCCCATGGTGGATCATCTGGTAGTGCCAGCGTCGCTGGCCGGTTTTCAGATCCAGTGCGACGAGGCTCTCGCCAAACAAACCATTCCCGGGCCGATTGCCACCGTACCAGTCACCGGTCGGCAGTTCGACCGGGAGATAGACCAGGCCGAGCTGTTCGTCGACGGCCATGTTCGCCCAGACGCCCGTGTTCCCCGTGTACGCCCAGGAATCGTTCAACCACGTGTCGTTGCCGAATTCGCCGGGCATTGGAATCGTGTGGAAAATCCAGAGTCGCTTGCCGGTCCGCACGTCGTACGCCCGGATATACCCCTTTACGTTGGTCTTGCTTCGCGGGGATCCGCCCGGCAAATGCGCGGCGCCAATGATCACCGTGTTGCCCGTGACGACCGGAACCGCGTGAAGCCCGAACTCGCCGGTTTCCGGGTCGACCGCCTGATCGTTGTCGAGCTTGAGATCGACCAGGCCATTTTTCCCGAAGCCCGGAATGGCCCGGCCCGTCTTGGCATCGAGTGCTACGAGCTGATAGCCCAGCGTTACGTAGAGAATGCGTTCTTCTTTGCCGTCGCTCCAATACGCGAGACCGCGTCCCGACAGCCGTCGCGGCGACACCTCGGCGCGCTTCCCCTCGTTGAGGCTGGACATCCACAGTTGCTCGCCTGTCCGCGCATCGAGCGCCACGACCGCGCGCCGCGTTCCACCGGTGCTGTAGAGCACCCCGTTGACCATGAGCGGCGTCGATTGGAGATTGAATTCCGGCTGAGGACCGAGGTTGTCGGTCTTGAAGCGCCAGGCGACCTCGAGCTTGCTGAAATTTTCCGCGTTGATCTGATCGAGCGGGGAATAGCGTGTATGCCCGAGATCGCCGCCGTAGGTTCGCCACTCTCCGCTTTTGGGAGCGCCCTGCCCGGAAAAGCGAACGGTGGCGAATCCACCGATCAGGACGAGGATGAGCAAAGGCCGCAACGCATGGTGTAATCCACCCGACATCTTGACCGCCTTTCTTCTCATGTGACGGTTGCGCCGCCGCCTTATTTGCCGACCATGTGGGGCAGGTCCTTGTTGTTCTCTTCGCAGATGCTCTCGATCAGGTCGGTGTCCGGCTGGAGGTCCCATGACAGCCGCACGTTCCACGGTCTCGTGTAGGCCTTCGGATCGTCGATGGTGACGTCAATGTAGATGCGTCCGAGGGTTGGCCGCGTGTAACGCTCGACAACGCGAAGCGACTCGGTGCCCGGGAGCCCGCGCATGTCGAGCCAAGTCTGTCCGTTCTGGCCGATGGTTTCGACGACAAACACGTCGTTTTCCCAATGACCGATCGAGTAGCCCATCCACATGGGCTGCGCATGCGTGAGATCCGGCAGCGGCCGTCCGTCGGTGAATACCTGGCGATAGATGGTGCGTGACTCATGCAGGAAAATCGTGACGTCAGGTGTCTGGACCAGTTTGAGCCCGTCCGGGATGTTGAGCTTTTCGGGAATGCCCGAAGGCCAGCACCGTACGCCCGGATGGTCCTTGCCGTTGTTGTCGATGCGTTCCTTATAGACGGCCTCGGCCCATGGTGTCAGCGGGACGTCTCCCGGTTTCAGATCCGCTGCGAGATTGAGCAGGTGCTTGACGCGATCGGTCGGCATCCAGAAGCCGGACAGGTCAATCTTGCCGTCGGCAGTGCGCCGTGGGGGCGCATTAAGATCGACCTTGCCGTCAGGCGTGCGTGGCAGGTTCTTCCAGGGGTACGAAGGCCATTGCGCCAGCGCAGGCGCGGTCGTCGAGGTCGCGACGGCAATGGTTACAATCGCGCGAATCGCGGTGCGGGCGAGGGCTGTGGTCATAGGACTCAAGAATAGATCACTATGGTAGTCTGTCGGCAACTTACGAACTGGGGTGAACGATGAGTGAACATCCAAATCTGCAGGTGATGCGAGCAGCTCTGAAAGCATTCCAATCGGGCGATGGCCCAGCGTTGACGAGACTTTTTTCCACAGATGTCATCTGGCGGGTGCCTGGCAAGAGCGCCATTTCAAAGGACTACCGCGGACAAGCGGAAGTCTTTGGCTTCTTCGGACGTCTCATGGAGTCGACAGCCGGGACGTTCAAGGTGCAGTCCGTCGACATGCTTGCCAACGATGCCGGAGGGGTGTTCGTCGATCGACTGACGGCCGAACGCAACGGCAAGAAGCTCGACGTCCGCCTGCTGCTCCACGTGACGATTCGGGATGGGAAAATTGTCGAGGGAACCGATTTCTTCCATCCGGAACATCAATGGGACGCTTTCTGGGCGTGAGCGCGTTTCGAAAAGTGAGACCGTCGCTTACTGGAAGCGCTTGGTCGACTGTTCGTTCTCCGCACAGATGAACTCAATCAGTTCGTCATCGGGTAGCAACCGCTGGCGAATTTTCACAGCGGTCCAGGGTCTGGTGTAGGCCTTCGGGTCGTCGACCGTGACCTCGATTTCGAGCGTTCCATAGTCCAGGCGGCGGAATCGCTCGGTCATTTTGGCGGCGTCGGTCAGCGGCGCCCCATTGACGTCCAACCATCCACCATCTCTGAAGTTTGACGTTTCGACGACGAGCGTATCGCCTTCCCACCTGCCGACCGAGTACCCGTACCACCACGGTTGCGGATCGTTGTTGGGCAGCGATCGGCCGTCGGTGAAGATCTGCCGGATGCCTCCATTCGCTTCGTAGAGGATCACGATGACGGACGACGTCTGGATGATTTTCCTTGGCTGTGGATGATTGTGAAGCTGGGTGAGGCCTATCGGCAGGCAGTGGGCGTCGGGATTCTCTCTGCTGTGATTCGCGACGCGCTGAGCGCGCAACTCGAACGCCCAGGGCTGGAGTGGGAGGTCGCCGTCGAGACCCGCCCCGATATTCCAGAATTGACTGGTTCGCTGCAGAGGGGGGACGTCCTTTCCGACAATGACCTGTCCCGTCCCCGTTCGCACCGTGTCCCACAGACCGGTGAAGTCTGGTTTTCCATCTGCGGTCCTCGGCACCGGGGCATCGAGCCTGACTTTCCCGTCGGCCGTTCGTGGAGCATCGGCCTTTCGGTACGTGGGCCACTGCGCCGAAACCGACGATGAAACCAACGAGACGATGGCGACAACTCCGACCACTCCAAGCCGCACGGTCATGCCCCCTCCGCGTTGCGAATGCGTGTTCTTCATCATACCAAGAAGGGTGCTATCGCCGACGCTGTGCCATGATGGGACGCTCTTTACAGGAGATGAGGAGGGTAGGAGATGATTAGGTTTTACACAAGAGATCAGGAGACCAGGAGACGATGAGGTTGAACAGGAGTTCAAGAGGCTAGATGTCCCGGCTTCAGACAGCGTTTGGCGCGCTCGTTCTTGCGCAGGCGGCGCACTCAGTAGAGGAGTATGTGGGGCGGCTCTGGGAATCGTTTCCGCCAGCGCGCTGGCTCACCGGTCTCGTCGCAGAGGACCGTGAAACAGGATTCCTGGTGATCAATGTTCTGCTGGTGGGGTTCGGACTTTGGTGCCTTCTGTGGCCTTTCCGGCGAGGGTGGCCCTCGGCCGTCACGATCGGGTGGGCCTGGGTTGTGGTGGAGACTTTCAACGGCATCGTGCATCCGAGCTGGTCTCTGTTGCAGGGCGGATATACGCCGGGAGTCGCCACGGCTCCCATCCTCTTGATCCTCGCAATTAATCTCGCCAGACAGCTGCGACACTTTCAACGGTGATAAGGTTCTAAAGAACTTCAAAACGTTCTCCGTGCGACCCACTCGCGGAGCAGCGAGTCAATCACACCGTAGCGCGGCCCGTCGCGGGCGATGACATCCTCGCGGACGAGCGCCGCCAGGGCGGCTTGAACGGTTGATGCGCCTCCGAGTCGGTACCGCTGCCGGACGTCCGCCGACAGCAGCTCTTTCCCTTCGGCAAGGACGACTGCGCGCAGGGTCGCGCGTTGCCCCAGCGTGAACCGCTGCCACCTGGCTTCGAAGACCGTGTGCTGTTCTGCCAGCAGCCGGCTGAGCGTCCGGTGCAAATCTTCGACGTCCACTCGCCGCTTTCCAACGGCCGACACATCGTCCCAGGTCTCGTGGGCGAGTCGCTGCACGTCGTAGGGCAAATTGCCCGCCAACTCGACATGCGCGCTGCCAACGCCCGGCTGCGGTTTGATCCCGGTCTTCGCAAAGCGTGCCTCGATGAAGTTCGCAAACACGTCGGCCGGGATCTTCTCGAGTCGCATGACCGGTCCAGCCTTGTAGAACGGCCGCCGCGGGCCGAGCATCCGCTCCATGAGGCTCGGTTCGGAGCCGGCAAACACGTAGCCGACACGGCGCTGATGCTGAATGGCGGCCCGTAACGAGTGCTCGACACTGCCGCCATTGAAACCTGCAATGGCCTGAAATTCATCCAGTGCAATGACCACCCGACGCCGTCGGGCGTCGCCGAGGCGCGCAGGCAGTGCGAAAACCGCGGCCGCGAGTTGCGCGAGTTCGCGCCCGGTTCGCACGTCGGGAAACGAGACCGAGAGGCGGCCTGGACCTTCACCGGATTCCGCGCGCACCTCGATCCTGACTCCCGCCAGCGCATCGGTGAGCCACGCGCGCGCCAGATCCCACCGCTCCTGCAACGCTGCCAGCGCTCGCGTGTAACCCTCGAGAAACCCCAGATACGAGCTGTAGCTGGAGACGGTGACCTCGCAGGTGAGCGCTCCGCCTCTTCCGGCCGCCCGCAAGGTCTGCCGGATCAAAGACGACTTCCCGTAACGCCGCGGTGAGATGAGAAAGACCTTCTGGCCATCGTCGAGGTCGCGTCGGAGCCGATCGAGTTCCTCCTCGCGATCGACGAACGCTGTCTGCGGGACGACCTCGCCGTACACGAACGGGTTCGGAGGCACGCTACGTTATATCACGTAATGGTTACGGAATGTGGCGTAATCAATAATAGTGATTGGGGATTCTTGATTCAGCGAATCGTTGGTGCTTTGTGATTGGAGAGTGGCGATTGATGTGCGAATGAATCGGCAAATGAATCACAAATCACCACTCGCAAATCGCCAAGGAATCGCTCAATCAGAAATCACTCATTCGCCACTGTCAGTCGTCCCGTGTAGATGGCCATGCCAACCACGGCGTCGATGCCCGCGCGGTCGAGGGCGTCGATCTCCGACTGCGTGGTGATGCCGCCGGCCGCAATCAGATGCCGCGTCGTGGCGCGGCTGACCGCGAGCACGGCATCCATGGGAATGCCGCGCATGAGACCCTCGGTGTCGACGTGCGTGTAGAGAAATTCGCCGCAGAAGGGCTCGAGCTCTTTGACGGCGTCCACGGCCGTCAGTGGCAGGGCTGTCTTCCACCCATGAATCACCACCTGACCGCCGCGGCTGTCCACGGCGCCAATCAGGCGTCCAGGACCAACGAGCTGAGCGAAAGACTCGGCGAGTTCGAGATTCGGGCGGCCGTCTTTGAAGAGCGACGACCCGATGATGACTTTGCGGGCGCCGGCGTCGAGAAGTGCCTGAGCACGCTCCGGGGTGCGAATGCCGCCGCCCACCTGGCAGGGGAGTTGACGAGCAACGGTTTCCACGAGGCCATCGTTGTCGCCAGACCCCATGGCCGCATCGAGATCGATGAGCTGCACTCGCGGGAAACGCGAAAAGCGGTCGATCCAGCTCTGAAGGTCGTCGCTCGAAAGCGCAAGCCGCTCGCCCTG
>DATBJG010000464.1:0-9938 GCA_036556585.1 Vicinamibacterales bacterium
GTCGATGATTCACATCGACAAGAACGGCAATGTCATTGGATCGTTCGACGCGCCGCAGGGCCACGGTATGGATGTGGACAGCAAAGGCTTCGTCTACATTGGCCAGGACACCGTACGCAAATACGATCCCAAGACCGGCAAAGTGGTTGGCGAGATCCCTCGCGTGCCCGAGACCGAGAGTGGCGCACCCCCAGGCGGACGCGGAGCTGAACCTCGGGTACCGGGACGCGGTGGACGAGGTCCGGTGACGGGATTCCTGGGCCGCGGCGGCGGGATTGCGGGAGAGGGTGGAGCCCGGGGCCCGAATGCCGCCGCGTTTCGCGCCAAGTATCCCGCCTCCACACCAATGATCGTGGGAGGCATCGAAGAAATCCGGCTGGATGAGGCCGCCAACGAAGTGTACGTGGCAGACAGCTACCTGGGCGGACGCGTCATGGTCTTTGACCTGACGACGTTTGCGTTCAAACGCGGGTGGGGCGCATACGGCCACAAGTTGTCGGAGATCACCACCGACGATGCGGACCGGGCGTACACACCGGGCGGTCCGATGCCAAAGGAGTTCAGGGGACACCTGACCATCAACTTTTCAAACGATGGTCTCGTCTACGCGGCCGATCGCAACGCCAACCGGATTCACGTCACGACAAAAGAAGGCAAGTTCCTCAAAGAGTTTACCCTCGCAACTCACACCGGTGTGGGCGGGGCAACCGGAGGCGTGGCGTTCTCGCCCGACAAGCAACAGCGCTTCTTGTACATTTCAGACCTGACGAACAACCATATTTACTTCCTCAATCGCGAGGACGGTAAAGAAGTCGGACGGATGGGCAGTATGGGCGACAGCGGTGGGTCGTTCTACGGCCTTCATATGATTGCGGTCGATTCGAAGGGGAACATCTACACGGGAGAAGTATTCGCTGGTGAGCGTGTGCAGCGGTTTGTGCCGGCCGACAGCCCCCGAGGAAAGCTCCTGGAGCAACTGTCGAAGGTGCAGCCTTAAAGAGGGGATTCGGGGTTCGGGATTCGGGGTTCGGGATTCGGGATTCGGGGTCCCGAATCCCGCCCCGAGTCACCTCTCCGACTCCTCAATCTCCTCCATCCTGTCGGTCAACTTATGCAGGTCCGTCTCTTTGGCGAGATCGCGGATCTGATCGGGTGTCACGCTCAACCTGACGTTCAGTTGACGTGCAATGTCCTGGAGCAATCGCAGGACGGTTGTCATCTCGCGCTCTGCGAGCAGGTCGACCTGCAAGTCGAGATGCGCGCGTTTGTCCGCCTGATGCGAGAGCCGATTCTGACTTGCCAGCACAAAGAGCGACAGAAAGATTGCCTCGAGCGACACTGTCATCGTGAGCAGCGGAAACGGAAAGGGGTCGAACGGCGTCAAGCCCGGAATGATGCGAACGTTCGCCAGAATCCAGAAGGCAAACCAGAGCACGTGAAAGACGAGCATGGGTCCACCAGCGGCGAACCGTGTAATCGCATCGCTCAGCTGTTCCGTCCTCGATCGGTGATGGAGCGCCGCCTGTTCCCAACCCTTGATCGCCTCGATGTTCTCATCGAGCGCGGGCACCTCAGGATGCGCGCTTTCTGTGGTCGACGACTCTGCTGACGGGGGACGCGGGTGTCTGCTCTTCATCGTTGGCGCCTTTAGTGCTTCGCCACTGTCGCTTCGGAAACTGCGCGCTCGATCTCGGCAATGTCAATCTTCTTCATGCGAAGCATGGCTTCCATGGCCCGTTGCGCTTTGGGGGACTCATGATCCTTCAACATCTCCGGGACAACGGTAGGCCCGATCTGCCACGACACACCGTTCCTCCTTTTCGGACTGCGCGGCATGGTTCTACCCCGCTGCTGGCTGCAAAAATGATGTCAAGTGCGTCAGACTCGCGATCCTCCCATGGAGAACGTGAGGCCAATCGCCCTGCTGTCCATGTGCACGCGTGTGTGCTTCTTGGTGTCGTGGATTTGAACACCACCGCTAGAATAAGCTGGCGACGTTATGTCAGACACACCGCAGCCGCGAATGGACCTGCCCAGAGCCACGATGGGGGTCTTGATCATCGTGACACTCATCGGACTCACGATCTGGGTGCTGCGTCCGTTCCTCGGTGCCATCATCTGGGCTTCGATGATCGTCGTGGCCACCTGGCCCATGCTGGAACGTTTGCAGTTCTGGCTGCGAGGAAGCCGGGCATTCGCGACCGCGGTCATGACCACGATGCTGCTGCTCGCGCTGGTCCTCCCCCTTTCACTTGTGATTGGAGCCATTGCTGCCAACGCAGGCGAAGTGATTGCCTGGACGGCAACGTTTCGATCGTTCACGGTCCCGCCAGCGCCGCTGTGGCTCGCGACAGTGCCCATCATTGGTGAGCCTGCGATCGAGGCGTGGCGACGGATTGCCGCAAGCGGCTTCGCGGAGCTCCTTTCGTCGGCTGCGCCGTACGTCGCTACCGCCATTCTGTGGATTGCGACCACGATGCGTGGCGTGGCTTTGCTGCTCTTGCAGTTTCTGCTCACAGTGGCAATTGCCGTTGTCATGTATATGAGAGGCGAGCAGATGGCCGAGGTGCTGCTACAGGTCGGCCGTCGCCTGGCAGGGGAACCCGGAGACCGTGTGGTGCGGCTTGCCGCGCAGGCGATCCGAAGCGTCGCCCTCAGCGTCGTCGCGACCGCATTCCTTCAGGCTCTCTTGACCGGTCTGGGCCTTGTGGTGGCGCGTGTGCCGTTTGCGCCGTTGCTTGCAGCGTTGGCGTTCGTCCTGTGTATTGCTCAACTCGGACCCTTTTTCGTTCTGGCCCCTTCGGTCGTGTGGCTGTACTGGCAGGGTTCGCCCGTCGCAGCCACCATGTTGCTCGTTTGGACGCTCGTTGTCGTGACGCTCGACAACGTCGTGCGACCGATGTTGATGACTCAAGGAGCGGACCTGCCAATGCTCCTGATGTTCGCGGGAGTAATGGGCGGGCTCACCGCGTTCGGATTGATCGGCGTCTTTGTCGGGCCCGTCGTGCTCGCGGTCAGCTACACGCTGCTTCGGGCCTGGGTCGGATATTCCCCGGCAAGCTAGAACCCTAGAACCTTTTCTTCGTCCTCCGTCTCTGTACTCCCTGTGTTCCCGCTCTGGCGATCATTACCTCTGTCGATTTGATGATGGCCAACGCATCATCGCCACGCCGCAAGTTCAGTGCGCGAACGGCGTCGGCGGTAATCACGGCGGTTAACGACTGATCCCCGACGCGCATCCGGACCTGGGCAAGGAGACCATCGACCCGCACCTCGTCGATGAATCCCACGAGACGGTTGCGGGCGCTGAGGCCGGCAAGCGACTCGTCGGCGTCTGCCGGGCGAGCTTGCCGGGATGAGTCGGGCTGGTGGTGTGCTAACAAGCGATCGATCTCGGCCTCGGACACGCGATGGTGACCGCCTTCGGTGCGCGTCGTGCGTACGTGGCCTGTGTGGACCCATCGCTTGAGTGTGGAGTACCCAACTCCGAGCCGGCCGGCAGCGGCTCTTACCGTGAGGAGTGCCATGTGAGTCCCTTCAATAGGCTTCATCAAAGGCTCTTCATCGATCGATTATAGCTCGATCAGGGCGATATGAGGCATAATCATAAGCCGATATGATATGATTTTTGGTCGTGCATGGATTCCAGCGCGCCCGGACCCGGGTGATTGTCGCGGCAGTTTTGCTCGGCTGTACCGTCAACGTTGCGGCGCAGCGTGCGCCAAGTGTTGCCGCCGCATCGGACCTGAGATTTGCACTCGAGGCGATCGCCGCGAACTTTACGAAACAGTCTCGCGAGCGGGTCGAACTGGTCTTTGGATCGTCGGGAACCCTCACGCGTCAACTGCTGGATGGCGCCCCATTCGAGTTGTTCCTCTCGGCAGACGAGGCCCTTGTTGACAAACTTGTCCAGGCGGGGCTGACGCGCGATCGCGGCGCGCTCTATGCCATTGGCCGGCTCGTGATCTTCGCGCCGCATGGTTCACCGCTTGCCGTCGACGAGGATCTGAACGGTCTTCGAACGCTGCTGGCGAAAGGCGCTGTCGGACGCTTTGCCATCGCCAATCCTGAGCATGCTCCTTACGGGTTCGCCGCGGAAGCGGCACTGCGCAAACAAGGTCTCTGGGACGGGCTGAAGCCAGCACTCGTCCTCGGTGAGAACATCGGTCAGGCGGCACAGTTTGCGACGACCGGCAATGCGGTTGGCGGAATTCTCGCGTACTCCCTCGTAGTCTCTGGGCCGTTGCGAGAGCAAGGCCGCTATGCACTCGTGACCGAGTCGCTCCATCCACCGCTCCGTCAGCGGATGGTGTTGCTCAAGCAAGCGAGTGCCACTGTAGACCGTTTCTATCAGTACCTCCAACAGCCAGCCGCACGAAACGTGCTCCGTCAGTACGGCTTCGTCGTACCTTCCAACTGATTCCACGAGATGGACTGGGCCGCTTTCGCGCTGTCAATGCAGCTCGGCGTCGCGACACTCGCGATCCTGCTCCCGCTCAGTCTGGCGCTTGGCCGAACGCTGGCCGTTCACCGGTTTGCTGGCAGGGGAGTCGTGGAAGCGCTCGTGGCGTTACCGCTCGTGCTGCCCCCGACGGTCCTGGGCTTCTATCTGTTGCAGGTCTTCAGCAGCCGGTCGGTGGTCGGCCAAGTGTTTGCGTCGCTGTCCGGCCACGCGCTCGCGTTCAGTTTCGAAGGGCTCGTGCTCGCGTCGGTTCTGGTGAATCTTCCCTTTGCTGTTCAACCGATCCAACGGGCATTCGAGAGCGTTCCAGCCGACATTCGTGAGGCGGCCGCGTGCTGCGGCATGTCACCTTGGCGGTCACTTCTGACCGTCGAGCTCCCGCTCGCCTGGCCCGGCGTTGTCACGGCTGCGATCCTGGCCTTTGCCCACACTCTTGGAGAATTTGGCGTGGTCCTGATGGTGGGCGGCAACATTCCGGCCGAAACGCGAACGCTGAGCATTGCCATTTATGACCGACTGCAGGCGTTCGATGATCGAGCGGCAGGCGTGATGGCGGCGACCCTCTTGCTGCTGGCCCTCATCACCCTTGCGGTAACCAACGCGCTATCACGTCGAGTGATCCTGCGCCGTGACTGATCGACGACTGTCGGTGAGCCTTCGTCAGTCGGGTCCCATTCCGCTCGATGTCGAGTTCGCGTGCGATTCCGGTGAGGTCCTCGCGATCTTTGGACCGTCCGGGAGCGGCAAGACCACTATCTTGCGGACGATCGCCGGGTTGTATCGTCCCTCTCACGCACGGGTCCGGTCGGGATCCGAGGTTTGGACCGACACGACTTCGGGCGTGTTCACGCCGCCGTACCGTCGGGCTGTTGGCTTGGTTTTCCAGGAATACGCGCTGTTCCCCCATTTGACTGCCACATCCAACGTGATTGCCGCGTTGGGGCACCAACCGCGAACGGAACGTCACAGTCGCGCGCAACAGCTGTTGACTCGAGTTCACCTGTCGGACCAGGTGAATCGACGGCCGCACGAACTATCGGGCGGCGAGCGCCAGCGCGTGGCTCTGGCCAGAGCGCTGGCCCGCGAACCGGCGGTCTTGCTCCTCGACGAGCCATTTGCGGCCGTCGATCGCCCCACGCGTCGGCGCATGCAGGATGAAATCGACGACCTGCGTCGAACGCTCGATATGCCCCTGGTCATCGTCACGCACGATTTTGGCGATGTCGTGCGTCTCAGCTCACATCTGTTGATTCTGGAAAAAGGCCGAACGATTGCGAGTGGTGCGCTGGCCGA
This sequence comes from Vicinamibacterales bacterium, assembly GCA_036556585.1. Classification (GTDB taxonomy): domain Bacteria; phylum Acidobacteriota; class Vicinamibacteria; order Vicinamibacterales; family JAMQPK01; genus DATBJG01. The sequence continues at coordinate 5,756 of DATBJG010000464.1, forward strand.
GCTGACGAGCCGTGCCGATTTGTCGTGGTTGCGCGAAGCGGTGGGCCTGGGCAGTGTCTTTGATGCCGTTGTCGGCACCACGCATCGGTCCCGCGGCCTCATCGAACTGCGGTTCGACGGGGGCTCGCTGCTCGCGGCCGATCGGACATTGCCTCAGGGTGCGTCAGTCCGATTGAGGGTACCGGCTCGAGAAGTGATCCTTGCAACGAAGCCTCCAGAAGGTTTGAGCCTCCACAACGTCCTCGTGGGCACCGTGTCGGCCATCCACACGGACCCGGCCTTCGATCACGTGATCGTCCAGCTTTCAGTGGGCCGGGTGTTGTTGCTCGCGGAGGTGACGCGGGATGCCGTGAGTTCGCTGCGGATTGAAAGCGGCATGCGATTGCACGCGCTTATCAAGTCCGTGTCAATCGAGGTTCTCAGCGCACACGGTCGTGACGAAACGAATTAGACCGTATTGAGTCGAATTGAATATTGTTTTAAGACGAACTAGACTCGTCGCCGTCGGGCGGGTCTCGCGACCCCGAATCCCGAATCCCGAACCCCGAATCTCGAGTCCCGAATCCCGAATCCCGAGTCCCGAGTCATGCGCGCCTGTGTAGCACTGCTCTTCTGGATGGGAATGTCGTCAATGCTGGTCGCCCAGGTCGGGCGTGGTGCGCTGATCGGACGCGTCGTGGACCAGGCAGGAGCCGCGCTGCCGGGAGCGACGGTTACTGCCACGGCGACCAGAACAAACAGCTCGCGCACGTTCGTGAGCGGCGGAGACGGCAGCTATTCATTTCCGGGACTTGCGCCGGGTGCATATCAGCTTCGAGTCGAACTCAATGGGTTTCGACCCCTCACGCGCCAGGGGATTGTGATCGCGACTGGCGAAACGGTTCGGCTGGATGTCGAGTTGGAATTGGGTGGGGTGACAGAGACCGTCACGGTCATCGCGGATGCGGCGCTGCTGCGAAGTGGATCCTCCGGGCTCGGGCAGGTCGTTGACAATCGGAAAGTCGTCGATCTTCCCCTCAACGGTCGCAGCTTCATTACCTTTGCCGGCATCGTCCCCAATGTTGCACTGCCCCCCGGGTCGTCACTTCCTCGCATCAATGGAGGGCGACCACGGACCAACGAATATCTGTTCGACGGTATCTCGGTCCTGCAGCCCGAGCCGGGCCAGGTGGCCTTTTTTCCGAACATCGATGCGATTCAAGAGTTCAAGATTGAAACCAATAGCCCGCCGGCGGAGTTCGGCCGCTTCAATGGTGGCGTCATCAACCTCTCGACCAAGACCGGCACGAATGCGTTTCGGGGCAGCCTCTTCGAGTTTTTTCGCAACGAGGCGCTTAATGCCAGGAATTTCTTTGCAGCCACGAACCCCGTCAAGCCAAAGTTCCGTCGGAATCAGTTCGGCGGTGTGACCGGCGGACCGATTCGACAGAGCCGGACGTTTTTCTTCGTCGATTATCAAGGGCAGCGTCAGACGATCGGTCGTACCGTCATCTCAACGGTTCCGACTCTGCTGCAGCGTCAGGGTGTGTTTACAGAGGCCATTGGCGGTCGCGTGCCGACCATCTACGATCCCTCCACGACGGCGCCAAATCCCGCTGGCGGCTCGACCCGTACTCAATTTCCCGGCAACACCATCCCCGTCGAACGAGTCGATCTGGTTGCCCGCACGTTGCTGGACCGGTATCCGCGACCGACCAGCGCCGGAACGGCTAACAATTTCCGACGGGTTGGCGATGAAACGATCGACCAAGATCTCTTCAGCGTCCGGATCGACCATCGCTTTTCGAGCCACATGGATCACGTGTTCGGCCGTCTGACCCGCTTTGCCGAGGACTTCGTCCCCGTCTCGCCGCTCCCCGAGGGGAGTGGCGTGACGACCGGAACGCTGGGACCGCAAGCCACCAAAGCCTGGTCGTTCGCGTCAAGTTACCAGCGGACGTTCACCGAGAACGTGTTGAACGAAGTACGGGTCGGTGACACCCGGCGATCGGTGGGACGAACGGCCGCGCAGCTCACCACGTCCGCTTCTGCGGATCTCAACCTTCCGGGAATCCCAACGACCGGAGAGTTTCCAAACACGCTTCCCACATTTCTGATTGGCGGGTACCAGCAGCTCGGGTCACCGCCCAACACGGCCAGCGATTTCGGCACCAGCGTGACGCAGATTGCCGACACATTCACCTGGTTGAAAGGGCGGCATGCCATCAAGCTGGGTGGTGACCTTCGGTGGGAGCGACTGAACGTCGTGCAGCCGCCGTCGCCCACGGGGTCGTTCACGTTCAGCAATCTCTTTACGAATCTCCCGATCGATGCCACCACGGCTGCAAACACCGGGACGCCGCTGGCTGGCTTTCTCCTCGGCCAGGTCGAACGATTTTCCATCGACCTCCAGCAGGAACAAATTCGAAACCGCGCGTCGTTCCAGGAGTACTTCATTCAGGACGACTGGAGAGTGTCGGAACGGTTCACGGTGAATGGCGGGATTCGGTACACGCTGAACTTTCCGTCGACCGAAGCCAACAATCAGGCCGCAGTCTTCAATCTCCAAACCGAACAGCTCGAGTTTCTCGGACGGGACGGATTGCCCCGCGCTGCGCGCAAGCTGCACAAGCACAACTTTGGTCCCCGCCTCGGCATCGTGGGTCGAGTCACGGATAGGACTGTCGTCCGAGGCGGCTATGCGATGGTGTGGATTGAGATGGCCGGGATTACCACACCATTTACGACCCCGGTCTTTCCGTTTCTTCAGACGGTGTCTCAGCGCACGCTTGACAGTATCCGGCCTGCCTTCGTGCTGGCTCAGGGGCCGACGGTCGAGCCGATTCCGCCAACGCCAAACGCCGGCCTTGGTCAGGGTGTCTTTACGGTCGATCGGAATCTCGGTTCGGGTTACGCGCAGCAGTGGAATGTGTCGCTGCAGCGCGAGTTGACGTCCGATATTGCTGTCGAGATTGCGTACGTCGGGTCGAAGATCACCCGCGTCGGGATTCCTGATACGAACATCAATCAGTTGAGCGTCGATCAACTGGCACAGGGCCAGGCGCTGTTGCAGCGCGTCGCGAACCCGTTCTTCGGCACGATTCCACGGTCGTCGTCTCTTGGAGATCCGACAATTCCGGTTGCGCAGTTGCTCAGGCCGTATCCGCAGTACACCACCGTGAGCTTTTACCGCAACAATGTCGGGACCACACTCTACAACGGCGTGTACGCCAAGCTGGAGCAACGATTCTCGCGCGGCCTGTCGTATCTGGTCAGCTATACACGGTCGAAGTTGACAGACGATGCCTCGTCGGTCTTCGACGCATCGATTCTCACCGGGCCAGTCGCCAACTTTCCGGTTGCAGACACCTTCAACCGCCACCTCGAGCGCGACTACTCGACCGGCGACATCCCGCACGTGTTCGTGGCTTCGGGAGTCTGGGATCTTCCCTGGGGGACCAACCGCAGGAGTCAGGTCACTGGCTTGCTCGGTGCGATTGTTCACGACTGGACACTGACCGGTGTGCTCACGTTGCAGTCAGGTGTCCCCATTGCCGTGACGCAAACGACCAACAACAATGCCTTCGCTGGATTCGGGACCCAGCGTCCGAACCTCGTTGGCGACCCGACCCTTCCTTCCAATGAACGGTCGGTCGGCCGTTGGTTCAACACGAGCGCATTTGCGACCGCGCCGCAGTTCACCCTGGGCACGAGTTCCCGCAACCCCGTCCGCGGTCCAGGCTATCGGAATCTCGATCTTGCCGTAATGCGACGAGTTGGACTGTCAGGCGACCGCGCGCTCGAGTTCCGATGTGAGATCTTCAACGTGACCAACACCCCGCCATTCGGTGCTCCCAACGGCGTGCTCGGGTCAGCGGCCTTTGGCACCATTACAACGGCCGGCGATCCCCGCGTCTTTCAGCTGGCCTTGAAATTCCTGTTCTAAGCTGCCGACGATCAATCCAAGGGCAAGCACAGCCGCGCGGAGGAACCAGTCGGGGTGAATCGGCGCCGGGCTCCAGTCGTGTTAGAGTACCGGGTTCGTGACACGGTCAGGAGTCTAGAGAAAGGGGCGACTAATACCCATGAGTCAGCAAAGTCTTGAAGATCTGCTCAAAACCGTCAGCAGTCCAATCGAGCTGTTGCGGAATTCGAAGATAGGGCCGTACGTCTATCCGAAGGTTCCGAGCGAGTTCACAAACTG
>DATBJG010000465.1:0-5412 GCA_036556585.1 Vicinamibacterales bacterium
ATTGCCGACCTGGTGCGCGACAAGACCATCGAGGGCATTTCGGACATCCGCGATGAGTCGGATCGCGAAGGCATGCGCATCGTGATCGAGTTGCGCCGCGGCGAAGTGCCCGAGGTGATCCTGAACAATCTGTACAAGCACACGGCACTCCAGCAGAGTTTCGGGGTCATTAACCTGGCGATCGTCGGAGGGCGCCCGAAGGTCCTGGGCCTGGTCGAGCTGCTCGAAAGCTTCGTCGAATTCCGCCGGGAGGTGGTTCGGCGTCGCACCGAGTTCAACCTGCGTAAGGCAGAAGCGCGACATCACATCCTCGAAGGGTTGAAGATCGCACTGGATCAACTGGATGCGGTCATCAAGTTGATCCGCGGATCGAAAACGGTGCCCGAAGCCAGGGATGGCCTGATGACGCAGTTTGGGCTCACCCAGATTCAGTCGCAGGCGATCCTCGACATGCAATTGCAGCGGCTCACCGGTCTCGAGCGGCAGAAAATCCTGGACGAGATGGCCGAGTTGCTCAAGACGATCGAGCGACTGCGTGCGATTCTGTCGAGCGAGCCATTACTGATGCAGACGATCGTGGACGAGCTCCGAGCTGTTCAGAAGCAGTACGGTGACGATCGGCGTACGCAGATTCTCGACGACACCGGGGAGTTCCGGGTCGAGGACCTGATCGCCGAAGAGGACATGACAATCACCGTCAGCAACACCGGATACATCAAACGGACCGCGATCACGACATACCGGAATCAGCGACGCGGCGGCAAGGGCCGTATCGGCATGCGAACGCGCGAAGAAGATTTCGTCAGCCACCTCTTCATCGCGTCCACGCACGCCTACATCATGATCTTCTCGGACAAGGGCCGCGCCTACTGGCTGAAGGTCCACGAGATTCCCGACGTGGGGCCGGGTGGAAAGGGGAAGGCCATCGCGAATCTCGTGCTGATGGATCCCGACGAGAAGATTGCCGCGCTCCTGGCCGTCAAGGCCTTCGAGCCCGACAAGTTCATCGTCATGGGCACGCTGCGAGGGGTTGTCAAGAAGACCGAGCTGACGGCCTTCAGCAACCCTCGCGCCGGTGGGATCATTGCCATTGGTGTCGAAGAAGGAGACCGCGTCATGGCCGTGCGGATGACCGAAGGCCCGGGCGAGATCTTCATTGGCACGCGCGACGGGATGGCCATTCGATTCCCCGAGGCAGATGTCAGAGCGATGGGCCGTGCGGCGTACGGAGTGCGCGGGATCAGCCTCCGGGACGATGACGAAGTGGTGGCAATGGAAGTGGTCCGCCCGGTCGATCCCGCGCAGGGTGGCGCGGCGGGAACCCTTCTGACCGTTACGGAAAACGGGTACGGCAAGCGTACCGAAATCGAGGAATACCGCGTCCAGTCCCGGGGCGGGGTTGGCATCATCAACATTCAGACCTCGGAACGCAATGGCCGGGTCGTGGGGATTGCCCTTGTTTATGACGACGACGAACTGCTGTTGATCTCTCAGCAGGGCAAGATCTTGCGGATGGCAGCCCAGGATGTCCGCACGATCGGGCGAGCGACACAGGGTGTCCGGCTGATTGACATCGATCCAGACGACAAGGTCGTCTCGGTGGCGCGACTGGCGGAAAAGGAAGAAGAGGAGAAGAGCGACCCGGCGCCGTCGTAGCCGGGGTCGGTTTGATGCATAATGAGGCCGAAGTTTTCCCCCTAAAGGAGGACGGTATGTATCGGCCGAGGCTCTCGTCGTTGGCCGTGTTTGCTCTCCTCGCGCTCGCGGCGCTCACGGTCGGCTGTTCGTCACCCCCTGAAGATGCACTCCTGAGGCAGTTCTTTCGCGCGTCACAGCTTCGCGACAACGGCACGTTGTCGAACTTCGCCGCTGCCAGCTTCGACCCTCGCACCGATGGCGTGGTGACGAACTTCGAGATTGTGAGCGTCAGCGAAGAACGCAGGACACCGCTGTCGCTTCAGGATCTGGCCAAAGCTCACGACCAGGCGCGTCAGGCGAACGACGAATTCAGCAAGAAGATGAAGTCGTATCAGGACACCAACCTGGAGGCCATCGAGCGGGTCTTGAAAGCCGAAGCCGCAGGAAGGCCCGCCACCGGACGCGATGCCGCGGTACAGACCGCCTGGCGGAAATGGCGTGACGAGGCAGCGGTTTCGTCCAAAGCTGTTTCTGAAGCCCGCACGAAATTGAATGCCGAGCGGCCGATTGCAGAACTGAGCCTGCAGCAGGGTGGACAGTCGGTCGACGTTACCACGGCCGCCGGTGAGATGATTTCGAAAGACGTGACCATCAACGCAGATGTTCGAGCGCCAAGCGGCGAGACCTCGCCAAAGAAGATGGTCGTCAGCCTGCAGCGCGCGGTGATGAAAGTGGGAGGCCAGGAACGTACCGGCCGGTGGATCATTACGAAGATAGCGAGCTAACGCTGTCTCGGGATTCGGGGTTCGGGATTGGGGATTCGGGGGATGCTCGAATCCGTCCTCGAATCCCGTCCCAAATCCCGAATCCCGAACCCCCAATCCCGTCTGCGTAGTTCCTTAAGCCGGTTCCAGCTTTGCGTAGCGCGCCCGCAGGGTCTTCGATCCCACGGAAAATCGCACGACAACCTTGAGATCGTCGCTCAGCTCTTCGACGCTGATCACTGTTCCCACGCCAAACTGGGCATGACGCACACGCGCGCCGACACGGACCGGGAACATGGCCGACTGATTTTCATCCTCATACTTGAACGCCGGCTCTTCGCGCAGCGAGCGATTGCGCTCGCGGGGATAGGGGGTTGCGCGCATACCCGAGTAGGCAAACGAGCGCTGGTACGAGGAGCTGACGGCAGTTGATTCCACGCGTTCGACGAGCTCGGCCGGCACCTCATCGACAAAACGAGAAGGGTCGGATCCCTGGTACTCGCCGAAGACGCGTCTTCGCGCAGCGCCTGTGAGGACAAGTCGCGTGCGAGCGCGAGTCATGGCGACATAGCAGAGACGACGTTCTTCATCGAGCTCCGCTTCATCGTCACTGGCGCGCGAATGCGGAAAGAGCCCTTCTTCGAGACCGGCAATCACGACCACGGGAAACTCGAGCCCCTTGGCTGCGTGCATCGTCATCAGCCAGACGCGTGCATTACGGGCGCCCGCTTCTTCATCAACCTCTGAAAGCAGGGACAGCCGATCCACGAAACCAGCAAGGGAAGGTTCTGGTTCGCGCGTTTCGTACTCGCGCGCGGCCGACACGAGCTCCATGAGGTTGTCGATCCGACCCTGCGCCTCTTCTGTATGTTCTTCCCGCAGATCGCGCAGGTAACCCGTCTGGTCGAGCGTCTTGCCGAGCGCGATCGACACGGTTTCGCGCCGGGCCATGTCCGTGAGTGCGAGAATCAGATCCTGAAACACTTTGAGCGAGGCGGTTGCACGAGCCGGCAGGAGATGTTGGTCGATGGCTCGCCCGATTCGGGCCCAGAGCGATCGGGCGGAATCATTATCCAATCCGGCGGAGAGAAGGGGGGTGGCGGATCCAGCCGCCTCCACAGCAACCCGTTCGACCGAGTCCATCACGCCCTTACCGATGCCGCGAGTGGGAACGTTGATCACACGGCGCAAACTCACATCGTCGTGAGGGTTCAGGATGAGCTTGAGATACGCAAGCGTGTCTTTGATCTCCTTACGCTCGTAGAAACGAACGCCGCCAACGATGCGGTACGAAACCCCCTCACGCATGAGCGAGTCTTCAATGACGCGCGACTGTGCGTTCGTGCGATAGAGAACCGCCACCACGGATTCGAGGTCTTCGCCAAGGGCACTGCGGGCAACCCGTGTGATGAATGCCGCCTCGTCGAGATCGTCAACCCCCCGGAAATAGGTGATCTTGCTGCCGCCCTGCCGATCGGTCCAGAGCCGTTTCGGCTTGCGGTTCCGATTTTGACTGATGACGGCTGTGGCAGCATCGAGAATCGTCTGGGTGGATCGGTAGTTCTGTTCGAGGCGTACGACAACGGCATCCGAGAAGTCCTGTTCGAAGTCCAGAATGTTCCGCAGATCGGCGCCACGCCATTTGTAAATCGACTGATCGGGGTCCCCGACGACGCAAAGGTTGCGGTAGCGTTCGGAAAGCCGCCGTATCAGCAGGTACTGCGGACGGTTGGTGTCCTGATACTCGTCCACCATCACAAAGCGGAACCGGTCCGCATACCGTTCCCGAACCGACGTCACCGTCTCGAAGAGCTCCACGGTTTTGAGCAGGAGGTCGTCGAAATCCAGTGCGTTGCTGGCCCGCAGCGCGGCTGTGTACCGGTCGTAGACTTTGACGAGCTGTTCGCCCCTCAGACTTCCTGACGCGCGCCAGGCCGAGTCGCGGATGGCGTCCACCCCTTCCATCGTATTTTTGGCATGGCTGATTCGTGAGAGAGCGGCTCGAGGCTGGAGGATGCCGTCGTCAATCTGAAGATCCCGAAGAACCTGCTTCATCATGGTCAGCTGGTCCGACGAGTCGTAGATGACGAAATCTCGCGTCAGGCCAATTGCGGGCGCTTCGCGCCGCAAGAGACGGGCGCAGAGTGAGTGGAACGTCGACATCCAGAGGGCGCTGCAATCTCCGCCGAGCAGCGACTCCACCCGCGACCGCATCTCTTCGGCAGCCTTGTTGGTAAAGGTGACTGCCAGCAGCTCTTCGGGACGGGCGTGGCGCGCGGCGAGGAGATGCGCGATTCGATGAACAATGACGCGCGTCTTGCCGGAACCGGCGCCAGCAAGAATCAGCAGCGGACCATTGACGTGCTCCGCCGCCTGCCGTTGCTCAGGATTGAGTTGAGCGAGAAAATCCATCCGCGGGTCCCAAATCCCTCTCTAGAGAGCCTGGAGCCGAAATCCGAAAGCAGACTATTCCACCGTCACGCTCTTGGCCAGATTTCTTGGCTGGTCGACGTCGCAGCCACGACGAACGGCCACGTGATAGGCAAGGAGTTGCAAAGGCAAGACCAGCAGGATGGGCATGAGCAGCGGCGCCGCCTGCGGCACCGAGACGATGAAGTCGTTCGCCGGATCCAGGACACCTGCGAACTTGTCGTGACCTTCGGTGGTCAGCGCGACGATCGAGCCGCCCCGCGCCTTGGCTTCCTGGATATTTCCGAACATCTTGTCAAATACTTCGTCCCGAGGCGCAATCGTGACCACCGGGACCTGTTCATCGATTAACGCAATCGGGCCATGCTTCATTTCACCTGCCGGATATCCTTCGGCGTGGATGTAGGAAATCTCCTTGAGCTTGAGCGCCCCTTCAAGCGCAATCGGGAAATTGATTCCCCGGCCCAGGAACAGGAAGTCGGAGCGCGAGTAGAGCCGCGCGGCAATTTCTTCCACCTTTGGCGAGGTTTTGATTGTCCGTTCGATCAACTTGGGGAGTTCGAGCAGCGCCTGAATGTGC
>DATBJG010000466.1:0-10931 GCA_036556585.1 Vicinamibacterales bacterium
GCGATTTATTGGTTGATCTCTGATTATGGATTTTTGTTCCGACGGAGAGCCTCGTTGGTGGTGGACAGGAATCGTTGGAGGAACTCCAACGTCATGCGCCACGACTCCTCCTTGGCCTTCGCGTTGGTCTCCGCTGTCCCACCCAATCGGAGCAGAATTCGTGGCGGCACGGGAGATAGCTCGGCCTGTGGTACGCCGAGCACAGGATGCCCAGCACCATCGAAGCGAACATGCTCGTGAAACATCGGAAATCGTGCGCGGGTAAGCCTGTCGATGATCAGGTCGGCCATCAACGTCGATGGCCACACTCTGTCATCCGTGCCCGAAAAGAGCAGGATCGGACCTAGGATCCGCTCCACGCGAATCGCGGCCGCTTCTATCGCGCGGCCTTTCGCCAGACTTCGCGAGTAGGCGTCCAGGGTGGTCGTGAACGGTTCGCTGCGATCAAAGGGCACGAAGGGGACAGCCGCGCCGTTGTATGTCCAGGACGGAGCCACGGTCGCCGGGTCGCCAGTAACTCCTTGCCATGCCACATGACTCGGAGCGCTGGCAACAACCGCTTTGACGTCGGGATAGGTCGCCGCGATCAGCAGGGCCGCTTCCGCGCCCTTCGAAAAGCCAATGAATCCAATGCGCGCAGGATCGACAGACGGATGCGCGCGCAACCGGTCGATCGCAAGCTTGAAGTATTCCAGAGGAATCGCCTGGAGTCGCTGCGGAAGGGGATCCGTACCAAAGTAGGCGAGCGCAAGGGCTGCAAACCCGCGTTGCGCCAGCGGAGATCCCAACGGCGCGGACCATTCCACACCGCCCTCGCTGCCGCCAACGACGATCACAGCGGGATGTCGCCCGCCCGTTTCGGGCAGGTACAGATTGCCGACGATGCCGCCATCGGCGATTCGAGTCTGGCTCCAAGACGTCAGGGGCAGCGTGGCCGGCCAAGACCGACCTGTCAGCGCGAAAGCCCCAACAAGCAGAATTGGCCAACACCGGAAGACCATGTCTATTGTTTGACGGAAACCGGATAAGGGTGGTTGCCAGCGAGTTTGCCCCGCGTGGCCAAGGTCGTTTGAGAGGCCGGAGTTCCTTGGAGGGTTCGTGGTTGGTGAATCGTTGGCGACGTCGGGCGTCGCCGCTCTCAATCACCACTCACTCAATCACCAATCACCAACGATTCACTCAATCACTAATCCCCATTCGCCATTGTTATTTGGCTTTTTCCAGCTGTGACTGTTCCGCCGATGCCGTAAAGACCCGCCGACCGTCTGAAAAGGTGACGGACCCCCCGGAGGCGTTGTTCGATCCGTCCCGGGCCCGGAAGCCTTCAACGACCACCACGTCTCCGATTTTCAGACTCGTCCTCGCAATGCCGCGGCGCTGAAGGACTCCTGGAGGGCCGCCTGAAAATCCCCAGTTCGACACCTTCCCCTGATCGTCTTTGACGTCAACGAAAAACCAGATGTGCGGGTTGGTCCATTCGACCTTGGTCACGACACCGGTGACTTTGACCGGCTTATTCGGGTCGTACTCCGCCACGAGTGAGTGGTGCGCCAAGACCGGCGCCGCCAGAACGCACAGGAGACCGACCACTCCGGCCAGCCGATTGGCTCTCATGCTGATCCCTCCAGGAACGACGCCGAATCCCGAACCCCGAATCCCGAATCCCGAGCCCCGAATCCCGAGCCCATTCTAACGTAGGCCCGTCAGAAGCGGCCTGCTCCATCGTCGGCACAGGCCCGAACGAGCTGGATCGACGTTCGGGCGTCATGCGCCAATCATACCTTTCCCCAAGAAGAGCTCTCGAGCCGGGTGCAAAAGGTCGCGAAGTCTGCCAAACGAAGGACTAAGGTCGCGGCCTTACGTGAACTTAGTCTGCGACTACCGTGAAGGCTTTCAACGATTGTCCAAACAAACCCGTCTTCCGATGCTCCCGGGACATGACTTGTAACGGCGCAACATTTGCTCAATCTGCTGAACACGCGTTACTCGGCCCCCCAGGAGATCGCTGTGATCAGACAATTCTTCGTCGTCCTCGCACTGACCGGCGGGCTCACCCTTGCGGGCCCTACGGCGGAAGTCTCATCTGAAGTCGACCTCAGCGGCATCTACGAATGCAATGGGGTCGGGCCCGAAGGCGATCCCTACAAGGGTGTGGTCGAAATTGTCAGGAAAGACAAGATGTACTGGGTCCAGTGGACGTTGTCGCCACAGGACGTCAATCACGGCTTCGGCATCATCCAAGGGGATATGTTCGCCGTGACGTTTTTTGGAGGAACGGCCGGCGTCGCCCTCTACAAGATCGAAACAGGCTCTCGCCTCATCGGTCAGTGGACGATCGTGGACGCGAATGGCGGGACTTTCCCAGAGACGTTGACGAAATCAAGCTCGCAGGTCGTGCGGCCTGAGGCCCCACCCAAGAAAGCCGCACCGACGCGTTTCCATACCGTCGCGCTGGCTAATCTATTCGTCTACTGATAACAGGGCGAGCTCAACTCGCCCTTGCGCTTTTCCGCATCCTCGACTATTAATCCCGGGCACATGCCCGGCACGTCATTCCGCGCGCTCCTGTCCGAAGGAACGCGCAAAGACTACCGCACCGATTTCAAGCAAATCACAACCGACGCGCTACCGCCGGGCGACGTCCTGATTGACGTCGCGTTTTCCTCGCTCAACTTCAAAGACGGGCTGGCGGTGACCGGCCGCGGCGACATCATCCGACGATTTCCAATGGTCTGCGGGATTGATCTCGCCGGGCGCGTGATCGAGTCCACCTCAGCGGAATTTCAACCTGGTGACGAGGTCCTTGGTGTCGGCCAGGGATTGGGCGAGCTGCATTGGGGAGGCTACAGTCAGCGCGCCAGGGTGCCCGCACAGGCGATCCTGCACGTGCCAGCCGGTTTGAACCCGAAACAGGCGATGGCCATCGGCACGGCCGGATTCACCGCGATGCTGTCGCTGATGGCGCTGGAGCACCAGGGTCTGCAACCGGGCGAACGCGAAGTGCTGGTCACCGGAGCGGGGGGAGGCGTTGGATCTGTGGCCGCTGCGCTGCTCGCGGCCCGCGGCTATCGAGTGGCGGCATCTACGGGGCGACCGGAGCTGCATGACTACTTGCGGGATCTCGGGGTCGCAAGAATCATTGACCGGGCCACGCTGGCGGAAAAAACACCGCCCCTCGCTTCGGAGCGCTGGGCGGCCGCCATCGACACGGTCGGCGGGCAAACGCTGGCGTCTGTTCTTGCGGCCACGGCCGCGTATGGCGCCGTAGCCGCGTGCGGTCTCGTTGGCGGAATTGAGCTGCCGACAACCGTCATCCCTTTCATCCTGCGTAACGTCGCACTCCTTGGGATCAACTCGGTGCAAACACCCAAGCCCGTTCGAACTCGAGCCTGGGACCGCCTCTCCAAAGAACTTCCACCCGCCACACTCGAGGCCATGACCACTGTTGAACCGTTGTCCGCGATCACTGATCTCTCGGCGCAGATTCTGGCTGGCAGGACACGTGGCCGGATAGTTATCGATGTGAACGCGTAAAGGGGAATATCGTGCTCGCGTTTTCGGAAGCCTGGATGAAGCGAGTTCAGGTGCACATCAACGCCGACCCGGAGCTTCGGGTGATTGGCGACTGGTTCACGACAGCCTTCTCGCTGGCAAGCGGTGACTCACGCTGCATCGTGCGGTTCGAACGAGGCCAGCTTGTCGAGATCATCCATTCTCCGCGAATCGATGCGAGATGCGCATTCGGCTTCCGTGCCAGCCCCGAGATTTGGGGTCGATTCTTTGCAAGAAACCCTGAGCCGCTCTATCACGACTTCTTTGCCATGTTGATGCGGGTCCCGGGGTTCGTCCTGGAAGGCGACACGCTCGCGGCCATGCAGCATGCCAGAGCTCTCCATCGGGCCATGAACCTCATGCGCGCGGTCGGCGCTGAAGAGGCCTGACTTCCATGCCTCACGTGGAGCCCATCGTCGGCCGCTATCTCAACATTGACGTCGGCGACGTCTCGCACCGGGTGTACTTCGAGGAGGCCGGCAGCGGCGTTCCGCTCCTTTGTCTTCACACCGCAGGCGCCGACAGCCGGCAGTACCGCCACCTGCTCAACGACGAAGCTGTGACGCGACAATTTCGCGTCATCGCGTTTGACATGCCCTATCACGGGCGATCGAACCCACCGGATCGGTGGTGGTTAAGCAAGTACCGTCTCAAAACACACGACTACGTGGCCATCGTTCGAGCGGTCTGGACGGCACTCGACCTCTCGCGCCCTGTGATCATGGGCTGCTCCATGGGTGGCGCGATCGTATTGAGGATTGCCGCTGACTTTCAGAAGGAACTGCGCGGGGTTGTCGGACTGGAAAGCTCGGGGTTCGCGCCCGGCCGATTCAACGACTACCTGCACCATCCGGCCATTCACGGAGGCGAACTCGTCGCCAGCTACACGTACGGGCTCTGCGCGCCGGCAAGCCCGGAATCGAGCGCTCGGGAAAACTGGTGGTACTACAGTCAGTCCGGTCCCGGCGTGTATGCCGGCGACGTTCACTTCTACAGCGTGGACTGGGATGGACGGAAGGACCTGCCTCGGATCGATACGAGCGTGTGCAAGGTGTCGCTGCTGACAGGTGAGTACGACTACTCCTGCACGCCGGAAATGACCCGGGCCGTTGCGGCAGCCATCACGGGATCGAGAGCCGTCATCATGGAGGGCATGGGGCACTTCCCCATGATCGAGAACTATCCGGTCTTCCGCGAGTTTCTGCTGCCGGAGCTCGAGTTCATGCTTCCCTAGTCACACGGGACGCGGATTTGCGCGGATTGCGCGGACCTTGTGCCCATCTGTTCTGGGTCACACGTTCCGATGGGCCGCGCTCATTCTTACGCCTTCTTCGCGTTCTTCGTGCCGTCGTGGTTCCTTCTTCCAGTGAACGCACTTCAGATCCCCAGAAACGACAACCACGGCACGATGATCGTGATGTAGACGACAAAGAAGAACACTCCACAGACAAGTCCCAGCACCCAGAATTCGCGTCTCGTGAAAAAGCCGCTGCCGTAATAGAGCGCGGTCTGCCCCGACGAGTACGTTGTCAGAATGCCAAGCAGCCCAAGCGGGTATGCCAGCAAAAGCGACCAGGCCATCGTCGACACGCCTGGGATATCCACCGCGACCCCGAGAAAGACCGGCAACAGGGCGGTGGTATGAGCGGTGATGCTGGCAAAGAAGTAGTGGAGGAAAAAGAACGCTCCCACAAGACCGACAATTGTCGTGTACGTCCCGAGGCCTGACAGCGCGGGCGCGATCGACCGGCCAATCCAATCGACAAACTTGGTCTCGGTGAGCCCAGTCGCCAACGTCACGAGCGTCGCAAACCAGATCAGGACGTTCCACGCCTGGCTGTTTCCAATCACTTCGTCCCACGAGAGCACGCGCAACGCCACCATGAGCACGACCACCAGCACGGCGACCAACGCCGGTTCGATGAAGTGCGTCGCGCCAATCCACAAGCCGAGCGCCGCCATCACGAGGACCAGCAACGTCATCTCCCGGCGACTGATCGGACCCATGTCTCGCAGCTTGTCGGCAGCCCAGCGCGGCGCTTCCGGCGCTCTTTTGATCTCCGGTGGATAGATGACGTAAATGAGCAGTGGCACCGACACGAGCAGCGTCACTCCCACCGGCGCAAATCCCGTGAACCATGTGACCCAAGGAATGTTCACGTTCGTCATTTTCGCGATCACACTGATCGCCAGAGCGTTTGGTGCGAGCGCAGTGATGAACATGCTGCTCGTCACCATGCTGGCGGCGAGCGCCGTGTACATGATGTAGGCGCCAATCCTGCGTGAGGTTCCGTCTTCAGGACGAGACCCGTAAAGCTCGGGAATATTCCGGATGATTGGATAGATCGTGCCGCCGGTTCTGGCCGTGGCCGAAGCCGTGAAGGGAGCAATGGCCAGATCTGCCAGTGAAATGGCATAGCCCAGGCCCAGCGTGCGGTGTCCCATCAGTCGAATGAGGTGGAGCGCAATCCGCCGTCCAAGCCCGGTCTGCAAATACCCGAGCGCGAACATGTACGCGGCAAAGATTAGCCACACCGTGCTATTGGCGAAACCGCTCAGGGCCCAACTGGTGGCTTCGGCCGCCGTTGGTCGTACAAGCCCGAGAACTGCAGCCAGGATGACGCCAGTCAGCCCCAGCACGGCGCCGGGAAGAGGTTCCGCAATCATGGCCACGATGATTGCGGTAAACAGGGCGAAGTAGTACCACGCGTTTGAGGGAAGACCGGAGGGAACCGGCGCGAGCGCAATGGCCGCGCCAATGGCAAGAGGGACCAACAGCCCGGGAATCGAAGGTCCTTTGTTGGCGGCTGGACTGATCAAGGGCTACAGGACAGTGCTGGAATCACTCACCGGTCTGTGTCTTTCACGCACGCGAAGTTTGCGGCCTCATCCGTGTTGCCACTTCCCTTCCACTGCGCGACCTGCGGATACGGACACAACGGGCGGGTGCGGACCGTCACGCCGTTGGTCACCTGCGAGGCAAGAACACTGGTCGGCGCAACACCTCGTTCGACCCAGCCTTCGAGCGCCGCAATCATGTCGAATTGGTCCGTGGCCCCGGCGCCGCCACCACAATGGCCCATCCCCGGCACCATGTAGAGCCGATAGAACTCGTCGACATCACGAACGTGCCCGAAGTGCTTGACGAGACGGTCGTAGTATCGGATTGAATCCTCGGATGCAATCTCCGGCTCACCAAAGCCGTGATACTGAATGATCTTGCCGCCACGCTTCTTGAACGGGCGAAGATCAGGATCGTTCGCCACAAACTGCCCGACAGACTGATCGAGGGCTTCGGCTTTGGCGACATCCGTCTCATAGTTGAGGGTCCGGAAGTCCCACGCCGGATCGCCAGCCACCACGTTGGGCTTCCTTCAAACCTTGTCTGCCGCCAGTTGAACAGCCACTCCAATAAGCGTAGCGAGGTGCGGTCGAGTAGAACGCCGTCACGATCGCCTTGGCCTGAACCGTCATCTCGTGCACGGCCCGATATCCAAAGTCGATTTGCTTCTCGGGATGTCCGAGGGCCCAGCTGGCGTCGTTTCCCGCACCTCGGTGTCCGGTGTCGGTCGAAGCCACGGCGTAGCCACGTTTGAGCACCGGCCCCATGGCCGCATACGAGATGGCCCCTGCCAAACCGCCGTTACCGACGCCCAGGAACTTCCCGTTCCACCCCACCGTCGGCATCCAAACCTCGATACTGATGTGCGAGTCGCTCGACGGCTTCGATACTGCCGCCACACGACAGAATGTGGGCAGCTCGGTCAGGGTCCTTTTAGCCGGTGGTGGAAGGGCAAACGATCCGCTCGTAATGACCTCCGCCACCTCGATCGTCGTCTGCTTCAATGACAGCGCGGTCAGACTCTCACACGAGGCAGCCCAAGCCGGCTGGGAATAGAGGATCACGATTCCCAGCGACAGCACCCATGCGTACGCCGAACAAGTAACTGGCGTCTTCATTGAGTTGCTCGCGTTTCTCTATCCGTCTGATCCGCGTCGATCCGCGTCCCGTTGATGTGATCCGCGTCTACCGTTTGTGCTTGGTCGCGTAATCAGCGGCAAACTGCTTCAATGCCGGGCTTGTCAGACCAAGTGCCGTTGCTTCTTTCGAGGCCCGATCCATGTCCCAATGGTCAACGACCAGCCGTTTGATCAACCACATGGCCGCGGCCCGATTGCCGCCCGCGCAGTGGATGAACGCCGGCTCGCTTCCCTTGGTCGTAATTGCCGCGAGGAACTGGTCCGCCGCTGCGGGATCGGGCGATTGCGAGATGAAGGGGATGTGGTAGAACCGTAGACCGGCGGCTTTGGCGGCAGCGGCTTCGGTCTCGACGTCGGCTCCCGGCTCGCTGGCGGCTCTAAGGTTGATAATCGAAGCAAACCCCATCTTCTTGATTTCCGGAATTGCCTCTGCCTTCGTGGCGCCCGCGCACGCGACCGTCGTCTCGAGTCGCACAAGGTTCGTGATACCGGGGATGTTTTCTTTGGTCACTTCTTGAGCTCCCGCCTGAAGAGCGGCCAGCCACACGCCTGCCAGGATACCGGTCGCCATCAGAGTCTGTGAGCGCATATGTCACTCTCCTTGGAACGTCATCATAGCGTGGGACATCCTCCTCCTGATGCCTTTCCTGATTTTCTTCCGCCCTGTTCGGCCGTCCTTAGGCTTGGTTGGTGCGTCTAAGAAAATAGGCGCAGGAAATCACCCTGCGGTATTCGAAGAGGTTCAAGGAGCTATGTACAACCCAGACTTGCATTTCCGCGGAAGGACTCGGCGGGTAGCGCTCGCCCTGGTGGCTTCCGCAGCCCTCATTGCCGGGGCCTCGTGGCATGGGCTGTCTGCGAATACGACACCCACCGCGACGCCGGCAGTTTCTTCCCAGACGACAACCGCTGCCCCACCGGTTTCCAGGTCGGCAGCCGTCGGGCGCGACTCGTACGCGGACGTCGTCAAGCTCGTCACTCCCGCCGTCGTGACCATCCGAACGGAGCGTCGGGCCCAGATGTCGCCCACGCAGTTCCAGGGCGACGACTTTTTCCGCCGGTTCTTCGGGGACCGATTTGATGAGGTTCCGCGCGGACCACGGTCGTTCCGTCAGGAGGGCCTCGGTTCCGGCGTCATCGTCTCCAACGATGGGTACATCCTGACCAACCACCATGTTGTCGACGGCGCCAGCGAGATTACCGTGGAGCTCACAGACGGACGGACGCTCCCGGCCAAGTCCATCGGATCCGATGCGCCAAGCGATCTTGCGGTGCTCAAAATCGATGCCGCCGGTCTCCAGCACATTACGCTCGCCAATTCGGATGAAGTCCAGGTTGGGGACGTGGTGCTCGCCATTGGTAATCCACTGGGGATCGGCCAGACGGTGACGCTCGGCATCATCAGTGCCAAAGGCAGGGCAACCGGTGTTGGCGACGGTAGCTACGAAGATTTTCTGCAGACCGATGCTCCTATCAACCGTGGGAATTCTGGCGGGGCACTTGTCAACGTCAAGGGCGAGCTGATCGGGATCAACTCCCAGATTCTGTCGCCGTCGGGCGGCAACATCGGCATTGGATTCGCCATCCCGGCCAACATGGCGCGTCACGTCATGGACCAGCTTCGTGAGGATGGTCGTGTCAGACGTGCGCAGCTGGGCGTGTCGATTCAGCCGGTGACTCCCGAGCTCGCTAGAAGCTTTGACATCAAGGAGCCCGGCGGCGCGCTCGTCAGCTCGGTGGAGCCTGGCAGCGCGGCCGATCGCGCGGGGATCAAGCGAGGCGATGTCATCAAGTCGTTCAACGGACACGCTGTGTTGGACACCAACTCACTGCGCAATCGCGTGGCCGGCACCATGCCCGGATCGAATGCTACCGTCGTGGTCGTTCGCGACGGAAGCGAACGTACCCTGACCGTCAAGCTCGGCGAGCTTGCGGAGTCGAGGACTGCGCGCCAGGACTCCCAGGGGCCGAACGATGACCGGACGTCCCTCGGCGTGTCGGTGGCACCTTTGACGCCCGAGCTGGCCTCGCGCGCCGGAGTACCGAAGGACGTTCACGGCCTTCTGGTCCAGGAGGTCAATCCCGACAGTCGGGCGGCCGAAGCCGGCATTCAAGCGGGGGACGTCATCCAGGAAGTGAATCGGAAGCCAGTCGAGACCGTTGAGGAGCTTCGAGCCGCGGTCAAGGCAACTACGGATCGCCCGACGTTGGTTCTCGTCAATCGCGAAGGTCGAGATTTATTCGTAACCGTTCGTGGGTCGTAAGACAAGCGCGGCTTTCGGATTTCGGCTCTAGGCTTTAGCGACAGCCGAGAGCCGAAAGCCGAGAGCCAATCTCTTCGTCCCGCCCGTACCGCTCATCCCTTATCCGCTTCTTATCTAACCTCGCCTCACGAACCCCGCGACGAGCGGCGCGGGGGAGTGAGGTCTTAACAGTCGACAGTCGACGGTCGTCAGTCGACAGTCGTCAGTCGTCAGTCGTCAGTCGACAGTCGACAGTCAGACACATTAACCTCTGCGTTTTCGGTCCTCTTTCTGCAGGTACCGGATCAGGCCAGTTGCCAAGCGGTTAATCTCCTCCGAGAGATCCGAAGACGACAAGAACTCCTCGGGCGTGATGTGGTCGCGGTCCTTCGCGACTAGCAGTTGAGCCCTGGCTTCGTTGCTGGAGCTTCGGCTGATATACAAATAGCGAGCAAATGCCCGGTCTGTGGGCTGGCCGAATCCTTCGTTGATATTGAAAAGTACCGAGGTCGAAGAAGCTTTAGTTGATCACGAAGATCAGCGTCTCGTGCAAAGGACGGACGCAAGACGAATGCAGAAACTGCATCAACAAACTGTTTCGCTCGTTGCCATACGAGCAATTCCTCGACCTTTTTTGCGCCCATAAGCAAGGTGAGGGCACAAATCGTGCCGGCCAGCTTGCTGGGCTGTCGACTGATGACTGACGACCGACGACTGACTGACGACCGACGACTGACTGACGACCGACGACTGTCGACTGTCGACCGACGACTGACTGACGACCGACTGACGACCGACGACTGTCGACTGTCGACTGTCACCCCCCTCCATCTGTCCTCATCCCCGACGTCTTCACAAATACCTCTTCCGTCTCTTTGACCAGTCGCGCGATTAATGTTGCGGCCGACTGTCGGCGCGCGAGGCGCACACCCTGGCCGGCCCACAGCGCCAGAAGCTCAGGTTTCCCCTGTTCGACAGCCGCCTTCCGCATCGACCGCGTGAGATCGTTCTGAAGCGGAAACGGAAGAATCCCCTCTTCTGCAGCACTGTCGATTTCCGACATGAACCGATTGGCGATACCGCGCGCCGGACGACCTGTGAACGCGCGCGTCACACGGGTCTGGTGCTCGTGCGCGGACAGGATCGCGGCTTTGT
>DATBJG010000467.1:0-8375 GCA_036556585.1 Vicinamibacterales bacterium
CACCCCACGCGCTGCCGTCGCTTACGCTCCGGATCTTGATACTTACGACTGTCCACTATTAGTTCGCGTGGGGCCCCACCCCCACGCGCTGCCGTCGCTTACGCTCCGGATCTTGATACTTACGACTGTCCACTATTTGTACGACGGCTGGCGGCTGTCGGCTGAAATGCCGACTGTCGACCGTCGACTACCGACCGCCGACTGTCGACTGACGACTGTCGACTGACGACTGACGACTGTCGACTGACGACTGTCGACTGATCTCATCCACAGCGCCATTGCCGCATACGCCCGCCACGGTCGCCATTTGCGGGCCATGCGCTCGAGTTCGCCCGACGAGACCGGGCCGTGGCCATTCCCGGCGGCCTTCCGCAGGCCAAGATCGCTCGCCGGAAACGCGTCGGGTTCGCCAAACGCGCGCATGGCAATGTACTGTGCCGTCCAATCCCCCAGACCTGGTATCTGGCAGAGCCGCGTCACGACTTCTCCGAGTCCCTGAGACGCATCCAGTCGCAGCGTCCCATCGGACACCTCACGTGCCAGCGCGCGGACGGTATTCGCTCGCACCCGTGGCAGTCCCACGGATTCGAGCCTGGCATCGGCCAGCTCAGCAGGGCGTGGCGCCAGGTGCGTCAAGCCCACCCGTGACAATCCATCAACGCGCCGACCGAACTTTGCAACCAGGCGTCCGGCAAGGGTGGTCGCCCCCTTTACGCTGACCTGCTGCCCAAGAATCGCGCGAACGGCAAGCTCGAACGGATCCCACGCACCGGGCACGCGAATCCCCCGCCGCACCAACGGCCGAAGCAAGGGATCGGCCGCAAGCTGACCGATGATCGTCTCCGGGTCTGCGCTCAAATCGAACAACCGCCGTGCCCGTTCGACCGTGGCCAGCAGGCCGTCGAGATTCGCCCCGTCGAGGCGCATCAACAGGGTATGTGTCTGCTCATCATGTCGAACATCGATGCAGCCCGGTCGGCCATCGACTTCGATCGTCCTGCGATAGTGCCCATCCTCAACGACCTCGACGCCTGGAGTGGCCCGCACGGCCAGAAATCCCAGCAGCTGGGGCCAGTCGAGGGGAGGCCGGTAGGGGAGTCGGATGAAGAGCTCATCCGACTTTGCGCCGCTTTTGGACGATCGCCTCAGCTCGCGGGGCGATCGTCCGAAGGTTGCGCGCATAGCGTGATTGAACTGGCGAAGGCTCTGGAACCCGGACGCGAAGGCAATCTGGGTAATCGGCAGCGTCGTGTCGCCAACGAGCGTACGCGCGAAGTGAACGCGTCGCGCGGTGGCGACCTGGACGGGCGAGGCGCCCAGATGTGTCGCGAAAAGCCGCCTCAGATGCCGATCGCCGAGACCCAGTCTGCTTGCGAGCTTTCCGACCGATGAATCGTCGAGCCCATGGTCGGCGATGAGGCGGAGTGCGCGGGACACCACGGCCGACGTGCCTGACCATGCTGGTGTTCCGGGCGCCGCCTCGGGGTGGCAGCGGCGGCACGGCCGGAACCCCGCAGCTTCGGCGGCTGCCGCGCAATGGAAGAAACGCAGGTTCTTCAGTCGGGGGATGCGCGAGGGGCAGATCGGCCGACAGTAAATACCCGTAGTGATGACGCCCGTAAAAAAGCGTCCATCGAATCGTCGGTCGCGGCTCAGCAGTGCCTCATAACAACGCGTCGCGTCGAGAGTCATGCAGTCTGTTGTACCTCCAGATCTTCGCTGGCACTAGCAATTTTCGGACTTCGGAGTGGCTCGTGACTCTCGAGAGCCGAGAGCCCAAAGCCTAGGGCCGATTGATCAGGTCCGGCACCGTCCATCCGTTCAAGTCGTATTCGCCCATGCACTGCTCCGCGAAGCCCTTGAGCTGGGCGCTCGACCCGGTCGCGTTGGCAATCATCAACACTTCGAAGCGAATACTTTCCTGGTTGCCAAAGTAGTGCCGTTCGTAGAGTTCGTGGCGGCCGCCGAACTCGGTGCCAATCGCGTCCCACAGCAGCTTCATCAGCTTGACGCGCTCTTCGGCGTTGTACCCGCCGGATCCCCGCACGAACTGGTCGAGATACGGGCGAAGTTCGGGAACGGCAAAGTCGAGGCTGCTCGACGGAAGGTAGATCAGTGCGCTGGCCAGCGTGTTCTCGATGATTTCTTTGATCTTGGGATAGGCCATGCTGGCGGCAATCCGGTAGGCAAGCCCGTAGTCGAAGTTTGGCAGCACGTACCCTTCGGTCCAGGGTACGGGCGTACGTGCCATCGCATCGCTCAGGCCCCAGAACAGGTTGCGCCAGGCGAGTACTTCGCCCACCTGCGCCTGCACGCCCCGAAAGTCCTTGACCCCCGTCGCTTCGACCGCTTTCAGCAATAACCCGGCAAGAAAATCCATTTTCACGGCAAGCCGCGTGCACCCTTGCAGCATCGCCCGGTTCAGAAATCCGGACCTTGGAAAGAAGCTGTTGACCTTCTCCAAATCGCCGTAAGCAAACACGTTTTCCCACGGTACGAGGACCTTGTCGAACACGAGAATCGAATCGTTTTCGTCCATGCGGCTCGAGAGCGGGTAGTCGAACGGCGTGCCCATTGTTGCGGCGGTCATCTCGTACGACGGCCGGCACAGCAGCTTCGCTCCCGGCGCATCGGTTGGCACGATGCACACGAACGCAAACGGCTTGGTTTTGATCGGCAGCGCGCCATTGTTGGCGATGAAGTTGAAGTGCGTCAGGCTGGACGTGGTGGCCACGACCTTTGCGCCGCTGACGATGAGCCCCGCGTCGGTGTCTTTTTCGACGTGCATGTACACGTCTTTCACCTCGTCGAGGGGTCGGTCGCGGTCAATCGGCGGATTCACGATGGCGTGGTTGACGAAAGCCACAGCCTCCTGCGCCCGCTTGTACCATCGCAGCGCGTTCTCTTCGTATGGCGCGTACGCGCCGGGGTTAGCCCCCATCGTGGCAAGAAACGCGGCCTTGTAGTCGGGGCTGCGGCCAATCCATCCGTACGAAATGCGGGCCGTTTCGGCGATGGCGTCCCGTGCCGACACGAGCTCGGCAACGTTGCGCGAGGCCTTGTAATACCAGTGTGTGTAGCCACCGGTGCCGGTGTCGGTTTCCGTGGTCAGGAGAGTCTTGCGAGCCGGATCGTGCAGCGCGTCGTAAAAGCGCGCGATCATCCGCACGGTGTTTCTGAAGGCCGGATGCTGTGTCACGTCCTTGACACGTTCGCCGTAAATCCAGATTTCCCGGCCGTCTCTCACGCTGTCGAGGTATTCGGCACCGGTCAAAGGTCGAGTGCGCGATGTCATCATGCGCACAAAGTCTAAACCCGAATCCCCAACCCCCAACCCCCAATCCCCATCCCCCGAAGAGCCGATAGAAACCCAGGATGTCCGAGTTTCGGATTGAAAAGCAGCGGGTTCTGGCCAGGCTGACCCTTACGACCGGATCAACCGTGTCGGGCTGCTTTTTTGTTGCCGGTGCGACCCCGACACGGGCCGGCCGGGAGCGGGTCGGCGATCTCCTCAATGGGAACTCGGGATTCTTTCCGTTCCAGGGTTCAGACGGCATGACCGCGCTCTACAACCGGAAGCATGTCGTCGTGGTCGCGTTGCCGCCGGGCGTGTCCGAGGTCGAGCTTGATCCCGGATACGAAGTGGCGACCCGGCGCGTCGCGTCAATTCTGCTCTCCACCGGCTTGCGGATCGAAGGAGAGGTTGCCGTCTACAAGCCGGCCGGGCGAGATCGGCTGAGCGACTTTACTCACAATCAGGAACAGTTCTGGTACTTCGTCACGGGCGAGCGCACGCTGCTCGTGAACCGGGCTCACATCGTCGAGCTCGTGGAGATGTCGCGCCGATGACGACCGATTTTATCGATACGCTCTTGAAGCGGGTCACCGCACATGGCGGCTGCGGACTACGCCTCGAGAGTGGTGCGCCGGTGCGGATGACGGATGCTGCCGGCGTCGCGCGCGATGTCACGGCCCGCGCGCTCACCCGGCAGGAAATCCTGGGTGCAGTGGGCCCCATCGTGCCAGACGAGGCCAGGCGTCGACTGCCGCACGAAGGTTCGGTCGAGTTTGAATACACGACTCTTGGGGTGGGGGCCTTTCGGGTCACGATTCGACGCGACGGTGAACAACTGCTTGTTGCCATGGATTCGGCCACCGCAAGCCCTGCCAACGTGCCCGCAGGCGCGAAATCGGCGCCGTCGTCGTTGCCAGCCGTGGGTTCGCCGGTGTCGACGCCGGTCGTTGGCCCGATCGAAACCGTGCAGGTGGCCCGAGCAGTTGAAGCACCACCCGCAGCACCAGTTGTCCCGCAGGTTCAGACCCTGGAGACGGTCGAACGCGTGCCGATCGATCGGTTGTTCCGGCTGATGTGCGAGATTCGCGCGTCCGACCTGCACCTTTGCGGTGGTATGCCGCCTCTCGTGAGAAAAGACGGGGAAATTCAGCCGCTCGAGGAGGGTGCCGCACCGCTCGACGCGGAGCGTATGGCCGCGCTTCTCGAACCGATCATGCCGGCGAAGAACGCCGAGGAGTTTGCGCGGCGTCACGACACCGATTTTGCGTACGAGGTGCCGGGCCTGGCGCGATTCCGTGCGAACGTCTTCATGGACCGCAAGGGATGCGGTGCGGTCTTCCGCGTCATTCCATCGAAGATTCTGACGGCTGAGGATCTGGGACTGTCGTCGTACATTCTGCAACTCTGCAGGTTAACCAAAGGCCTCGTGCTCGTCACCGGTCCAACTGGTTCCGGCAAGTCGACCACGCTGTGCGCCATGGTGGACTACGTCAACAGGAACCGGGCCGACCATATCATCACGATTGAGGATCCGATCGAATTCGTCCACGAGAACAAGCGTTGCCTGCTGAACCAGCGCGAGGTGCGCACCCACACCGATTCCTTCAAAGACGCACTGCGCGCGGCGCTACGTGAGGATCCGGACATTCTGCTGGTGGGTGAGCTGCGCGACCTGGAAACCGTCGCCATTGCCATCGAGACCGCTGAGACCGGACATCTCGTGTTCGGCACATTGCACACGACGACGGCTGCGTCCACCGTCGATCGGTTGATCGATCAGTTTCCGACCGATCGTCAATCGCAAATCCGCATCATGCTGTCTGAGTCGCTGCGGGGCGTCATTGCGCAAACGCTCTGCAAGAAGATTGGCGGCGGACGTGTCGCGGCGCTTGAAGTTCTCATCGTCACACCCGCGGTCAGCAATCTGATCCGTGAGGGCAAGACCTTCCAGCTTCCGTCGCTTCTCCAAGTTGGCAAGAAGGACGGCATGGTGTCGCTCAACGATGCGTTGATGGATCTTGTGGCGAAGAAGCTGGTGGCCCCGGAAGAAGCCTACGCCAAGGCCGTGGATAAGGGTGGGCTGGAGGGGCAGCTCAAGCGCGCGGGCATCGACACCCGGTTCGTCAACCCTGCGCAGTCCGCCTAGCCGTAGCCGCAGGCTCCACCCCTCACCCCCAGGGGTAGTCCGCCAAGCTTTTGACCCTACTGCAGGATGGAGCTTCCCGCTCGAGAGGATACCAGTCGACGAGTAGGGAAGGTCCGGAACACCTTGATGCAGCGCTCGCTGAGCGGCCCACCAAAGGTGCGCCCGGTGACGAAGACGCCGGCGGCATGGTAGACGATGGCCACCACCGCCAGGGCCGGCCAGAAGCTGACATTCAAGAGGACCGCGGGCATCGAGAGGAACACCGTTGCCAAGACATCGAGACCCATCGCGACCAGTCGCCCAGCGTGCCTCCCCATGAATCCTCCGTCTGCGGGAGCACGATCGGTTGCGCGCCGGTTGTGTTGCGTCAAGCGCCGCGACGGCTCATCTTGCCATGCGAGATCGTGTTGAATGATCGCGGCATGCGCGCGCAGCAAACCTTCCGCGCGCCGATCGCCTTGCTCGGGATAGAGCCGGCAGAACTCGTCGACGATCACTTCCGGATCGAGACCGACGTGCGTTGCGTAGTTGCGGATGTAGTTGCGAGCGTAGATGCGTTCGGGCCAGCGTGAGAAGTCGTTGTCTTCGAGATCGCTCCAGAGCTCGACGCTGACTTTCGTTTCGGAGGAGAGTTGCTGCAACGAGATGCCGCGACGTTCACGCGCCGCGCGAAGGACTAAACCAAAGGTGTCTCTCTCTAACCTCATAACCTAACGTCAAAAGCAATTTTCTTTCCGGCAGAGTATACCGTACGCGCGGGTCGTATCCTATTCGGTTCGTGCGACTTTCTCACGACGGCGGTAGACCCGTGTCTGCCCGCCGTGTGTCGAGGCTGCACGTTAGCTTACGGAATCGAAATTTTGGCCGGATTGCTCGCCTAGGTCGTGTAAATTTGCTTCGATCCGACAAAAAACCGCCACTCGGAAGATTTCGTGATGCGGAAAACTGACAGGAATGTCATTTCCATCAAAACTGAACGCTTTTGGATCCAACGGAATGGAATTTCGTCCCGCGCAGACAATTTTGAATGAACCTTGTGACATCTGGCGAACGATTCCCGGCTACGCTTGGGAGCCAGGTGAGGAGGTTGAGATGTGTGACTTCAAACCAACGGCGTTGAGCGCGTGCGCGGCGTGCGTACTCGCCGTGGCAGCGGCCATTTTTCTCGATCACCGCACAATCGTCGCAGGCGGACAGGGCGGAGGTAATGGGCCCGTCTGGTTTGAAGGCGCCCGCCTCATCGTCGGGGACGGGAGTAGCCCGATCGAGAATGCTGCGTTCGTCGTGGAGGGCGATAGTTTCACCTGGGTTGGTAGAAACGGTGAGCGTGAACCGCCCCGAAACGTGGTGCGCGTGAACGTTTCCGGAAAAACGGTGATTCCCGCGCTCATTGACGGTCATAACCATCTCGGTCTGGTGAATGAACGGGACGGGAGCAACAGCAAGGCCAACTACACGCGCGAAAACCTCACCGATCAGTTGGAGCGTTATGCGTACTACGGCGTGTCTGCGGGACTCAGCATGGGCCTCGAGGCCGATCCCGGGCTTGCGTACGAAATGCGTGACGCGATCATTCCCAACGCGGCCCGCTTTCTTACGGTAGGGAAGGGTATTGCAGCAACGCCAATCGGGGGGCCGCCGGGTGAGCCACGCCTGGGAATTCCCTACGGTGCCAGAACCGAGCGCGAAGGGCGACAGTACGTCAAGGAATTGCACGATCGCGGCGTTCATTTCGTCAAAATCTGGGTGGATGACCGTAACGGCGGTGTCCCGAAGCTTCAACCCACGGTTTATCGAGCCATCATTGCCGAAGCGCACGCGAATGGGATGGAGGTGCTTGCCCATTTGGGCCGAACGTCTGCGCTGGCTGACGCGAAGGATCTCTTTCGAGCCGGCATTGACGGCTTTGTTCACCTCGTGCGCGATCGCGATGTTGACGAGGAGTACTTGACACTTGTGAAAGCCCATTCACGAGTGTGGTCGGGTCCGAACATGCCGGTCCCGCAGACGATGGAGATTGTTGAATCGCTGGCCGAGACGCTGCCAGCCAACCAGATAGAACGGATGCGGGCCGCCATCAAACAACGTGAGGCCAAAGGAAATCCTCCCGATGAGCTCTTCGAACTCCACTGCCGAAACCTGAAAAAGATCCACAGTGCGGGCATGGTCATTGGTCTGGGGACCGACGGCACCGGTGATGGCATTGGAGTCCATGAGCAGCTGGCCGCGTACACGCAGTGCGGGATGACCCCCATGGAGGCCATCGTCGCGGGCACAGGAACGAATGCCAGAGTTCTCAAGCTCGATCGCCTGGGGACTATTGCGGTCAGGAAGCAAGCCGACTTCGTGGTGCTCGATGCGAACCCCATGGACGCCATCGGCAACACGCGGCGCATCTCAACGGTCTACCTGAGAGGGAAGGAGATCGATCGGAAGGGGCTGAGGGCAAAGTTCTTAAGGTAGCCTTCAGCCGTCAGCCGTCAGCCGTCAGCTGTCTTGTCTCGCCGTCTGCCGTCTATCGTCTACCGTCTGAATAACCGTCACTCATCGCGAATTTGAACAATTCGCCTGGCGGTACCGCCGGTCGATCACGCGATCGGATGTCTGGCGTGGCCGCAAATTGTCACATCACACGACAACGTTCCTGGCACTGCGTTTGCTCTCAGCGTTGTAGGACGCGCACACATGCGCGCGCTGTACAGAGAGGATAGGCAATGAGAGCACTCAAAGAACGGCTCACCGAAGAAACGGGGGCCATTGGTTACATTCTTCTGTGGCTTCTGGGAGTTCCCGCGTCACTGCTGTTTGTGATCTTCCTGATGCGCGGGTGCACGTAAACAAAAGTTCTGAGGTTCCAGGGTTCTAAGTTCTAAGGTCCAGGTAACGATGCGGGCGCCTCGGCGGCAGCGAGGTCTTTGATACACTCAAGTTGCT
>DATBJG010000468.1:0-9324 GCA_036556585.1 Vicinamibacterales bacterium
GAGTCGCAAGAACGTCGGCTACACGGTTCTCGAGCGCGAGGCCCAGAGCAATCGCCAGGTCTACGAGGCGCTTCTCCAGCGCGAGAAAGAGCTGCAGGTTCTCGCCAACAGTCAGGGGAACAATGTCCGTCTGATGGATCGAGCCGAGACTCCCGGGGCCCCGTTTACTCCAAACCCGAGTCGCGACCTGTTGCTTGCCACGGTGGCAGGGCTGGCGCTCGCGTTGGGGCTGGTGCTGGGGATCGACTACCTCGACGACACGATCAAGACACCTGAAGACGTCACGCGCAAGCTCAAGCTGCCATTCCTGGGCATGGTGCCCAAGGTCAAGCGCGACGATCATCCGGTGCTCTCGAGCACCGCGCCGCACGAGTTCGGCGAAGCGTACCGCTCCCTGCGAACCTCTCTGGTCTTCAGCAACGGAGTTGACTCGTCACGCGTGATCATGGTGACGAGCTCACAGCCGCTCGAGGGCAAGACGACGACCGCATGTAATATGGCCATCGCGTTGGCGTTTGGTGGCGCGCGGGTACTCCTGATCGACGCAGACATGCGACGTCCCGGCGTCCATCGCACGCTGGGCCTGCAGAACGGCACGGGGCTGTCCCACCTGCTCACGGGACAGGCCACGCCGCGCCAGGCAATTCAGAAGCTCGACAACCCGAATCTCTGGGTGATGACGGCTGGCGTCGTGCCTCCAAATCCCTCGGAGCTTCTCGCATCCGATCGCATGAAGACGCTCGTCGCAAACACCCAGAGTGGTCCTTTTGATTGGGTGATCATTGACACGCCACCGGTACTGGCGGTGACGGATGCCGTCATCATCTCGCCGCTCGCCTCCGGGGTCGCTTTCATCATCGGCTCCGAGATGACCCGCCGACGTCTCGCCGAGCGCGCGATGGAAATGCTGATGACGAGCAGGCCCCGTTTGCTGGGCATCGTGCTCAACCGCGTGGATTTGGCGCGTAACAAGTACTATTACTCCCGTTATTACGGCTACAAGTACAAGAGTTACTACGCCACGTCGAACGCCGCGTAACTCGAGCAGCGCTGCCTGGACCCTCTGGCTGCTCGTGGCACTGATCGCGTGGTCGATCTTTGCGGTGGGCGGCGTCTATGTGTGGGCTGGCGCCCCGTTGCTCGCCGGCGGCCTCTTGATCGCGGTGGGTGCACGGCCGCGCGTTGCTCGATCGACGGAAACCCGGCCGCTCGATGTGGCTCTGCTCACTGGACTGCTGGCCGTCGCCATCCAGCTCGTCCCCCTTCCGACCTCCCTACGCACGTGGGTTTCCCCGCACGGCGATAGTGTTCGAACGTCACTCCTGCTCTCAGCCGACGCCGTCTCATCTTTGCAGCCGCTCTCGCTCGCGCCAGGGTCCACCGCTTACGCGCTCGCACTTGTCGCGACGGCAATGTTCGTATTCTGGACGGCCCGACAGGTCAGCGGAGACGGGGCGACACGTTTTCTCGTCCGAACCATCGCGTTCGTAGGGCTGGTGGCAGCGCTGGCAGCGATCGTTCAGCGAGCGATCAATCCCAAATTGATCTACGGGTTTTGGATGCCTCAGGATACCGATGCAAGGCCGTTTGGACCATTCGTGAACAGAAACCACTTCGCGGCATGGGTGGTCATGGCCATTCCGCTCCTGGCTGGATATATTGCCGCGGCGCTCTACACCCATCGGCCCGAGAGGCGTTTGGCTGGCCGAGTGGCTTCGGCAATGCGAAGCCTGGGATCTGCGGCTCTGTGGGTTGCCGTCGCGGGCGCCGTGATGACGCTGGCGCTCGTGACGTCCGCATCGCGTTCGGGCTTGATGGCATTTGGCGTGGCACTGGGGTGTGGCGGCTTGATCGCTCGAACCCGGCTTTCGCGACAAGGTTGGATCGTTGCGCTGGTGGCGGTGGCGCTCCTTGCACTCTTCGTCATCGCGTACGCGGACATGACGCCGTTGATATGGCGAATCGAGGAGACGCTTCTGGTAGGTACGGGAGGACGTCCCGAAATCTGGCAGGAGACCTTGCGTATCTTCCGCGATTTCTGGGCGACCGGGACTGGTCTTGGCGCCTATCAGACAGCGATGGCCGTTTACCAGCAAGGCGACCGCGTCGTCTTCTTCAACCAGGCCCACAACCAATATCTTCAGCTGCTTGCCGAGGGCGGGCTCTTGTTGATGATCCCCGCCGCCGCCATTGTCGTGGCCTTTGTCCGGCTGTTCGTGATCCGGCTGGCTCGAGACACGTCATCGTCGGCCCCCATCCGACTCGGCGCCGGGGTCGCGCTCGTGGCTGTGGCGGTGCAGGGGATTTGGGAAACGCCGCTTCGCATGCCTGCCAATGGCATTCTCTTCGCCGTAGCAGCCGCCATTGCCGTTCATCGGCCACTGGAACGAATCGACCCATTGAACGCGGACGGACCGCTGGCAGACACACGAAAAGGGATCTGACGGCATTCCCGTTCGAGCGGAATGCTGTCTGACCCCTCTGCCTTTCAGAATACCAGTGAGCGGAAAAGAATCTGTCGTGCGGGCGGGTGTTTAAACAGCGCGAGGATCAACTTGCGGTGCCGGTTGAACGACGCCGTCCGGCGAACGATGGGCATGACACCGTCGGTGCGCGCGAGTTCGAAGAGCTTCTCGATATCGCCGTCGGACATTTGCTGCGCGAGTGTCCGCAGCGACAGCTGCGCGCTCAGCTCCGACCCAAGTCTCGCACGCCAGCGCCGCTCGTACTCCGCGAGCGTCGAGCTCGACAAATCGTTGCGATTGAGCGCGGTGACAAGCACGTCTGCCGCGAGCTTGGCGCTCAGCAGACTGTAGTAAATTCCACCGCCCGTCGTCGGCTTCACCAAACCCGCTGCGTCCCCCACGACCAGGACACGATCCGCGTATGTTCGTGGAATGGCAGTGAGCGGAAGTATCTTCTGACGCGGCTGACAGCCAGCTTCCACCTGCAGTCCCCAAGTCTGCCGCTGACGTTCGACCATTCTGCGGAAGTAGCGCGGTGCATCAGCCTCGCACATGACGCCGACTCGAGCATAGGAACGGTCCTGCCGCCAGACGGGCACGGCCCACGCGAAACCCTTTGGCGCGATGTCACGACCAAAGTGCAGCTCGACATCCTGCGGGCGGGAAGCGGGTAACTCCGCCTGCGCCGTGTGGAGAAACAACGACGGCAGGCCGAATCCCAGTTGACGGTGCAGGGCATACTTGCCACCACAGGCAAGCACGGCTGCACGCGCACTGATCGATGGGTGTCCAACGAGGTTCACGAACACCCCCTGCGTGTCGCACCGCATCGCGGCTGCGCGGACACCACGGACTATCCGGGCTCCAGCCTGTTCTGCCTGCTCGGCCAGTCGCGCATCGAATTGTGCGCGATCGACCACAACTGCTTCTACCGCACCAGTTCGGTAAAACACTTCTCGACCAGCTGGCGAGAGGAACTTGGCCGTCGTCAGCTCGTTGAGTATCGAATTCCGTGAGAGATCGAACTCTTCGAACGCCTCGCGCGCGAGAATCCCCGTACAGTGGACGGGCGTTCCGACCGCTTGATGTTCCTCGATCACAATCGCTCTCAGACCGTGTCGCGCGAGATGCAACCCCGCCGACAGTCCTCCGGGACCTGCCCCGACAATTACGACGTCGTACATTTGCTCAGGAGTTTCCACGTCGAGTTGGCGACTGTCAAATGTAGTTATCAGTTACCAGTTATCAGTTGTCAGTTGTCAGAGTTCCCGGGTCAGGCCGAACTGACAACTGATTACTGATGACTGAAAACTTTCAGTACTTTCGGCCCCGAACCTCCCAACTGCCACGTGCCGTGATCCAGAACGAGATGAGAATCAAGCGTACGTCCAGCCAGAGAGAGTGCCGGCGTACGTAGAGCCTGTCGTACCGGAACTTGAGCCTCCGGGGGATGTCGCGCGGAGCGTAGACCTGCGCAAGACCCGTCAGGCCAGGGCGCACTCGGCACCGTTCGACATAGCCACCGACGTCTTCCAGCATTTCTATGGTCCCGGAGCCAACTGTTTCGATTTCGCCGGGGCGCAGCGCCCGAGGACCCACAAAGCTCATCTCTCCCCGAAAAATGTTCCAGAGCTGGGGTAGTTCGTCCATTGCGGTCGCACGCAGCACGCGGCCCACCCCGGTCACTCGCGGATCGTTCTCGCGCGCCTGTACGGCCCCGTGACCGACCTCTGCGTCGGGAATCATCGAGCGGAACTTGAGAGCACTGAAGGGCGCACCTTTCAACCCCGCGCGCTGCTGAACGAAAAATACCGGGCCGCCGTCCTCGAGCTTGATTGCAAGAGCGACCACCAACCACAACGGGGCGGACGCGAGGAGGCCGATGCCCGCAAGCATGATGTCGAACCCGCGCTTGGCTGATTCGGACAGCATTTGCAGCACGGTCATGGCAAGGTCATTACCGGAAGTTCCGTGGACTTGGGCGGAAACAGGTGGGGACAGATTTCCTGGTACACGTGACGTGCCGCGCGGCACATGCTTTCCGCAGCAAATTCGTTCAGCGCGCGAGCCCGGGCCGCTTCACCCAGTGCCCTGCGCAAATCCACATCGCACACAAGCCGAGCCAATGCCCCTCTCAGTGCAGCCACATCACCGGGAGGCACCACCAGGCCGGTGCGCTCATGCTGATTCACCCAAGGCACTCCAGTCGAAAGGTCCGTGCTGACAACCGGTCGGCCGCACAACATTGCTTCGAGCTGCACCAGTCCAAACGCTTCCTGCCGGCTCGTTGACGGCAGGACCAGCGCGTCACACGCATAGTACCAAGCGAGGAGGTCTTCGTCGGTAACTTCGCCAATGAACCGGACGCGATCATCCAGCCCCAACTCTTTCGTCGAATGACTCAGCACGTCACCGAGCGGCCCGCCACCAACGATGACCGTTTGTGCATGAAGACCGGGCAGGGCGTGCAGGAGAACCTCTACGCCCTTGTAGCGGACGAGCCGACCGACAAAGAGCAGGATCGGACCGTCGATGCTTCGACGCAGTGCGGCGGCCTTTGCAGCAATCGGCGGCGTTGCCTGGTAACGACGGGCGTCGAGACCATACGGGACGACCACGCACTTGTCCCGATACGGCGCCAGCGCTGCCACCTCTTTCATGGGCGGCGAGCCCACGACAATCCGTTCGGCCCTGCGGAGCGCAAATTCGAGAAAGGGTTCGTAAAAGAGCCGGTACCGCCAGCGCGGCCGGATGACCTCGCTGTGGTACCACACCACCAGGGGTGTACTGGGCCTGGCAAGGAAATAGGCCACGAGCGCCATCGGGTTCGGTTCGTGCAGGACAATCAGGTCCGCTTTTGTCCGTGACAGCCAGATCGGCAGCCCCGGCGAAACCGACACGGCTCCTATCGTGGCAATGCTGCCGACACGCGTCACGTCGACACCATCGACTACCTCGTGAACCGTCTGACCGCCTTTGCTCATCACGAGCGCACGGTTGTTAACCGTTCCAGACGGGTCCTGGCACAAGGTTTCGAGCGCGGTCTCGATGCCACCGCTCGCGGGCGGATAGAACTTGCCGAGGTGCAGAATCCGGGCCTTGGTCATGCGCCGCGTCGTTTCGCGTCTGCAAACACCAGCGGACGCGTGGTCGCGTCTCGGGATGCAATCTCATTCAGCAGCTCGCGGTAGACATCCATCATCCGGCGTGCGTGCTCGGGCCAATTGAAGCGCCGTGCCTGAGCCGTCCCGGCAGCGCGACGACTGCGCCAGGCTTCAACATCATTGTCGCGCTCGCGCAGCAGTTCCGCGATTGAATTGCTCCAGCGCGCGATGTCTCCAACGGGACAGTACGTGGCCGCATCCCCACCGACCTCGCGAAGCGCCGGCAAGTCGCTGGCCACGACGGGGGTGCCGCAAGCCATGGCCTCGGCAACCGGCAGACCAAACCCCTCGCGATCGGACGGTTGCAACAGCAACGCGGCGCGCCGGTAGATGGCGGCCAGCACGCGCCGGTCGACGAACCGGAGCACTGTGATGTGCCCCGCCAGACCCAGACTGGCTACGAGCCGCTCCTGGTTTTGCGTGAAGGTATCCCCCACACGAACCAGGTGGACGGTAGGGTTGCGATGCCGCAATGCCGCAAAGACTTCGAGCAGCACATCAATGCGCTTGCGCGGGATCGTACTGCCGACGTGCAGCAGTTCCGTCCGATTGCGATCGAGGGGTCCCAACAGCATCGCGGCTTCACGATCCGCGCTCGAGTCTGGCCAGGCGCTGCACGTCGGATGAACACCGTTCGGGACGACCGTTACACGGTCGGCGGGAACGACGTTGTACGACAGGAGCTCGTCTCGCGTCGCGGCGCTTCCACACACAATCTTTCGGGCCGATTGCAACCCTCGCAGTAAGCGTCGCCCTAACGTTCGCCCGACAAACGACCCCCCACGCGACTCCGGCAAGACACCCTGAAACGCGTCCAGATCGTGACAGAGGACCAGGGAACGGCCCGGCGGCAGCACCGTGACCAGGTGTGCATAGCTGTGGTCGATGATGTGAAACAGGTCGAAGTCGGAGACCTGCGGCCTCAGCCACCGGGGATAGTCCCACACGCGGTTGACGATCCGGTCCATCATCTCCACGGAACGTCGGCGGCCGACAAACGGGATTCTGGTGAAACGTTTCACCATGGTCGGCCGTAGTTGTACCGCCTCGATCGGCCTCGAATCAGGCGCGCGCAGGTTCAGCAGGAGCATCTCGGCAATCAGATCCATGCTGTGCCAGCGCTCCTCGCGCAAATCTGACACGATCGCCACACGTGGGAGTCTGGGCCCAGTGGTCCTCACCGAGCACTCTCCGTTTGAGCGATGAACCAGACCTGCGTGCTCGCCTGGGGTCCAAGCCAGCTGACCGGTGAGGTCAACGTGCGCACGACGTTGAAGCGGTCCGCAAGCGCCACTTTCAACACCTTCCAGTTGAATCCCTTGTGATCGTAGAAGAGACTTCCGTCCGGCCGGGTGAATATCGGGCGCTCGATGTGTTGGGTCGAAGACGCGAGCACGCTCTTGCCGAGTTCGAGCGGCGTATAACCGGTGGTGCCCGGATAGTGGCCGATGCCCCGCCAGCCCGCAACGCGCCGGACCGCTTGCTTCACTAGCAAAGGCAGCCCAATCTCGATAGGGGTGCTGACGACAAGACGTCCTCCTGGCTTGAGCAACCGTTCGAACTCTCCCAGCAACGGCTGCCAGTCCACGACGTGTTCAAGGACTTCCATGCAGAAGATGCCGTCGTATCGATGGGACTCTTCAGCCCGACAGAGCTCATCGGTCCGTGTGAAGTTCAGACCGGCATAACCGGCAAACCGTACTCGAAGGTCGTCGACCATGTCCTGATGGATCTCGGCGCCCATGGCCCCGGACGGCTTCGCGGAACCGCTCATCAACAGACCGAGGAAGGTGCCGTCGCCGCAACCGTAGTCGAGTAGTCGCTGGCCTGCAAACTGACGGCCGAGCATCAACGCGGTGCTGAACCGGCGGCGATGGCTCCAGGCAATGAGCCGATCGCGGCTGTGAATCTGCTCACGGGCATAGCAGCCCGAGTCAATCGTGGAATCCACCGGGATGTGCGAGTTTGTCGTCACGACTCGTTCTGTCGGGTGCCTTGCCGGGATCCTGATCGTGCGCCATTGGCATCGTTCACGACATCCTGGAGCACGCGCCGCAAGTCGCCGAACGCCTTCTCCCTGCTCCACTCACGCCGCACATACTCACGGCCGGCACGCGCCTGCCCGCGCGCGGCGTCGGGGTCGGCGGCAAGCTGCAAGAACGCATGGGCCATGGCTTCGACATCCTGTCGGGGCGTGAGTCGCGCATATCCGTCCAGTTGTACGGCCATCCCTCCCACGGCTGTTGCCACCACCGGCGTTTCGCACGCGAGCGCCTCGAGCGTCGAGTACGCCGCTCCTTCGGCCAGCGATGCCAGCGCGAGGGCATCTGCCGCGCGGAAGTAGTCGGCAAGCTCCGTCATGGGATGCACGGCAGGCCGACCCAAGACCCACTGGGATGGCTCCGGAAGATTCAGCGCTGAGGCAAGCTCGAGAAACTCCTTGTAGCCTCCTCCGAGATTGAGCAGGACGGCATCGAGACCCCCGCGACGGGCGAGAGCTGTGGCGCGCAACACGGTCTCGGGATCTTTTTCATGGCTGATGCGACTCGACAAAACAATCAGAAATTTGTCGACAGGCAAACCAAGCCGTTGCCGCAGCCGAATCCGTTCCTGTTGGTCGGCCGGTCGAAATCGACCGACGTCGACGCCGTAGTACAAGCCAATTTCGCTGCGCGGGCAGGATTGTGCGGCAACGTCCCGAAGATACGGCCCCATCGCGAGACATCGCGCCGCAAGCCGCCCGTTAACCGTCATCAGCGTCCGGATGACGGTTTCACCAGCCCAGTTCGTCAATGGGCCGATTTGACGCCGTTCGCGACGACACCTGAAATATTCGAGCGGCGAAATGCCCATATACGTCACGACCGGCGTGTCGCGGAGGCGCCCGACCAAGGTGGCGTTCAACGAGCCGCGGAGCACTTCCTGCGAAAGGATCACGTCAAAATCGCCCACCGCGCGCCAGAGGGCGCGCAGCGACCGAAACTGAAACGCCATCCGGCCGCCGGGAATCTCTGTCACTCGCAGCTTGGCACCACTTTGTTTCACGCGCGTGCTCAGGTCGCTCTCCCGGTACTGTCGCGCAGGAACCATCATCGTCAGTTCACAGACTTCGCTCAGGCCCGAGACAAATCGGATGTCCGTGAACCCTTCCACGAAAAACAACACGCGCAGTGGCCGAGAAGACAGCTGGACAGTCACCTCAATGACCTCTGGTCCCGGTTGCGTGTGCCGTTTCTTTCATTCCTGGCTCGAGAACCTGTTCAAAAATACGGAGCAGCGTCCGAACGTGATGTTTGTATGCAGACTCAGAGGACAGACGCCCGGCGCCGTCGCGCAAGCGTGCGTAGACCTGGGGATCCTTCAGACACTCGATGATGGCGCGAGCCAGGCTTTCGGCGGTTGGGGGATTGGCATCCGCAAGCTGACCATTGACCCCCGGGCGCAGCCAGTCCGGTATGCCGCCGACGGCAAACCCGACACTCGGCAAGCCGTGGTCGGCAGCCTGAAGACCAATCAATCCAAACGGCTCTGGCCACACGCTGGGGACCACCAGTAGATCTGAGGCGTCGAACAGACCTTCGAGCTCACGGCCGGTCGTCCAGCCCGGAAAGTGCGTTTCGAGGCGTGGTTCATTGCCACATACGGCCGCAGCCCGCGTTTCCCATCGACCGCGGTCGCGCCCGTCTCCAGCAAAG
>DATBJG010000469.1:0-1551 GCA_036556585.1 Vicinamibacterales bacterium
CGACCTTCGCATCCGGGAAGTACACCATCGTGTCATCGCCGGTGTGCCCACGGCCGTAAGCGTGCGCTTCCACGACCGCGCCGCCGAAACGGAGCACGTAGTCCTTCGGGAACGTCTCGGTCGGCGGTCCGGGGATCTCCTTCGTCCTCGGATCGCTCGTCATGTACTTCTTGAGCGCATCAAGTCCGACGACCTTCGCTCCGGCGTCGATGAACTTCTGGTTGTTCCCGACGTGATCCGGATGGTGATGCGTGTTGATCACGTACTTCACCGGCAGCTTCGACACGGAGCCGATCTCTTCCATCAGCCGCTTGTAGTTCTCGTCGCTGGCGAGCTTCGTATCGACCACGATGAGACCCTCGGGCGTGACGCGAACGAGTGTGTTCGCACCGGCTCCGGTGATCAGATAGAGATTCGGTTTGAGCTCCCGAATCTTTTCGACCGTCTGACCTGCGGCCGCGCCTCGCCCGCCAGCCCCACCGCCTTGCGGCGCCTGGGCGAAAAGGGTCAACGTGCTCGCGATCACGGCTGCTGTGCCAAGAAGAATCCTGAGCTTCATCTATGCAAACACCTTCAATGGTTCGAACTGACCTTTGAGGATCGCCGGCGTCTCGGTGCATCCGAGCCACCCATCGATCATCGTCGCGTAGACACGACGGAAGTCGGTGGTCATCTTCAGGTTGCCATCATCGAGATCCGTCAGGCTCGGATGCTCACCGTAGAGACCGCCCTTCACGCCCTTCCCGACGATGAACATCGGGGTGGCCGTGCCGTGATCGGTGCCGAGGCTTCCGTTTTCCTCGACGCGCCGGCCGAACTCCGTGAAGATCATCACCGCAACATCGTCTCCCCGCCCGAGCCGTTTCACGTCCTCGATGAAGCCACGAACAGCGTCGGCGGTGTACATCAGGAGGCGGCTGTGCAGGTCGGCCTGCTGCACGTGGGTGTCGAAGTTGTTGCCCTGATACGTCACGTAGTAGAGACGCGTCGGCATCTCTGCCGAGATGAGCGCCGCGACGCGCTGCAGGTTCCCCGCCAGGCCACCGCCCTGCCCGTAATCGACCGGCGTGCGATACGCAGACGAGGCACGGCGAACGAAGTCTGAGCTCTCGGTTGCGTTGTGCGCGGTGGACGCGAGGAAGTCGAGCGTCGCATTCGACGTCGCGCGCGTCTGGCTCAATTCAGCGAGCGCCTGCTTCTCGGTGTCGCTCCCATCACGACGGAAGCGTGCGGGATCGTCGAATACCAACGGTGAGTGCTTGCGGCTGCGCACGGCCAGTGACTGTGACATGCCCAGATTGACGATCAGATTGCGCTGACTCGCATCGAGCGTTTCGTCGGCAACGCGGCCGAGCCACCCGAGTGACTCACCACCGTTCGGCACGCCCGTGTGCCAGAAGCCCATTGACGAGAAATGCGACAGGCTCGGATGGTCGTAGCCGCAGCCGTGAACGACGGCGAGCGATCCGTCCTTGTAGAGTCGCTCGAAGCCAACCATCGAAGGATGGAAGCCGAAGCCGTCGGCGATCCTGATCGCCTCGCGTTCCGGAA